>CAJOLR010000051.1 GCA_905235565.1 uncultured Bacteroidaceae bacterium | reverse complement strand
GGCTTGCCACGCAGGTCGTCTTCGCTCCGGAACTTGGCAAATGGAACTACCTCGTCAAACCGGCCAACTGATGCAACTTATTCTTTACACATTACTAAAAGACTCAATCTGCTCAAAAAAGTGAGCTAAAATGAAAATGTTAACTTAACACCCTAGGACTGTCCCCAATTGTATCATTTTAGCGGGAGAGCTCTTCAGCGAGGAAGCGCGAGGTGTAGCCTTTGCCTGAGGCGGCTACCTGCTCGGGAGTGCCCTGGGCAACAATCATGCCGCCGCCGCGACCGCCTTCAGGGCCGATGTCGATAATCCAGTCGGCCTGCTTGATCACGTCCATGTTGTGCTCTATCACAATCACCGTATTGCCCTTGTCAACCAGGCGGTTAAGCACACCCATCAGGACGCGGATATCCTCAAAGTGCAGGCCAGTGGTAGGCTCGTCCAGTATGTAGAGGGTCTTGCCGGTATCGCGTTTAGCCAACTCTGTGGCCAGTTTTACGCGCTGGCTTTCACCACCCGATATGGTGGTAGACGGCTGGCCTAGTTTGAGATAACCCAGACCAACATCCTGCAAAACCTTTATCTTGTTCAGAATGGTGGGCACGTTCTCAAAGAACTCCACTGCCATATTGATGGTCATGTCCAGGATATCGGCAATGGACTTGCCCTTGTAACGCACCTCCAGGGTCTCGCGGTTGTAACGCTTGCCGTGACAGACCTCGCAGGGCACCATCACGTCGGGCAGGAAATTCATCTCGATGGTCTTGTAGCCGTTTCCGCCGCAGGCCTCGCACCGGCCGCCGGAGACATTAAACGAGAACCGGCCCGGCTTGTATGCACGTATCTTGGATTCAGGCAACTCCACAAAGAGCTGACGGATATCGCTGAACACCCCCGTATATGTGGCAGGATTGGAACGCGGAGAACGTCCTATGGGCGACTGGTCCACATCCACCACCTTGTCTATCAGGTCAATACCCTCAATCGAGTCATATGCCAGAGGTTCTTTCAGGGACCTGTAGAACTTCTGCGACAGTATGGGCTGAAGCGTCTCGTTTACCAGCGTTGACTTGCCGCTGCCCGATACACCCGTCACGCAGATAAGTTTGCCCAGCGGGAACTCCACATCGATGCCCTTTAAGTTATTGCCCCGGCAGCCGCACAGTACAATGCTCTGCCCGTTGCCCTCACGACGCTCCGACAACACGCCCTCAAAAGTATCCAGTTTGCCGTTCAGATATCCTGCGGTAAGTGTTTCGGTCTTGAGCATATCATCAACCGTACCCTGGAACACCACCTCACCACCCTTGCGGCCGGCACGCGGTCCCAGGTCTATTATCCAATCGGCAGCCAGCATCATATCGCGGTCATGCTCCACCACAAGAACGGTGTTGCCGCCGTCACGCAACTGTTTGAGGGACTCAATCAGACGCACGTTGTCACGCTGATGAAGTCCGATGCTGGGCTCGTCAAGGATATAAAGCACATTAACCAGTTTGGAGCCTATCTGCGTAGCAAGACGGATGCGCTGCTCCTCACCGCCGGAAAGTGACTCGGCGGGACGGTTCAGTGACAGGTAGTCCAGCCCCACCTCAAGCATAAAGCCCAGACGGGTACGTATCTCCTTGAGAATCTCGGATGCAATGGTACGCTGGCGCTCACTCAGGCGTGGCTCAACAGTGCAGCACCACTCGTAGAGGTCCTGTATATCCATCGATGCCAGCTCGTATATGTTCTTGCCGTCAATACGGAAGTTCAGAGCCTCCTTATTAAGACGCGCACCGCCGCACTCCGGGCAAACGCGCGTTACCGCAAACTGATCGGCCCACTTCTGCTCGGCAGCGGTAAGGTCAGTCTGCTGCTGGAGCGAGCGTACGTACTTGACAACACCCTCATACTCCATGAATACGGCATCGGCCTCGCTGTTTATTCCGGTTATCTGAACCTTAATGCGCTCGTCGCATCCGTTCAGCAACTCATCGACCACATCATTGGTCATCTCCGAAATTGGAGTATCGAGCGTATAGTCATATTTGGCCAGCAGAGCTGTTATCTGCCTGAATATAAGCGTATTCTTAAACGGTCCGAGGGGAGCTATAGCACCTTTCTTAACCGAAAGCGAACGGTCCGGAAGCACCTTGTCCTCATCCACGGCCGATATATATCCCAATCCCTTGCACTTGGGGCAAAATCCCTGCGGAGAGTTGAACGAGAAGTTATGGGGCGCGGGATCGCGGTACGATATACCCGTAGTGGGACACATCAGCCGCTTGCTGTAATGTTTGAGCACGCCCTGCTCCGCACGGCCCGGAATGGTCTCCGGAGGCATGGAGAGCACCATCATCATGCCGTCGCCCTGCTTCATGGCCAGCGCCACGCTGTCAGCCAGACGGTGACGGTATCTCTCATTCACCACCAGCTTCTCTATCACCACCTCTATATCATGATTTCGGTAACGGTCCAGTTTCATGCCGGGCTTGACCTCACGCATCTCGCCGTCCACACGCACGTTGATGTAACCCTTGCGGCGTATGCTCTCAAACAGTTCCTTGTAATGACCCTTGCGGTTACGTACCAGCGGAGCCAGCACATAGATACGCTGTCCCTCATAGTCCGATACGATGCGCTCCACAATCTGCTCCTCGGTGAACTTGACCATCTTCTCACCGGTCAGATAAGAGAACGCCTCACCCGCACGGGCAAACAATAGTCGCAGATAGTCATAGACTTCCGTAACTGTCCCTACGGTTGAGCGCGGATTGCGGTTGGTGGTTTTCTGCTCAATGGATATGACAGGACTCAAACCGGTTATGCGGTCCACATCGGGACGCTGCAGGTTTCCTAAGAAATTACGTGCATAAGCGGAGAAAGTCTCGATGTAACGGCGCTGACCCTCGGCATAGATGGTATCAAAAGCCAGTGATGACTTACCGCTTCCGCTCAGTCCGGTCACTACAGTCAGTGACTTGTGCGGAATCTCCACATCTATGTTTTTCAGGTTATTGGACCTGGCTCCCGTTACAACTATCTTACTCTTCTCCATGCTCTTACTGCTGAACTCCGGTTCCTGTCAGGATATTGATATCGGCCCTTTTATCATACTTCTTTCCTCCGGCACCAGTGGCCTGGACGTTTATGAAATAGACTCCGTCATTTACCACATCACCGTTGAATCTACCGTCCCATATCTCAAACAGATAGCCTCCGTCATTGTCCGGTTCGGCATCAAACGGCAGTATGTCATCCATCTTGCCCGATATGGTCTTTATGGTCTGCCCCCAACGGTTGAATATGGCTATCTTCATGCTCACTATTGAGCGGGCATAAATCTTATAGACATCATTGATACCGTCACCGTTGGGCGAAAAAGCGTTATACAGTTTTATCTCAGAGTCGTCTATAGTAAAATCCATAGGCTGGACATCGGCTCCCGGAATGGTCTCAGTGGCATCTTTCTCCCTGTATGACCAGGCAAATCCCACTTGGAACTTACCAAAGTCTGTAAACTCGTATTGAGTAACCGCCTCCTGCCTTTTAAGGAAATCCTGTGTCTTGGAGGTCTCTCCGTCCGTATATGTCCTGGTGACGGTCCACTGGGGGAACAGCACGTATTCCTTACCGTCATCGGCCGTCAGTTCCGATATAAACTCGGCCTTTAGCGGAACATTAAGGGAGTTGGGAGACGACTCACCCGGAACCAAGACCGTGGAGTCACCCGATACGGATATGAGGACAACCTTTACCTGCACCTGTGGGGTACCGGCCAAAACTGTCTGACAAGTTGCAAATACAGTCATGACAGCCCAAAACAGACCTATCAATACACTCTTTTTCATACAGTCTCGTTTCAAAACGCAAAAGTACTCAAAATAACCTTTCATTCAAAAAACGTAGACTTAATGCTTTTTTGTATTTTTGTACGCAAATAATCAATACATGACCAGACTCAAAAAGATCATACCGGCATTCCTGTTGTCACTGCTTTTATGCTTACAGACAGGTGCACAGGAGTATTTCATGCATACCGTCACCCAAGGACAGGGATTGTACTCCATCTCCAGGATGTACGGAGTGACCGAAGATGACATCATAAAGCTCAATCCTGGTAGTGAGAAAGTGATCCGTGCCGGCGAATCGCTCAAGATTCCGGCAAGGAAGAATACATCATCGGGCAAGTTCCACACCATACAGAAGGGTGAGACCTTGTATCGTCTGTCTGTTGAGAACCGCGTATCGGTAAAAGAGATATGTGACGCCAACCCCGGGCTCTCCGCACAGAACTTCAAGATCGGTCAGGTAATAACCATCCCCGCCCCATCCGATGAAGACCCGCTGGCCTCATCCATTGAGAATGCAGGTGATGAGACTCCGCAGGAGATAATTACCGATACTGAAACCATTCTGACCGATACCGCCAGGTTCAAGGGTACACATGAAGTAAAACGCAGGGAGACCATCTACAGGATATGCAACACCTATGGCATAACTCAGGATGAGTTCCTGGATGCCAATCCCGAATACAGATACAGGAAACTGAGCCGGGGAGCCATTGTCAATATCCCCTTCTCCGCCGAAGAACTTGCCCGGCGACGCATCAAGCGCGACCAGGCATTATCAAGGATAGAATCCATACCCGACAGCACCCTGTTCACTATGAACGAGCGTAAGAACGGGCAGTCTGACGGAACAATCACGGCAGCCCTCATACTTCCGTTCTCACTCGATGACACCACTTCACTCGAGCAAAAGAGAATGGTGGAATTCTATCAGGGCATCCTGTTGGCGCTCGACAAGCTCAAGAACGAGAAAGTTTCAGTCAATCTGAAGTTGTTTGACTCCAAAGGGGAAGACAACCCCTTAGAACCATTGCTGCAGAGCGGAAAACTGGATGATGTCGACATTATTTTCGGCACAAGGCATTCCAATCACATATCGGCAGCAGCCAAATGGTCAACCGACCATCAGGTCCCGTTGGTTCCGCTGCCGCTCAACTCCAACATGGATGATGTATACAACAATCCCTACGTCTTCCAGATAAACACTCCGCAGTCATACTTCCATCAGGAGATATTCAGTCATTTCTTCAGGCAGTTCCCCAATCCCAACGTGATTATCCTGGATGCCGATGAGTACAGCCGTAATCCTTTCATTGACGGGCTCAAGACCGCACTGACTGACCACGACCTGACATACACGACGGTGCTGATAGACACCGTTTATCAGCAGATAATGAATGCATTGGTTCCCGGCAAGCAGAACCTGTTCATAATAAATACACCCAACAGTGAACCGCTCAACACGATGCTTCCTGTACTCCAGCTGGTAACCCGCAACAAGGATCCCGAGATAGAGACTCACCTGTTCGGCTATCCCCAGTACCAATACTACGCATCGGACCATCTGAATGAGATGTATGAGGTTGACACTTGGTTTTACAGCTGGTTCTACACCAACAACATGCTGCGTGAGGCAGTGGAATTCAACACCGCTTTCAGACGCGCTTTCAGCCGTCAGATGATGATAAGCTATCCAAGTTATGCATCATACGGTTATGACACAGGATACTATTTCCTGAAAGGGCTGGCTACCTACGGCAGGGATTTTGAGAATCATCTGAACGATCTGGAGACAGACCCCGTCCAGATGGGATTCAAGTTTGAGCGTGTAAACAATTGGGGAGGATACATCAACCGCAAGGTTTTCTTTGTAAACTTCTCAAATGATTATAAGGTTATAAAGATTGACTTTGACAAATGAGGCGTCTGCTGACCATTATCCTATCTGTTGCGTTGTTCAGCCTGACCGTATCGGCACAGGTAGGTGAACAGCGCAAAACGCTATCCCTGGGAGTCAGCGGAGGAATGGGCACCAGCAGCGTTTCATTCATACCGTCCATCAAGCAACAACTCAGTTTGGGACCCACTTTCGGAGTATCCTTCAGGCATATCTCTGAAAAGTATTTTTTTCTGATCTGTGGTACCCAGCTTGAATGCAACATTGCATCACGCGGCTGGACCGAACTTATCGAGGACGGGTCAGAGAACGAATATACCAGGGTAGCAAACTACATTGAGATACCGTTTCTGGCCCACATAGGGTTTGGCCGGGAGTACCGTGGCTTTCAGGGGCACCTCAATCTCGGGCCTCAGGTAAGCTATCTCTTGAACGAAAAGGAGATATACGGCGGAAAAAAGCCTTGGGACATCTCTAACCGTCCAAATCAGGTAACCGAACAATACGGTAAAGACATAGAGAATAAGCTTGACTATGGAATAACCGCCAGTGTGGGATTGGAAATGCGTACCAGTTCCGGTAATTTCGGAATAGAAGGCCGATACTACTTCGGACTGGGAAACATCTACGGAATCACCAAGAAGGACTATTTTGCCCGATGCGCCAACAGCACTATATCCGTTCGCGCCACCTACTCATTCAACATCAGCAAATAAGAGCGGACAATCAGTCCCTGAGCCTGAATCCCGAAGCACGTGCTATGATTGCAGCCTCGGCTTTGGAAACGCCGTTTATAGTCATGTACTCCAGCACCAGTGATACGAGAGGGAAAGCGGCAGCTATCCTGGGACTGAACGTTGACTCACCCTTGAGCAAAAGGACATACACCGCAAAAAGGATATAATAACCCACCGTAAGCAGCATCATAAAAACAATCAGGCGTTTCTGAAGCACGAAATTCCTGAATCCCGACAGCAGCAGCTCAAACACTCCCACAGCCAGTATCACAATCATGACCAGCCCCAGGGCCCACAAGGCACCGCTGCTGTCACCCTCAATGAAATTAAGACGGAAATTTGTCAGTTCGGCCGATGCTCCCTCCGCGTCCACAAACTGGCCTATAGGAAGAAGAAGGCCGGCAAACATCAGTACACAGATGAGAGCCAGCCATATTTGATGCAGGTAGAATTCTATCTTCATAAAGAACAGATCCGGCTACAAGCCGGGCTACAAATCAGAAATTCTCCTTCTCCTTGGCGGGATTACGATAATAAATCCTGCCATCCTCAAACTCCTGTGCTGCAATCAGAGTGGGTTTGGGAAGACGCTCGTAGTAGCGTGAAATCTCAATCTGCTCCCTGTTCTCAAACATCTCCTCAAGATTGTCTGTAGATGAACTGAACTCCTCAAGCTTTGACTTGAGCTCATCCTTTATCTCAACAGAAATCTGGTTTGCACGCTTACCCATGATGGCAACGCTCTCATAGATGTTGTCGGTGTCCTTTACAAAATCGACCAGGTCACGGGTTACCGTGTTGGTCGGAGCATTTGTCTTCTTGAAATCCATGTTAGTCTTCTTCTATTATTTGATTCTTGTTTCCCAAATTCTTTGTGGAGATGCGGTAAATCTTGTCAGCCTCCTTCATGTGCTCACTCTCAGGAAATTCATTCTTGAAAGCGTAATACTCATCAATGGCATCGCGGTAACGGTCATCCCTCTTTTCCAGCACACTCTCCTGAGCCATCTGGAACTTGGCCTTCAGCACCAGCAATGACAGTTTCTCACGATACTTGGTATAAGGATAATCGCGGAGCGCATTCTGTGCCACAATGATGCTGGAAAGGTAGTTGTTTCCCAGATAATTGCCCATATTGTAGTACAGTTCGGCCGTACCTATCTCCTTTTCAACCAGACGGTCATACATCGTATATATCATCTGCTCCGCCTCTGACCGGAACTTGCTCTTCGGATAAGTCTCTACAAAACGTTGCAGCTGGGCGATGGCATTTGTAGTGCTGGTTGGGTCCAGACGCGGATCCGGAGTGTCCAGGAACAGGCTCTTTCCTGACCAGAAAAGGCAGTTCTCTGAATAAGTACTGTTGGGATATGACCTGTAGCATGCCATGTAGTACTGCGAAGCGGAAAGATAGTCATCCAGATTATAGTAACAGGAAGCCAGCAGGAACATTGCCTCTTCAGCCCTGGAAGTGCCGCGCAGGAAAGCCACACATTCCTCAAGTATGGAACTGCATGTAGTATAGTGTCCCTCCATGAAATAGGACTTGGCCAGGCTGTACTTGGTATCGTAGTCAGATGCCTTCATGATCTTGTTGTATCCTGAACAGCCCGACAAGAATGCCAGTGCAATCACTAATGACAATACTGTAGATGCAGTCTTACGCATACTGTAAAATTTCAATCCGCAAAAGTACCTATTTTGAACGAATCAAACAAACTTGCTTTTGATATTTAATATTATTTACGTATGCGAAGCACGTCTCCGTTGTCGCGCACCACATTCTCCTTCCACTTGTCCGAGTAGTCCTCCTGAATGGGGAACTCAGGAATATTGGGGTCAAAACCATTGTTCATGAATGACCCGTCCTCATTCTGACGTTTTATATTACCGTCAATATATTTTACCAAAAGATATTTATCCAGCCCCTTCCATTTGGCAAACAGGCTTTCGGCATTGTCACAACTGTAGCCCGACAGATATCCGGCGGCCTCCGACGCGCTCATTCCGGCAGCCTTGGCCAGGACCGATGAACTCTCTTCCATGATCCGGTTCTCATATTCGTCGATAACCTTACGCACCTCGGCTCCTATCTTGTCATAACGCAGATAAGCGAACTGTGCAATGCGGCTGACAATCCAGTACATTGAGGTCTCGGAGTATTCAAGCATTGAACCATTGCCTTCACTGAGGCATTCCGGAACACGGTTTGAATTACTGAAAAATGGCATCAGCGGTGATGTGGCGGCATCGTCGACGCCAAACCAGAAAATACCCTGTTTGCCACCCGGCACAGTCTGTGCCACATACCACCAGCCGGTCTGCTGGGTTGCGATGGCACGCTCATTCACATACTCCCAACCCTGATACTCAAACTCCATGGGACGCCAGCGGTAAGGCAGATGGCTGCCGCCGGCACCAATATCGGTTGTCATGTCCATTGGAGTACCCTCAAAGTGGTCGCGCATCATGTCTGCAAGATCTTTTGTTGAGATTTTTTTATTCGGCTTAATATACAGCGGCATATGTTTCTCAAGGTCATAACCCATTGCGTAATCCAGATATTCATCCATACCGTCGGCAAAACGGTTGAAGAAAGACCAAACCCTGGCTTCACATCCGCGGGCAGCGCCGAAATCCAAAGGATTATATACGTCACAGAAACTGAACTCCTCATCCTTACCGCTGAAAATACCCTGTTCGCGGGCATGTTTGATGACATCCTTGGCATAAAGGCAGTTTTCGGGATCATTGAAGTCTATTGTGGTTATGCGTGACTGGTTGGCATGACCGGAGATGTAGCCGTCTGGAATGCGTTTGGCCACCCATACGGCGCCACGGTTCACATTACGTCCCTTCTTGTCAAACCTGGGGTTCTTGCCTATGATTTCCATAATCCAGATTTCATTGGGGTCGCAAAGCGTAAACGACTCTCCCTCCGAGGCATAGCCATACTCCTGCATCAGTTTATCTATCAGCAAAATGGCCTCACGTGCAGTCTTGCAGCGCTCAAGAGCTATGTAAATCAGAGACCCGTAATCCAGTATAGCAGTCGTATCAATGAACTCGCGGCCGCCGTATGTGGTCTCACCTATTACCAGCTGATGCTCGTTCATGTTTCCTGTCACCGAATACACGTGACTTGCCTGCGGTATCTCGCCCAGACGCTTGCCGGAGTCCCAGTCAACTATCTCACGCATAGCCCCGGCGGGAAAATCGGCCGCCGGACTGTAATGCAGCGTTCCGTACAACTGGTGTGAATCGGCCGCATAGGTACACATATTCGATCCGTTGGCCGATGCTCCTTTGGTCACTATCAGGTTTGTGCAGGCAAATGCTCCGGTTGCACCGAGCACTGCTGCAATTGAAAGAATCAGTTTCTTCATTATTTCTGTATTTTACGTGCTATTATCCCCGCTGCAACAGAGCAAAGTTCACCGCAGGGGCGTTTCTTATAATACTCAGGAGTCCGGTCCGACGGGACAGGTGTACTCTCCGGTTTGCCCAGGCCCAGCAATTCACGGCATATGATACTGCCGTTTAACCGCTTGAACTCATCGGCCATCTCCTGCACCAGTGCATAGTTAGCCGTCTTGGCAGCCTTATCGGAGACATCATTCGCCGGAATTATTGCACCTGCAGCCATAGTCATGGCCGACACAGTGCCGCACACCTCACGCATGCGTCCCATTCCGCCTCCGAAACCGCTTGCAAGCCTTGCCACATCACTCTCAGGCAGGCCTATCACATCGGCAAAAGTCATTGCTACAGCCTGACAGCAGTTGTATCCGGAGCTGAACAGTTCACGCGCCTTGTTTTCTCTGTCTTCTACGGTCATATCTTTTTAAAGAATAAGTTTTCAAAAGTACAAAAAAGCTGCAAATACCCTATCTTTGCATTTCCCGTTTTTTCAGATTAACTGATGGATTTCAAACTATTTTCACCATTCAAGCCTACCGGAGACCAGCCTCAGGCCATAAAGCAGCTCACCGAGGGACTGCTTAACGGTACCCATGCCCAGACTTTGCTGGGTGTGACCGGCTCCGGAAAGACCTTTACCATAGCCAATGTCATAAAGAACATAGGCCGCCCCACACTGGTTCTGAGCCACAACAAGACACTGGCGGCACAGCTGTACAGCGAATTCAAATCATTCTTCCCCGACAATGCTGTAGAATACTACGTTTCCTACTACGACTATTATCAGCCCGAAGCTTATATCCCTTCCACCGATACATATATCGAAAAGGACCTGGCCATCAACGACGAGATTGACAAGCTGCGTCTGTCGGCCACATCGGCCCTACTCTCAGGCAGGAATGACGTGATAGTGGTATCATCGGTATCCTGCATTTACGGTATGGGCAACCCCGCCGATTTCTACAACAACGTGACGGAGCTGAAAAAGGGTGCCCGAATGGACCGCAACGAATTGTTACGCAAACTGGTAGACTCACTCTACACACGTAATGACATAGAGTTGGCACGTGGCTGCTTCAGGGTAAAAGGTGATAATGTGGACATAAACCTGGCATACAACGACACGGCGGTCAGGATAACTTTTTGGGACGATGAAATAGATTCCATCGAGGAATTCGACGTGCTTACCGGAGAGCGCATAGACACATATGAGTTCTACCGCATATATCCGGCCAACCTCTTCATGACCACCAAGGAGAGTCAGGAAAGGGCTATCCGGGCCATCCAGGATGACCTGACAGAACGCGTGGAGTATTTTCAGGAGATAGGCAAACCGCTTGAAGCAAAAAGGCTTAAGGAACGCGTTGAATATGACATGGAGATGATACGCGAGTTGGGTCATTGCAGCGGTATTGAGAATTATTCAAGATATTTTGACGGACGTCAGGCCGGGACCCGCCCCTACTGCCTGCTGGACTTCTTCCCCAAGGACTTCCTGACCGTAATAGACGAGAGCCATGTGAGTGTACCGCAGCTGCATGCCATGTACGGCGGTGACCGCGCCCGTAAGATAAACCTTGTGGAATACGGATTCCGTCTGCCCGCCGCACTTGACAACCGTCCTCTAAAGTTTGAGGAATTCAAGGAGCTGACCGGTCAGACCATTTACGTAAGCGCAACCCCTGCCGATTATGAGCTTGCCGAAAGCGAAGGCGTTGTGGTGGATCAGGTAATACGTCCCACCGGACTGCTGGACCCGGAGATTGAGGTGCGTCCCAGCAAGAATCAGATTGACGACCTTCTGGAGGAGATTGCAGTCCGTGCCGAGCGCGACGAGCGTATACTGGTAACCACCCTCACCAAACGCATGGCGGAGGAACTGAATGACTATCTGCTCAAGAACGGAGTACGCTGCAACTACATCCACAGCGACGTCGATACCATGGAGCGCATCCAGATAATGACCGACCTGCGCAAAGGCCTTTACGATGTGCTTGTAGGCGTCAACCTTCTGCGTGAAGGTCTTGACCTGCCCGAAGTATCGCTTGTAGCCATCATCGATGCCGACAAGGAGGGATTCCTGCGTGACCACCGCTCACTGACCCAGACCGCAGGCCGTGCCGCCCGAAACGTGAACGGCAAGGTAATCCTGTATGCCGACAAGATTACGGAGAGCATGCGACTTACCATAGCCGAGACCACCCGCCGTCGCGAGAAACAGATGCGATACAACGCCGAACACGGCATAACTCCCAAACAGATTGAAAAGGCACTGAATACATCACTGCTGGTACCGTCCGGTCAGGATGCCCAGCCCAAGCCATACGTGATAGAGGAACGCACCAGAGCCGTAGCCGACCCTGTCATCTCGGCCATGACACCGCAGCAGCTTGACAAGGCCATTGCCCGCACCCGCCGCCTGATGAATGAAGCAGCCTCCAGGATGGACTTCATGGAGGCCGCCCAATACCGCGATGAGATGTTCAAACTCGAGGCGCTGAAAAAATCTTAGCTGAAGACCACAGTCTTGTTCTTATAGACCAGGATCTTGTGCTCGATATGTTTCTGGACGGCGTGTGAGAGGACGATTTTTTCCAGGTCCTTTCCCTTGTTTACCAGATCCTTAGGCATATCCTTGTGCGATATGCGGACCACATCCTGGCAGATGATAGGACCTGCATCAAGTTCAGCCGTAACGTAGTGGCTGGTGGCTCCTATGATCTTCACGCCACGGTCAAAAGCGGCCTGATAAGGTTTGGCACCCACGAATGCAGGCAGGAATGAGTGATGTATGTTGATTATCTTGTTGGGATAAGCTGCAATCATACGGTCACCAATGATCTGCATATAACGCGCCAGCACAATGAAATCGATACGGTTTTCATTGAGAAGTTCCAGCATTGCGGTCTCCTGCTCCTGCTTGTTTTCCTTTGTGATGGGATAAACATAGTAAGGTATTCCGAACATATCGGCCACATGCTTCATATCCGGATGGTTGCTTACTATAAGCGGGATCTCCACGTTCCACTCTCCGGCGCTGTAACGGGCCAGCAGGTCAAACAGGCAGTGTGACATCTTGGATACGAATATGGCCATGCGGGGCTTGGTGTCGCTGAAGTAGAGACGGAAGTTCATGTCATACTTCCTGGCGTAAAGCGTACCGAAATAGTCGGATATCTTCTCCT
>CAJOLR010000050.1 GCA_905235565.1 uncultured Bacteroidaceae bacterium | reverse complement strand
CAGCGCCAGGGTGGTTACAACAACCGCGGCGGTTACCAGCGCCAGGGCGGCTATAACAGCAACCGTGGCGGCTACGGCCAGCAGGGCGGATTCCGCAAGCCCATGCAGAAGCGTCAGGACAACCGCAAGCGCATAGAGTATCAGGATGTCATTCACGATCCCGAGGAGGAGATACGTTTGAACAAGTACCTGGCCAATGCAGGAGTATGCTCACGTCGCGAGGCCGATGAATTCATCCAGGCCGGCGTGGTCAAGGTTAACGGTCAGACCGTTACCGAGCTGGGAACCAAGGTTCATCGCGGTGACAATGTCCTGTTCCATGACCAGCTGGTAAACATCGAGCGCAAGATTTATATTCTGCTTAACAAGCCCAAGGATTGCGTTACTACAGTGGATGACCCCCAGGAGCGCAAGACCGTTATGGATTATATAAAAGGTGCCTGCAAGGAGCGCGTATATCCCGTAGGCCGTCTGGACCGCAACACCACAGGTGTTCTGCTTCTTACCAATGACGGTGAGATGGCCAGCCGCCTAACTCACCCCAGGTTCCTCAAGAAGAAAATCTATCATGCACGTCTGGACCGCGCTGTAAGCGCCGAAGATCTGCAGAAGTTGCTGGACGGTGTCAACATCGGCGAGGAAGAGGGCGATATCGTACGTGCCGATGAGGTCAGCTATGTAAACGATGACAAGACTCAGGTGGGCATTGAGATCCACTCTGGCCGCAACCGTGTGGTTCGCCGTATGTTCGATGCCCTGGGTTATCGCGTAACCAAGCTGGACCGTGTACAGTTTGCAGGACTCACCAAGAAGCGTCTGCGCCGCGGCGACTGGCGTTTCCTCACCGAGAAGGAGGTTAACATGCTCCGCATGGGTGCTTACGAATAATTAATTACAGATTAAATCTAAAACAATGGATATCAAGAGAACAAGGATTGTTGACCTTCTCAAGCGTACCGATTTCGGTCAGGAGGTTGTCGTCAAAGGATGGGTAAGAACCAAACGCGGCAGCAAGACCGTAAACTTCATCGCCCTTAATGACGGATCGACAATCAAGAACGTTCAGATTGTGGCTGATCTGGAGAAGTTCAGCGAGGACCTTATGAAACAGATCACCACCGGTGCCTGCCTGAGCGTGAAGGGTACCATGGTAGAGAGCATCGGCTCCGGTCAGGCTGTAGAGGTTCAGGCAAAGGAAATCGAGGTGCTGGGCCTGTGCGGTGATGACTATCCCATGCAGAAGAAAGGCCAGTCATTCGAGTATATGCGTCAGCATGCCCATATGCGTCTGCGTACCAATACATTCGGTGCAGTGATGCGCATACGCCACAATATGGCAATGGCCATACATACCTATTTCCATGAGCATGGATTCTTCTATTTCCACACTCCGCTTATCACAGCCAGTGACTGCGAGGGCGCCGGAAACATGTTCCAGGTAACCACTAAGAATCTGTATGACCTTAAGAAGGATGACCAGGGTAAGATCATTTATGATGATGATTTCTTTGGCCAGCAGACATCTCTTACCGTAAGCGGTCAGCTGGAGGGTGAGCTTGGTGCTACCGCTCTTGGCGCTATCTATACTTTCGGTCCCACATTCCGTGCCGAGAACTCCAACACTCCGCGCCACCTGGCCGAGTTCTGGATGATCGAGCCCGAGATTGCTTTCCTGGATCAGGAGGAGCTGATGGACCTTGAGGAGGACTTTATCAAGTACTGCGTACGGTGGGCTCTTGACAACTGCAAGGATGATCTGGAGTTCCTTAATCAGATGATTGACAAGACTCTGCTGGAGCGTCTTAACGGTGTGCTTAAAGAGACATTCGTACGTCTTCCTTATACCGAGGGTATCAACATACTTCAGGATGCCATCAAGAAAGGCAAGAAGTTTGAGTTCTCCTGCAATTGGGGCGATGACCTGGCCAGTGAGCATGAGCGCTACCTGGTTGAGGAGCACTTCAAGAAACCGGTTATCATGACTGACTATCCTACAGCCATCAAGTCATTCTACATGAAGCAGAATGAGGCTACTCCCGATGGCGGTTCTATCGGCTATAAGGGAGTCAAGGCTCCCGCCCCCACCATGCAGGGTACCGACGTATTGTTCCCGCAGATTGGTGAGATTATAGGCGGTTCAGTACGTGAGGCCGATTATGATAAGCTGATGGCCGAGATCAACCGCCGCCAGATGGATATGACACACCTGTGGTGGTATCTGGATACCCGTCGCTGGGGTTCATGCCCGCACGCAGGATTCGGCCTTGGCTTTGAGCGCCTCATCCTCTTCGTTACCGGAATGCAGAACATCCGCGACGTAATACCCTTTCCTAGAACTCCGCGGAACGCTGAGTTCTAAAAACAGTACAAAAGGGGTCTGTCCCCAATTGTACTGTTTTATCAGGAGGTAAGGCGGAAGTAGAGGCGGAGCGACCAGGCAAGTAGGGTGACCATAGCCCAGCGGAACAGCAGCATCCAGTACCACATTCCGCCCACGGCTGCAAAGAGCATCAGGTCCTCCAGGTTGCTGTGCGATATGCCTATGTGCGTGTTGAGCAGGCGGATGCTGCGGTCCGATATCTGACCGCGCTCCATCTCATCCATTATTGCGGCCGATCCGTACGAAAGACCCACCACATTGGCAACGATCCAAAGGAACGATGTCTCCTTGGGCAGACCGAACAGTGTGAGCAGCGGGCTGAACAGGCGTGATATCCAGTTCATGATGCCGTATTCGTAGAATGCGCGCTGTATGATGTTGAGCAGTGTGATGAGCACCGTCATCCATACGGCCAGTTTCATCAGACCCTTGAACCATACCATGAACATGGGCCAGAACTCACCCTGTATCTGGAAGAACGGAATCTCAGAGAGATTGACTGAGGTTGCATCGTAGACTGGACGTCCCGGCAGAACCAGATTCATAATGATACCCAAAGAGAGTGATCCCAGAGTTCGTATCAGAACTGTATATAAGGCCGGAGCTCCGGTTTTCTTCTGAACAGCTGTCTCAACCACCATTGCATGAGCTGCCAGAGTCATTGTACCCAGAATCGTGATCTGGCGTGCGGTAAGGTCAATGGTCGATACCACCGCAATGCACGAGTATACGTTGATGAAATATCCGCTCACATAGGCCAGCGACGCGTCACCGGGTAGTCCGAAGATACGGAACACGGGACTCACTGCAGCCGCAATCCAAGCCAGTATTCCGGTATATTTGAGCAGGAACATTATAAAAGAAACGATGGCGGTTATCTTGAATATCCACCATATCGTTTTCATCGCCCTGGGCACCGCCTGCTTTACAACCCTTTTGAACCTTTCCATGCGTGTCTTGTTCTAAAACGGCTGCAAAGATACGCTTTTATTCGCGCAGTAGTTCAACGGTTTTTATCTTAAGAGCGCCGTCCTCTACAAACAGGTTATATGCAGTGGAGTATTTGATATCATACTTTGATACAGACTCTGAATACCAGTGTTCAGTTGTTATGGAGAAAGGCTCTCTGTTTAATTCATCAAACTGACACTCTTTATTATAGACTACCCGTGCGCCGGTTTCATCTATTGCCAGTACGGTCAGGACTCCGGGGCAGCATCCGTAATCAAAACCTCTCAGGAACAGCAGATAACGTGACTTGCCTACAGGAAGACAGTGGAAATATTTGTTTTCAAACAGATAATGGCTAACCCAGTCACAGTTCTTGAATTGGAATTGCCCTGTTGCGGTCTCAATCGTTATCTTACAGAAATCACCGGGTTCAGTTTCCCAGTCCTCATCGGTAAAGTTGGATAATGTTACATCGAATCCGTTTGATTCGTCACCTATAAGAGTCTTGAAAATCTCTTTCATTTCCAATGAATCAGCAAAATCTGTTAAACCGTCAATTAAGGAATTGTCTACCTCTTTCCCGAATTCATATATGGTAGTAATCTTCTCTGGTCGTATGGGAACGTAGTCTTTGGTCAACTTGACAGTTACCTGACATTCCTTTTTAAACTCTCCACAAACGGCTGTTATGGTGCACTTTCCTTTTGAAACGGCTGTAACCTTTCCGTTCCTGTCAACGCAGGCAACGGCCGAATTGCCACTGTTCCACCTTATAGTCTTTTTGCTGGCATCCTGAGGGATGAATGAAGCGGTTAGAATGTATTCATCACCTATTTCCAATTCCAACTTTTTCTTGTCAAGGGCTATATCTTCAATCGGAATGAACGGTTTTTCTGTAACCGGTCTGATGTTGTTTCCCACCTGACGCTTAAGGAAAATGGAAGTTATAATATGATATCTGTTTTGACTGCCGTTATTTCCTCTTTCCGGCATGGAAACAAACTCCCATGCGCACGGTTCATCCGTGGGGTCATCTGCATTACATGTGCTGGTCCAATAATACAGACGGTCCCTGTAGCCCACCCATTGGGTTCCTACTTTGAATCCTCCGGTAGGGAGAAATCTTGAGTTTCCGTTTGTTCCGGTCACCTTAAATCCCCAATCATCATCTTTAAGTTTTGTCCATTCCCATGTGCATTTGTCCATGAGTTCCTGGAATTCCTGTTTTGTGGGCATACGCCATTCTGGTCCCCATAGCACTGATGCTGCGTCATCGCAAGGTTCCAGAACGGTTATTCCGCCATCAAGATAATAGCTTTGTCGTGCAGCAAAACGATTGTCCTTATCAAAATCATCTTTTGTTTGGGTCTCACCCCATGCAAAATGTTTACCCTGCCATTCAGGGTAGTCGGGATATGAGCCGATATTGCAGGTTGCCCAGTTGACACTCAGGCCCAGGTCAACATACTCATAAAAGAAATAGGAATTGGGGCTGATGGCGCTGTAAGCATTGGGAATGCGGTAGTTGTCTTGTGGTCTTATGATATATGATATCTTATTCTCTTTATTGACAATAACATATACGGAATCCTTTGCCGGCTCATCTCTGACTGGCCATGGGGTGTACTCAAAACTTACAATGTATTTCTCATTCTGTTTGACAACACGGAAAGATTCTGTGTGTATTTCAGAATATATTCCTCCGTTTAAAACAAAGTCATACTCACCGACACAATCCATTACATACTCCCGTAGCTCATCGGTGCAATATACGGAGAGAATGGAGTCGGTCTTTGGTTCTCCATCGAATTCAGTACAATACGCTTTGTAGAATGACAGGATTGTTGCCGCCATGCCGGTCGGCGTTTCTGTCTGGTCCGATGAAACCTGGTCCGATGATGCCGGTTGCTGACCGCTGTTGCTTTTGCATGAACAAATCATCAAGCAGGTGATGACAAACAAAGAAAGGACTCTTTTCATATTTAGGCGCAATTAGTTGTGTTGTCAAAGATAGTGTTTTTATATTTGCATACTAACCGAATAATCAGAATAATGAAAAGAATTACAGTAGTTTTTGCCCTGTTTCTGATGTGCACCATTACTGCATCTGCACAGAAGACACTTAAAGGTGCTTATGCCGATGCGTTCAAGATGGGATGCGCAGTGAACTCCAGTATTGTAAACGGCCGTGACAGCAGGTCGGCCCAGATCATCCTGCAGCAGTTCAATGCAGTAAGCCCCGAGAACGATATGAAGGCCGAGGTGTTGCACCCGTCACCTGACCGCTGGAATTTCCAGGCGGCCGATAGGTACGTGCAGTTTGCCAAAGACAACGGACTGTGGGCTCTCGGCCACACTCTTGTATGGCACAACCAGACCCCCGATTTCTTTTTCAACCATCCCGACGGCACTCCCAAGAGCCACGATGAGATGGTTGAGACCATGCGCAGTTACATTGAGACGGTGGCCGGCCATTTCAGCGGCAAGATAGATGCCTGGGATGTAGTGAACGAGATAATAGACAATGACGGTTCATACCGCAAGACACTGTGGACCAATGCCTTTGGCGGTGACGGTGATGAGGTGGTGCGCCTGGCATTCAAGTTTGCCCACGAGTATGATCCTAATGCTGAACTCTATTACAACGATTTCAACGTATGGCGTCCCTCCAAGCGTGACGGCATAGCCCGTATGGTGCGTATGCTTCAGAAAGAGGGTATCCGCATCGATGGCATCGGCATACAGGCACATTGGGGACTCAATTTCCCCAAGAACGAGTATATCACCGCCGCTATCGATACATTTGCAGCCTTGGGTGTAAAGGTTATGATAACGGAGCTTGATGTCGATGTGCTGCCTCTGACCAAAGAGGGGCAGGTTATAGGCAAGTCCCTGCAGGACCCGATGTTTCAGTTAGAGGAGTTTGAGACCTATCTGGATCCTTACAAGAACGGTCTGCCCGATGATGTCCAGGCGCAGCTTACGGCCCGGTATGCGGAGCTGTTCAACATATTCTACAGCCGCCGCGACAAGATAGACCGCGTGACGATATGGGGCCTGCATGACGGAATGTCATGGAAAAACGGCTATCCGATACCCAACCGCACCAACTATCCGCTGCTCTATAACCGCGACCGCACGCCCAAGCCAGCACTCCAAGCAGTGCTCAGCATCCCAAAGTGACGCAAAGGGGTCGTTTAACAATGCGTCACTCGCTGTAGTTGTGGTCTATTACTATGCTCACGGGAATGTCGGGCAGGGCAGCCTTGAGTTGAGAGGCAAAGGCTTCGTCATTGGTGATGCAGCGGTCAGCCACCACATCGACCGATACATTACCTGTTGCGGGGTCAAAGAAAAATCCGTGAACCTGCATTACATGCTCCTGACGGGACAGGGTCTGAATGACGGTTTTCTGAAGTTCGGCCTGCTTGCTGCTTCCTGTGGCGACAGAGTAGATGCCTACCGTCATGACAATGCCGTATTTCTGCATCATCAACTCTGAAATCCGGCGGGTCAGCCGGTGAATGCTGTCGGCCGTCATGGTATCGGGCAACCCCACGTGGAGTGAGCCGATAGACAGGTTGGGACCATAACTGTGCAGAATGATGTCATAGACTCCCTGTACATGATCCATGCCGGAAATGTCCTTCTTGATCTGATGGATAAGGTCTGCCGGAGCATTGGCACCCAGCAACTGGTTTATGGGCGATGCAAGCATCTCTATACCGGCCTTTATGATAACGACCGATATCAGCGCACCCAGATAGCCGTCCAGTGACACGTTCCAGATAAGCATGATCCCGGCCGATACCAGAGTGGCCAGTGTGATGACTGCGTCAAAAAGCGCATCGGATCCGGAGGCAGTCAGGGCATCGCTCCGGAGTTGTTTTCCTTTGCTGCGAACATATAACCCCAGGATAAGCTTGGCGATTATGGCTACGATGATGACAATCAGCGTGACGGTAGTGTAGTCTGGTTCTAAAGGGTTGATAATCTTTTTTATGGACTCTACCATTGATGTGATACCGGTGGTAAGCACGATGGCTGAGATGATTATGGCGCTGAAATACTCCACACGTCCGTACCCGAACGGATGGGTGTTGTCGGCCGGCTTGAGCGACAGTTTGGTGCCGGCGATGGTTATCACGCTGGAAAGTGCGTCACTGAGGTTGTTTACTGCATCCAGAACTATGGCAACCGAACTTGCCAGAATACCCACAAAGGCCTTGAATGCGGCCAGCAGCACATTGGCAATTATTCCTATGACGCTGGTACGTATTATTTGCTTGGATCGATCCATAAGATGGTACTTTATTTTTCGGCAAAAATACAAATTATTGTAATTTTGGAGTGTACATTTCAATACGTCTGGCATGCAACTGATCAAAAGAGCGGCAATCCTGGTGGCGTCAATGCTGGCCGTTTGGGGTGCAGAAGCCTCAAACGAACGCTGGATGTCGCTCTTGCCGGATACCGTAAAGGTTTGCAGGGTGTCCATTCCCGGCACGCATGATTCCGGAACTGCGGGCGTAAGGTTTCCCATGCGTCACTATGCCCGTACCCAAACTATGGATCTGTCCCGGCAGTGGGATGCCGGAATCCGTTTCTTTGACCTTAGGCCAAAACTTGAAGACGGCACACTCAGGATTTATCACGGCCCGGCAGACTGTCATCTGGGATTTGAGGAGGCATTGCTGATAATAAAAAGGAAATTGGAACAACATCCTACAGAGTTTTGTGTGGTTATGACCAACAGCGCTGGAGGCGGACTGGAGGGGGTGGATATGACAATGGATGATATAAACTCTCTCTTTCCTACCGGTATGCTGGCATCGTTCAGGGCCGAAATGACTGTGGCCGATATGCGCGGGCGTGTACTTCTTATACACAGGGACTACCAGACCAACGGCAGGGATTGGCCCGGCACCGTAGTGTTTGGCTGGCCAGGGAACGGGTCATCGCATCATATCAGGATGGTGTCATCCGAGGGAAAGAGTGCCGTCCTCTGGGCTCAGGATTATTTCACTGACGGGGGCAAGGGCAGTTATCTGGACTCCAAATGGGATAAGGTTACTGGTCTGATAAGTGAGTTTGCATCGGCCCCTGAGGGAGTGTGGTGCATCAACCATGCGTCCGGCTATACCGGCTCGGGCATCAGTACAAACATAAAGCGTAACGCCAAGACCACCAATGCCCGCCTATTAGAGTACCTGGCCGTCCATAAGAGTCCTATAGGTATTGTCCCCATGGATTTCCCCCCGCAGGAACTTATTGATGCAATAATAAGAATTAACCGATAAGATAGAAACCGTTACAGTCCTTTAAGCCAGATGCGGGCAACGATGGCGTAGTCGTTTTCTGAGAGGGCGTTGATTGAGTTATAGTGTTGTCAGGTGACTTGAGGGTTATGTATGAGACCGAGTCAACCAGGTCATACCAGGATGGCTCAGTCAATTCTGTAATAGTGATGTTATACTTGAATTCTGAAACACCGTCAGGATTGGAGTTGTTGCAACTTATTGCCAAAACAGAAAGCCACAATAATCTTGAAAAGGTTTTTTCATTTGGATGATTATGTTATCTGTTGCAGACTTACAGAAAATAGAACTATTCTATATAAGTTTGTATCATGAAATGCAGTTTAAATATGAGAAAGGTCCTGATTGTAACGTTGTTGTTCTTACCCATGTGTATTATGGGCCGTGATATACGCAGCCTTGATGCAGGCTGGCAATTTGTATTGAGTGATGTATCAATTGATGAAATATCTGATATCGATGGCTGGCGCCAGGTGAATGTCCCGCATGACTGGAGCATAGAAGGGGAGTTTGACCGAACCGATCCTACCGGACAGGGCGGTGCTTATCTGCCGGCCGGTATAGGCTGGTACAGAAAGAGCATCAAGACCGATATTGCTCCCGATGAACGGCTGTTCCTGGAGTTTGACGGCGTGATGGCCTGCAGCAGCGTATTTGTGGACGGCAAACCGGCGGGATACCGTCCCAACGGATATGTGGGTTTTACCTATGATATTACAGAACTGATTACGCCCGGAAAGGATGCTGTCGTTTCCGTGCGTGTGGACAATTCAGTTCAGCCGGCATCCCGCTGGTACACCGGTAGCGGCATAAACCGTCATGTGCGTCTGGTGCGCAAGAATGTCTGCCATATCCCCGCCCAGGGTGTGTTTGCCTGGTATGACGACGGCAGACTTAATGTGCAGACATCGGTCTCCAATACATCGGACAACCCGGTTAAGGTAAGGTTACAGTATGTGCTTAAGGATTCTGACGGCAAGGTTAATACACGCAAGAACGGCCCTGAGTTCCAGATTGCTGCCGGTTCATCGGGTCAACAGACAGAGACTGTCAATGTCAGGAATCCCCACTTATGGCAGACAGACGCCCCTTATCTTTATACGCTTGAGGTCTCGGTGATTGAAGGACGCAATGAACTGGACTCTGAGACAATAACTACAGGATTGCGCACCATACGGTTTGATAATGAGACCGGATTCTGGCTGAACGGAAAGAATATCAAGATGTACGGCGTATGCCTGCATTCCGATGCCGGCGGACTGGGTACTGCTGTTCCTGCATCGGTCTGGGAGTATAGGCTGTCTATATTACGCAGACTGGGCGTTAATGCCATAAGGATGGCGCATAATCCGGCTGATCCTGTGCTGATGGAGCTCTGTGACCGCAAGGGGCTGTTGTTTATGGCCGAGTCTTTTGATACCTGGAATACTCCCAAGAACCATGCCGAGAAAGGCTATAACCTCTATTTTGACGAATGGTGGGAGCAGGATACGCGCGCTATGGTGGAGCAGGCGCGCAATCACCCCAGCGTTGTAATCTACAGCGCGGGCAACGAGATACGTGACAACCTGAACAATCCCGAGGGCTTTGAAAAGTACCGCAAACAACAGGACCTGATACATTCTCTTGATAATACCCGTCCTGTAACTATGGCTCTGTTCAGACCAAACTCATCTGGGGTATATAAGAATGGATTTGCTGAGATTATGGATGTGGTTGGGCAGAACTACCGCGTGGATGAACTCAAGGCATATCACGATGCACATCCTGAGAAAGCCATCATCGGTACGGAGAATACGCACGATGTCCAGTCATGGCTCATGCTACGTGATGACCCTTCATTGTGCGGCCAGTTCCTGTGGGCCGGAATAGACTATCTGGGCGAGGCCGCCTGGCCGCAGGTTATGTGGAGTACCTCTTTGCTTGATGTGACCGGCGGAGTCAAGCCTGCCGGACTGCAGCGTGCCAGCTGGTGGCTGAATTATCCTTTTGTGGCATTCGCTCGTCATGCCGACAATAACGGTGCCGGTCCGTTGGTGTCAGACTGGACTCCGGCCGATATGGATACGTATGATCAGGCTGTGATAGAGGTATATTCCAACTGTCAGGAGGTGGAGCTGCTGCTTGACGGAGAGTCATTGGGCCGTCAGCCTATGCCCGATAATGCCCGCCCTGCATTGTTCACTGTGAACTTTAATCCCGGTAAACTGGAGATTGTGGGCTATAATGATGATGCTGAAGCAGCCCGATGCTCCGCCAGGACAGCCGGTGAACCTGCCCGATTGTTTATAACAAGGGTTGGAGGACAATCCGATGCAGGATCTGATTCTGTTGAAATACTCTCCATACAGATAGTTGACAAGGATTATACAGTGTGTCCCAACAGCGACCGCAAACTACGGTTGAGCATTTCGGGCGCAGAACTTTTAGCCGTTGACAATGCCGATGTCCTGGCACACGATACCACCCACAAGAGTATGGAGTTCAGCACCTTTCAGGGCCGTATGGTTGCCTATATACGCCGGGCTCCGGATTCAGCAAAGGTGTCTGTTGCCGTGACCGACAAACCCTGGGGCGGTAACCTGAGCGGCAGTATATCTTTTTAATAAAAAACACGGCCTGTCAGTAAGCTGAAGTCCGTGTCTGTTTCTGGCAAGTTGTATTTTACTTGAGCTCAGCTTTGACATCGGTAATCATGTTCTTGTGGGCCTCATCCTCCTCAGTCAGGGAGGATGTGAGCTTTATCTCCCCAGCCTTGTCCTTGGTTGAGAATTTTCCGCTGTAAAGCAGAATGCTGTTAAAGTAGAGGGTTGCCTCCATGCAAATCTTGTAATCACCTGCGGGAACCTCCTTGCCATTGGCATCCTTGAAATCCCATGTGAATGTCTGGATTCCGCTCTGCGAGGGAGTTGCTCCGGTTACACCGTCAATCTGCTCATCGGTCATCTCCTCGGCCTTGGCGTTCTTAACCCATGTGGGCACGCATGTGGGACGGAATGTATATCCGCGGCGGCCTCCACGACCCTTGGAGGTAAATGATGTAACTACCAGGGTACGGACAACCTTACCTTCGCTGTTCTCAATCCATACGGCATACTGGTTTGAGCCTGCACCGCTCTGCTTCTGATAGTTGAATGAGAGTTCCACGCTTTTTGCTGAAATTGGCAATGCCATAATTAAAGCCAATAAAGCAGTGATAAATGTTCCTGTTTTCATAAAAATATAAGGTTAGAGTAAATTCTGGCGTAAAGATAGTCAAAAAGTGTATCTTTGTGGCATTCAATAATACTAATAATGACACTCAAGGATTTTTTGAATGAAGGCGACAAATTCGCCAAGTACATAGGCATAGACCTTGTTGAAGTTAAACCCGGTATGGCCAAGGCAACCATGACCGTAACGGAGCATCACATGAATGCCGGCAACATCTGCCAGGGAGGGGCGCTGTTCACACTGGCGGATCTGGTTTTTGCGGCACTTGTTAACCAAGGTGATAATATGGCTTTTGCCATCAACTCCACCATATATTATCATGTATCGGCCAAACTGGGCGATGTGCTCACTGCCGAGGGCCATTTTACCAGCCGCCATCCCAAAATCCCTGCAGCCCAGGTTCAGGTTACAGACCAGAACGGCACCATAATAGCAACATTCCACGCCCAGGGCTACACAAAGCGTATGCCGGCTCCATTCTCAGGTTTAGAATAAATGATACTTATAACTGCAGCGGTTCTGCCGGCAATACTGCTCTGGCTATACACCTGTAAGATGGATACTCATCCTGAGCCCATGTCTCAGATGTTCAAGGCATTCCTGTATGGAGCGCTGATATGTATCCCGGTGGCGTTTGTAGAGAACTATATAATAATATAATTTTTCTGGGCTTCCTTGACAATAGAATCAAAGTCCGCCTTAGCGTCTTTGACACTATCGCCAAATCCTCCAAGACAGAAATTTCCAATCTTTCCATCGCAAGCAATGGAATAATAACCATTCTCCGTCCTCTCTATTAACGCATTCACTTTCATACCCATTTCTTGCAACATTAATATTAACAGCTATCTCAAGTATAAGACCATGTTATCCTTACAAAAGTAACAAAAAAGTAACTTCATATATAAATTGATTGTATTGTACAAAAATAAGTTGTACCCAATTTGGGTACATCACATTCGAGTTATTAAATAATCCTTAATAACTGGATTTAATGTGGATTCTTTTTATTAGTTTTCAAAGATTATTTTACAACCTGGATTGTTTTAATGCGCTATTTATTAAGGCGTTATATTTTCAGCAAATGAAACCAATGAGAGGTAAGAATAATTCGTCACTTTTTTGTGACCTATTTAGTCAAGCCTGCCAAACCCCTATTTCGCGACTATCGCGAGAGTGGAGTCCTTCCAGGCATATTGGTTTTCATTCTCAAATAACACATTCTCCAGGCG
>CAJOLR010000049.1 GCA_905235565.1 uncultured Bacteroidaceae bacterium | reverse complement strand
ACGGGACCGCTCTCGCCATACGGCTCGCTATAATAAGAGAGGCGCGATTGCGCCTCTCTTATTTTATGGTGTCTTTTGTGGCACCTCTTTTATTTCGCTAACGCGAAAACGCTCCTTACTGTCGCTTGGCGGCCCTACGGGACCGCTCTCGCCATACGGCTCGCTATAATAAGAGAGACGCGATTGCGCCTCTCTTATTTTGTGGTGTCACCGGGAATCGAACCAGGGACACAAGGATTTTCAGTCCTTTGCTCTACCAACTGAGCTATGACACCAAGAACATTTGCCTTAAATGCGGGTGCAAAGATACGCACTTTTTTAACTCCGGCAAGTTTTTAAGAGTAAAAATATTCATAGCATAAAAAAAAGATGTACCTTTGCAACGCAATTACGCAAGGATCGGAATGTAGCGCAGTTGGTAGCGCACTACGTTCGGGACGTAGGGGTCGGGCGTTCGAGTCGCCTCATTCCGACCAGTGAGCGGAAGTTGATACAAATCAGCTTCCGTTTATTTTTTGTATAACCGAACGCCCGCCCCCTGTTCGCTGTGGCGAACTAAAACAAGGTTTCCGCGTGAAACGCGGGCGTTCGAGTCGCCTCATTTTATTTTGCTACGCAAAAGCGGTCACTTCGTTCCCTTGGCGGCCCTCCTGGACCGCGGTCTCACTCGTAAACGACACAAAGGGAAACGACCCATTTGCGTCGTTTTTTGCTTGTTTATACAAATATATCTAATTTTAGGGCTCAGTTTACATTAGTACAGTCATGAGAATCAGATTGTTTTCATTCGTAGCATTGATGGGAGCATTGTTCCTGGAGAGTTGTAACACAAGGATTGCCGATGTCAGTTCGCCCGATAAGAAAATAAAGGTGTCGGTATCGGACAGCATAATGACAGTCAGATACAGCGGTCAGGTGGTGCAGACCATCAGGATAGGCAGCAACCATTGGACCGGAAGTTCCCGGATTGTGGAGACCGTTGAGGAGAGATACACCATGATTTCCGGCAAGCGCAGGGAGTGCACCTATAAATACAGGGCGATGTCATGTAGCGATGCCCAGGGCAAGAACCTGCTTGTCCGCGTGTCAGATGACGGTGTGGCGTTCCGTTTCAACGGGGCCGATGAGCATGTGTCGTTCGTGATTCCTGACGGCACCAGGCGCTGGCTGCAGCGTCAAAAGACTGATTATGAGGGATTCTACCCTGAGAGCACACAGGCCGCAGACGGCAAATACAGCTATCCGGCACTTATAGAATATGGTGAAGGCATATTCGGGCTGATAACCGAATCGGGCATAAATCATGGCAACAGTTGCTCATATCTGACCATCAGCGGTGACCGTTACACTGTGACTTATACTGACAATGATGAGACCGATGTCCATGCGTGGCGTATCCTGATGCTGGGCTCGCTGGCCGATATCGTTGAATCAACGCTGGTGACCGATGTGGCCGGCGGAGGTACGGTTACTGATAAATCATGGATAAAGCCCGGAGTATCGTCCTGGATTTACTGGGCATACAACCACAGCTCAAAGGATTTCCAGAAGGTGAAGGAGTACATAGACCTGGCGCACGATATGGGCTGGCCCTATACCCTGATTGACTGGGAGTGGGATGAGATGGCTAACGGCGGTAATCTGGAGGATGCAATGGCTTACGCCCGTGAGAAGGGTGTAAAGGTGAACCTCTGGTACAACTCCGGCACATCATGGATAGGTCCGGGCGCTCCCGGACCGCAGGATAGATTACGCACCAAAGAGGCCCGTGAGCGTGAGATGACCCGCCTGGAGCAGATGGGAGCCACCGGCATCAAGGTGGATTTCTTCCTGCCTGACGGCCACGAGATGGTGGACTACTATCTGGATATCCTGGAGGATGCCGCCCGCCATCATCTGCTGGTTGATTTCCACGGATGCACCATTCCGCGCGGATGGAGCCGCACCTGGCCCAACCTGATGTCGATGGAGGCAGTCTATGGCGCCGAGTGGTATAACAACAACCGTCGTATGACAAATGCTGCCGCCGCACACAACGCCACGCTGCCCTTCACCCGCAATGTCATCGGCCCGATGGATTATACTCCGTGCACGTTTACCGACAGCCAGAATCCGCATATCACTACCGATTGCCACGAGCTGGCCCTGCCCATACTCTTTGAGTCCGGCCTGCAGCACATGGCCGACCGCCCGGAGGCATACCTGAACCTGCCTGCGCCTGTAAAGGAACTGCTGTCCGGTCTGCCATCGGCCTGGGACGATACCCGCCTGCTGGCCGGCTATCCGGGGCAGAGCGCAGTGATTGCCCGCCGGAGTGGCGATACCTGGTACATTGCCGGCATCAACGGCACAAATGAGGAAATCACAATCGAGCCTGATTATTCCAGAATAGGTAATTCAGTAGTGCTTAAGACTTTAATTACCGACCGAGGCAGCGAGCCCGGCAAAGGCTTCAACATCCAGAACAACGTTCAAGCCGGTAAGATAGTGCTCCCCGCCCGCGGCGGATTCGTGGCTATCGTCTTGCTTTAATCAGGCAGATTATCAGGGTGATTATTCCGGCCAGGATGAGTACCGGCTCGGCGAACATGAACAGCGGGCAGGTGCCCATGGTGAGTGTCACCAGTGTTGAGCTTAGGACAGTCAGCGCAAGGCACGATGCAAAAACGTGAAGTCCGCACATGCGCAGGCCTTTTTCATCGGGCCTTAATTTGAATATGTTGTCAGCTAAGGTATAAATGCCGTATGTAACAAGGCAAAGCATCAGGCTGATGACGGGGTAGAATATGAGCGTTGTCCTGTTCATGGAGCCGCTGGCATTGCCTGCGGGGTCAAAGTGGGCCGGAAGCACATCGGGCAGGGCGCTCCACCTTATACATATTGCACACACATTCACAATGATGATTATTACCGGCACCATCCATCCGTACTTACGCCATTTCATATCATTAATCTTATAGCAATTGTATCATTTAAAAGGCGATTCTGATCAGACAGAACCGCCTTTTCTGTTATTCACTGACTGATAGTTTATTTCTCGCAGTCGCAGCCAATCATCTTCCACAGGCCGGCTGCAAGTGCTCCACCGCAAAGAGGGGCAACAATGAATATCCACAACTGGTTGAGAGCGGCACCGCCTGCAAAAATAGCGGGACCTATTGAACGTGCGGGGTTTACCGATGTTCCTGTGTAACGGATGCAAACCAGATGTACCAGGACAAGAGTCAGACCGATGGCAAGTCCAGCCAGATTACCGGCACCCTTCTTGGCATCGGTAGTACCGAGGACAACCAGGACGAATACACATGTGAATACAAGCTCGGCTACGAAACCAACGCCCGTGCTGATGCCCGGCTGGCAAGCGTTCTCACCAAGTCCGCCGGGTGTGATGGCAAACAGGATGGCTGCACCTATGATGGCGCCTATTATCTGGAAGATAACATACATGACGGCATCCTTACCGCTCATTCTGCCTGAAAGCCATACGCCAAGGGTTATTGCAGGGTTGATGTGGCAACCTGAAATTCCACCGATGGTGTATGCCATGGCAACTACTGCAAGACCAAACGCGAGTGCAGTTCCGACAACACCGGGAACCCCGATACCTGCAGGTGTACAACCAAGGCTTACGGCAGCGCCGCAACCCATAAGAACCAGAACCATAGTTCCGATCATTTCAGCTAAGTACTTTTTCATAAATATCAATAATTGGTTATTATAAATTGATTTTGAATCGCTAATTTATGAAATAATTATTGAATGATGACATTTGTTGTTCGTTTTTTTGGGTTATATTTGCCATTTACTAAAACAAGGTAAAAATGGCAACAGATATAAAACCGGCAAAGGGAAAGCTTGGAGTACTTTGTGTCGGGCTGGGAGCAGTCTCGACCACCCTTATAACCGGTACTCTTATGGCCCGGAAAGGACTGTCAAATCCGATAGGCTCTTTCACGCAGTTGGGTAAGATGCGTGTGGGGCGCGGCGATAATAAACAGTACAGGCATGTAGGAGAGATAGTACCTCTTGTAAATCTTAATGATATCGTTTTCGGTGCATGGGATGTTTTTACGGACAATGCATACGAGAGTGCCATGTACTGTCAGGTCCTTAAACCCGAGGATATCGAGCCTGTGCGTGACGAACTGGAGCATATCAAGCCCATGAAAGCATGCTTTGATCCCGATTTTGCCAGGAATCTGGTGGATCCGTCATTCGGACGTGTGCCCGATCCGCTCTGGGCAATGCCGCAGGATACACGCTGGAACTACGCTCAGAATCTGCGCCGTGATATCCGCAACTTCAGAAAGGAGAACGGCTGTGACCGTGTGGTGGTTTTCTGGATTGCCAGTACGGAGTCTTACATTCCCCGAAACGAAGAGGTTCATGGCTCGATAGCCGGTTTTGAGGCCGCAATGAAGGCCGATGACCGCAGACATCTGCCCCCCAGCATGATATATGCATATGCCGCACTGATGGAGGGTTGTCCTTTCATTATGGGTGCCCCCAATGTGTGCGTGGACATACCTGCAATGTTTGAGCTCTCCAAGAAACAGGGCCTTCCCATAGCAGGTAAGGATTTCAAGAGCGGTCAGACCATGATGAAGAGCGCCTTGGCTCCCATATTCCGCACCCGGCTGCTGGGTGTCGAGGGATGGTTCTCCACCAATATCCTGGGTAACCGTGACGGTCAGGTGATAGAGCATCCCGACAATTTTGAGACCAAGCGTATAAGCAAGGCGTCATCGATAGAGTGGATCCTGGAGCAGGACGAATATCCGGAACTTTATTCGGATATATATCACAAGGTCAAGATCAACTACTACCCGCCCCGTAAGGACAATAAGGAGAGCTGGGACAACATAGACATATTCGGTTGGATGAACTATCCTATGCAGATCAAGGTGAATTTCCTGTGTCGTGACTCCATACTTGCAGCCCCGATTTGTCTGGATCTGCTCATATTTACCGACCTTGCCCTCAGGGCAGGTCTTGCCGGTGTTCAGGAGTGGCTCTCTTTCTATGTGAAGAAACCCATGACCTATGACGACGAACGTCCCGTACATGACCTGTTCCAACAGTTTGCCATGCTCAAGAACAGGATACGCCAGTTGGGCGGATATGAGGCCGATCAGGAATTGGATTGATTCGGTATATACATTATACAATAAAGGGAGGCGGTCCAGAGGGCTGTCTCCTTGATTTTTTAAAGAATTTTGCATATTTATTTCTTGCGCGGACGTATAATGAATAATATTTATTCCTAATTTTGCACCCGAAACGAGAATATTTATGCAATATGAAGAATAAGAACAATCGTTTGGAGGCCATCCGTCTCATTATCTCTGAGCAGGATATCAAGAATCAGGACCAGTTGCTTCAGGTTCTTAACTCAAGAGGTTACTCGGTAACACAGGCAACACTGTCAAGGGACCTTAAGAAGATGAAAATCTCCAAGGTGGCAAACACCTACGGTGATTATCTCTACGTGCTGCCCAATCACGCCCTGCTCCAGAAAAAGAGCAGCGGAACGTATGATGAGGTTGCCTCAAGCCAGCCACGCTATGGTTTTGTGTCGCTCAATTTCTCGGGTAACATGGCTGTAATCAAGACCCGTCCCGGTTATGCAAGCAGTCTTGCATATGATGTTGACAACAACAATCTGCCAGGTGTACTGGGAACTATTGCCGGTGATGACACTCTGCTCATAGTGCTTGCAGAGGGTGCAAACCGGATGGAGATAAAACGACTGCTTGAACCTATAATCATATCCTTATAATTATTATTTGAGGAAAATGGAAAACGGAATTGATGTGGTGGTTGCGGATGAGTCACATGAGAAATATGTAGATACCATTCTGGAAACCATATCTGAAGCTGCTAAAGTTCGTGGTACAGGAATAGCAAAGCGTACCCATGAATACTTATTGAAAAAGATGCGTGAGGCCAAGGCGGTCATAGCGCTTGATGGTGATAAATTTGCCGGTTTCAGCTACATTGAGACTTGGCAGGACAAGAAATACGTGACCACATCGGGCCTGATTGTCCATCCCGATTACCGGGGACGCGGTCTGGCCAAACGTATCAAGGACATGACATTCACGCTGGCCCGGATCCGTTGGCCGCACGCCAAGATATTCTCGTTGACAAGTGGCGCTGCTGTGATGGCCATGAACACCCAGTTGGGTTACAAGCCGGTGACATTTGCAGACCTCACGCAGGACGAGGCGTTCTGGAAAGGCTGTGAGGGTTGCGTGAATGTGGATATCCTGCATCGCACAGGCCGCAGATACTGCATCTGTACCGGTATGCTGTATGATCCGGAGGAGTACCTGCCCGCCAAGATATCGGACGATGTACTGAAAAGAATAAAGGAAATAGAAAGTAATAAATAAGAATATGGCTAAGAAGAAAGTAGTGGTTGCTTTTTCGGGAGGTCTGGATACAAGCTACAACGTGATGTATCTGACCCGCGAGATGGGTTATGAGGTTTATGCCGCATGCGCCAACACCGGCGGATTCAGCCCCGAGCAGCTCAAGAAGAATGAGGAGAATGCCTATAAGCTGGGTGCAGTCAAGTACGTAACTCTTGACGTGACTCAGGAGTATTACGAGAAATCGCTCAAATATATGGTTTACGGCAATGTCCTGCGTAACAATTGCTACCCCATATCCGTCTCTTCGGAGAGAATCTTCCAGGCGCTGGCAATTGCAAAGTATGCAAACGAGATAGGTGCCGATGCAATAGCACACGGATCAACCGGAGCAGGCAACGACCAGATACGTTTTGACATGACATTCCTGGTAAAGGCTCCCGGCGTGGAGATAATCACCCTGACCCGCGACCGCAACCTGAGCCGCAAGGAGGAGATTGACTACCTGAACGCCAACGGTTTCAGCGCCGATTTTGCCAAGCTCAAGTACTCATACAACGTGGGTATCTGGGGTACGTCAATCTGCGGCGGTGAGATTCTGGACAGCAAGCAGGGGCTGCCTGAGAGCGCATACCTGAAGCACCCCACCAGGCAGGGATCGGAGATCCTGAGCTTAGGCTTTGAGAAGGGTGAACTGGCAGCAGTTAACGGACAGAAGTTTGATGACCGCGTCAAGGCCATCCAGGAGGTCGAGAAGATAGGAGCCGCATACGCAATCGGCCGCGACTGTCACGTCGGTGACACTATCATCGGTATCAAAGGCCGCGTGGGCTTTGAGGCTGCCGCCCCGATGCTTATCATCGGCGCACACCGTTTCCTTGAAAAATACACACTGTCCAAGTGGCAGCAGTACTGGAAGGATCAGGTGTCAAACTGGTACGGAATGTTCCTGCATGAAAGCCAGTATCTGGAGCCTGTAATGCCCGATATAGAGGCAATGCTGGCCAGTTCACAGCGTAACGTGAACGGAACCGTCACCCTGGAGCTCCGTCCCTACAGTTTCCAGACCGTGGGTTGCGATACTCCCGATGACCTGGTACACAACAAGCTGGGTGAGTACGGCGAGGGCGCAAAGGCCTGGACTGCCGATGACGCAAAGGGATTCATCAAGATAACTTCCACTCCGCTACGCGCATATTATAGCGTTCATCCGGATGAGGAGAGATAAAAATGAGTATTTTTACCCTTGTTTACTAACATTTAAAGTTTAAGAGACTATGTCAGAAACTAAGAAACTTCAGAGATCAAGTGACAACAAGAAAATTTTTGGCGTATGCGCCGGTTTTGCAGAGTATTTTGATGTTGATGTAACAATAATCCGCATCATATTCCTCGTATTGCTTCTTTGTGCCGGAGGAGGCCTGCTGGCTTACCTTATCTGCGCTCTGGTAATGCCTGAGAAGAAATGATAAAAGCAGGAATCATAGGAGGTGCCGGTTATACTGCCGGTGAACTTATACGCATATTGCTGGGGCATCCCGACGCAGAGATTGTGTTCGTGAACAGCACCAGCAACGCCGGCAACAAGCTTAGTGCCGTACATGAGGGTCTGATGGGTGAGACCGATATGGTATTCACTGACCAGTTACCTCTGGATACCATCGACGTTCTGTTTTTCTGCACTGCACACGGCGATACCCGCAAGTTCATGGAGGCCAACACCCTGCCCGAGGGCCTGAAGGTGATAGACCTGTCCATGGATTACCGTCTTGAGGCCGAAGACAATCCGTTCATATACGGACTGCCGGAGCTCAACCGCCGTGCCATCTGCAAGAGCCAGTATGTGGCCAATCCAGGCTGTTTTGCCACAGCCATCCAGCTGGCACTGTTGCCTCTGGCCCGTAACCTGATGCTCAACGATGACATTTATGTGAATGCCATTACAGGCAGCACGGGAGCAGGTGTAAAACCGGGTGCAACCACACACTTCAGCTGGCGTAACAACAACATCAGCATCTACAAGCCGTTCACCCATCAGCATCTGCCCGAGATAATACAGTCCATCAAGCACCTGCAGAGCAGCTTTGACTCCGATATCAACTTCATCCCCTATCGCGGAGACTTTACCCGCGGCATATTCGCTACCGTGGTGGTCAAGAACGCTGTCGGTATTGATGAACTCTACAAGATATACCGCGATTATTATGAGGCCGACTCATTCGTGCACGTGGTTGAGGAGCAGATTGACCTTAAGCAGGTGGTTAACACCAACAAGTGCCTTATCCATCTGGAGAAGCACGATGACAAACTGCTTGTGGTTTCCTGCATTGACAATCTGCTGAAGGGCGCCAGCGGCACCGCCGTGCATAACATGAATTTGCTGTTCAATCTAAAAGAAACCACTGGCTTGAAATTAAAATCCTCCGGTTTTTAAAAAATTGACAATTGATAATTGACAATTAGATGAAACTATTTCCGGTATATAGCCTGTTCCCGGTCAATATCGTAAAGGGGCAGGGTCAGAAAGTGTGGGATGAGAACGGCCAGGAGTATCTGGACCTTTACGGTGGTCACGCAGTCATAAGCATCGGCCACGCACACCCGCATTATGTGGAGGCCGTGAGCCACCAGGTGGCAACTCTGGGCTTCTACTCAAATTCCGTGATAAACCGTCTGCAGGAGCAGCTGGCCGAGCATCTGGGCCGCGTTTGCGGTTATGAGGACTACAGTTTCTTCATGATCAACAGCGGTGCCGAGGCTAATGAGAACGCTCTCAAACTGGCATCGTTTCATACCGGCCGCAGCCGCGTGCTCTCACTCAAGAAGGCATTTCACGGCCGCACATCGCTGGCTGTCGAGGTTACCGATAACCCCAAGATCATCGCCCCCATCAACGCATGCGGTCATGTGACCTATCTGCCTTGGGGTGACCTGGAGGCTGCCAAGGCCGAGTTGGCCAAGGGTGATGTGGCTGCCATGATAATTGAAGGAATCCAAGGCGTAGGCGGAATCCAGGTTCCTACAGATGATTATATGAAAGGACTGCGTGAGGCCTGCACCGCCAACGGCACGGTAATGGTTCTGGATGAGATTCAGAGCGGTTACGGCCGCAGCGGCAAGTTCTTTGCCCACCAGTACAACGGCATCAAACCGGACCTTATTACCGTAGCCAAGGGCATAGCCAACGGTCTGCCCTGCGGAGGTCTGCTAATAAGCCCCATGTTCCAGCCGGTGATCGGCCAGTTGGGAACCACGTTCGGAGGCAACCATCTGGCTTGTGCCGCTGCAAACGCCGTGCTCGACGTAATGGAGAGCGAGCATCTGGTAGAGAACGCCGCAAAGGTGGGTTCTTACCTGCTTGAGCAGCTCCGTCAGATTCCCGGCCCCAAGGAGGTTCGTGGCCGAGGCCTTATGATAGGAATGGAGTTCGACCGGCCCATCAAGGAAATACGCCAGCGCCTGCTATTCGAGGAGCACATATTCACCGGAGTAAGCGGCACCAACGTAATCCGCCTCCTCCCGCCCCTGTGCATCACCAGACAGGATGCCGACCGCTTCATAGAATCCTACTCCAAAGTTCTTGGTTAATCATATTTTGAGAGGGAACAGAAGGGGATATAATCTCTGAAACTACGCGCCTTGCGGCGCTATCCCTCCCATCCCTAATAAGACGCTCTGAAAGACGTGAGTAAACTCCCATCTTCCAGAGCATCTTCTTAGTGACGGGCCCCTCCCGTTCACAAACCCACGGGCGGCTATGGTTTCAGAGATTATATCCCCTTCTGTTCCGCTCACCGGGCAAGTTTTCTGCGTTTATTGGAATGTCCCCACAAACTGCAGGAATTACTTTCGGGAGTCAGTACCCCAGAGCATCTTTTCGCGGAGGGTGGCGAAGAAGTCCCCTCTGGCGGGTTTCATGACGCTGATTCGGTAGGGGGCTCGGCTGATCTCTATGGCGGTGTGCTCGGGGCAGCTGAAACTGTTGCCGTCTATTGATACCAGGAAACTGTGGCTGCGGCTGGTCACGTCCATGCGGATGGTCTCATCGGCCGGGAGCACCAGCGGACGCATGGTCAGGCTGTGCGGAGCAACCGGGGTGAGGCAGATTACGTTGGTGCCCGGAGCAATGATGGGGCCGCCTACGCTCAGGGAGTAAGCGGTGGAGCCGGTAGGTGTTGCCACGACCAGACCATCGGCCTGATAGGTTATCATATGGGTGCCGCCAACGCTGGTCTCAATCTGGATCATCGATGAGATATCGTGCTTGAGGATAGCTATATCGTTCAGGGCGTAGGGGGTATGGCCTTGGGGCAGGCCTTCCATGCTGACCTGCAGCAGGTTACGCTCCTCGAGCGTGTATTGGCCGTTGTGAATGCGGGTTATAGCGTCGGTAATGCGGTCAGTGGTGATATCAGCCAGGAATCCCAGACGGCCGGTGTTGATACCTACCATGGGGATACCCTTGCTGCCCACGCGGGTGGCGGTGCGAAGGAACGTTCCGTCTCCACCTACGCTTATGACAGCATCGGCCGAAAAGTCATTGCCGTCAAATAGGGAGTCATAGGGAATCTCCAGACCTTTGGCGCGGGTAAGGAATTCAAAGTAGGGGCGGTCTACGGCAATCTTGTCGCCGAGTGTACGCAACAGGTTGAACAGCTGCTTCTCATGACCGCAGGACTTGCCTGACGACGGGTTTCCGAATATTGCAAATCTCATATCTTTCTCTCCTCTCACTGCTCCAAAAAAATTCAATTCTCAATTCTCAATTATGAGCAATATAATTCCTATCTTTGCTGTTTGAGCATAAGATAATTATTGCTCACGGCAAAGATAGTTCATTTTATCAAAGTGAAGGGATTTATGACAAGATTAAGTGTTAATATCAATAAGATAGCAACTCTCCGTAATGCCCGCGGAGGCAATAACCCCGATGTGGTCAAGACGGCTCTTGACTGTGAGAGGTTCGGGGCCGACGGCATAACGGTTCATCCCAGACCAGACGAAAGGCACATACGCCGTCAGGACGTATATGACCTTAAGAAGGTGCTTACCACCGAATTCAATATCGAAGGTTATCCCGCTTCCGATTTCATGGAACTCGTTACAAAGGTCAAGCCCGCGCAGGTTACGCTTGTGCCCGATTCTCCTGAACAGATTACCTCAAACCACGGGTGGAATACTCTCAACTATCAGGATTTTCTGGTAGACATAATAAGTGAACTTAAACGTAACAGCATCCGTGCATCGGTATTCGTGGATGCCGATGTCCGTATGGTGGAACTGGCTGCAAAGGCCGGAGCTGACAGGGTTGAACTATACACCGAACCGTATGCATCGGACTATATCCTAAAGGGACCGGAGATTGCGGTAAAGCCGTTCGTTGAAGCAGCCCGGAAGGCAAAGGAGTGTGGTATGGGCCTGAATGCAGGACATGACCTGAGCCTGGTCAACCTTAAGTACATGAAGACGATGATACCTTGGCTGGATGAGGTGTCAATCGGTCATGCACTTGTTTGTGATGCGCTCTATCTGGGACTTGAAAAAACAATCAGTGAATATAAAAAATGCATTATCTGAATATGTTCTTACAAACTACACTTGCACAGACATTAGGCGACACCTTGGCGCAGAGCCCGGTTGCCGTACAGTTGGCCGAAGAGAGTGCCGACAAGATTAACCTTTTTGATATGGCTCTTAAGGGAGGATGGATCATGCTAATCCTTCTCTTGCTGTCCATTCTCTGTTTCTACATTTTCTTTAACCGTATTGCGGTATACCGTAAGGCTGCCATCAAGGATCCCCATTTCATGGACCGTATCAATGACTATATGAAGAACGGTGAAAACAAGTCGGCTCAGATATTCTGTCAGGCAACCGCATCACCTCTGAGCCGTATCGTCGAGAAGGGAATCGGACTGGCCGACCATGACGTCAAGGACATACAGCTGGGAATGGAGAATGCAGCCAACGTGGAGATTGCCAAGTTGGAGAAAGGCCTGAAAGGTCTGTCGACAATTGCCAGCGCTGCGCCTATGATCGGTTTCCTTGGCACAGTGATAGGTATGGTCCGTGCATTCTGGGAGATGGCCAATGCAGGTAACAACATTGACGTATCACTGTTGTCAAGCGGTATTTATGAGGCAATGATAACCACGGTAGGCGGTCTGATAGTAGGTATAATAGCTCTGTTTGCCTACAACTATCTGGTATCAAGAGTTGACAGTATTGCTAACGAGATGGAGTCCTTTATTCAGGATTTCACCGTAAACCTGGACAAGTGATATGCTGAAGAGACGCAATGAGGTATCGCCGCAGTTCAATATGTCGTCAATGACCGACATCATATTCCTGCTGCTGATATTCTTTATGATAACATCGACCATGGTGAGCCCTAACGCCATCAAGGTGCTGCTCCCGCAAAGCTCGCAGCAGACATCGGCCAAACCGCTCACACGCGTCATCATTGACCGTGACCTGAATTATTACACGGCATTCGGCAATGATGATGAGATGCCTATAGTTTTTGAGGAACTGAATGATTTCCTGATAGACTGCTCGCAGAAGGAGCCCGAAATGTATGTGGCCCTTTATGCCGATGAGTCAGTACCATACAAGGAGATTGTCAAGGTTCTCAATATAGCAAATGAGAATCAGTTCAAGGTTGTTCTGGCTACCAGACGACCCGACAGGAAGTGATTATGGATAATAAAGAGAAAAAGGATTTCAACATATTCTCATTATTGTGGACACTGCTTCTGCACATGGGAGTGGTTGGACTGCTCCTACTGCTGCATCTGAACAAGCCGGTGGCGCAGGCAGAGAGCGGTGTGCCGGTGATGCTGGGCAATATGGGCAATCTGGATACTGACTATGAGTTTACAGAGGTATCTTCCATGCCGGCTCCGGCGCCTGCATCCGTTCCGACACCTGTAGCACC
>CAJOLR010000048.1 GCA_905235565.1 uncultured Bacteroidaceae bacterium | reverse complement strand
GCTTGCCAGGCAGGTCGTCTTCGCTCCGGAACTTGGCAAATGGAACTACCTCGTCAAACCGGCCAACTGATGCAACTTATTTTTTACACATTACTAAAATAGGCCACATTCATTTCCCGGAAGGGATGAGTTTGAAAAAAATCGCCTTCAATACATTTCCCTTTTGGAATAACTGATTAGTTTCCTGATACTCATGAAAGCACCGACATCGGGAAGATTGTCATATTTGTATTCTGAGGTCTCTTACCAGACCATCGATGATGCCCCCAGAATGGCTGCATCGGACTCCCTGAGTGAAGAGTAGAGAATCTGTATCTTGTTTTTCCAGATTTGCATCAGGTTGTCATTCATAGCCTTGACCATCTCGTCATGGAAGAACTCACGTGACTTGGTAAGTCCTCCGAACAGCACTATTGCCTGAGGTGAACTGAACTTTACGAAATCACCCAAGGCACGGCCCAGTATCCGGCCAGTAAACACAAAAATCTCCTTGGCCAACTCATCTCCCTGCACTGCGGCATCATAGATATCCTTGGACGATATTGATTGCGGTTCAATCTTGCGCAGCAGGCTATCCCTGCTGTCATTCTGCAGGAACTCACGCGCGGTACGCGCCACACCCATAGCACTTGCATAGGTCTCCAGACAGCCTTTCAGGCCGCAGTTGCACTGGCGTCCGTCCTGTACCACGCATACGTGACCCAGCTCTCCTGCAAAACCGTCATGACCGTATACCAACCGGCCGTTTGATATTATTCCGCTGCCTACGCCTGTCCCCAGGGTTATCATTATGAAATCGTCAATACCGCGAGCCACTCCGTAGATGTGCTCTCCGCGTGCTGCGGCGTTGGCATCGTTGGTAATCCTGACATGCAGGCCTGTTACCTCCTCAAGTCTGGCGGCCAGGTATACTATGCAGGGCTTGCCATCGGCATCACGTGCCCATCTCAGGTTGGGCGCATATCGGATTGTGCCGTCAATACGGTTAGCATTGGGCGCTCCTATTCCTATTCCAACAGGCGTACCTTGAGCAGCGGTCTTCCTGATCAGGTCCTTAACGGCGTCGGCTAAAAGTACCAGATACTCGTCAAAGCTGTCAATAAGTGACGTGACCACACTCTGGCAGAGTATGGTCCCATCTTGCGTCACAATCCCGCATTTGGAGGATTGACCGCCTATGTCTATGCCTATGGCCAGTTTTTGCATAGGCTGATTAATTATAATCCGGCTTTGATTCTGGTCCACTTGGCCAGGATGTCACGGTAGTATTTCTCCAGCTTGTCCCAGTCATAGAAATAGGGGTACTCAACACCCTTTGAGTCCTTGTAACACTCAATGGGTAACTTGGCCTCCTTCTCATCAACCAGCGCCCTTACCAGGACGGTGCCTTTCTTGTTCTTGAAGAAAATCAGCTGCAGGTTACTGCCCATGTGGACAATGTCGTAGTTTACCCACTTGCTGGCCAGGTCCTCAATATCCTTAGGGGCGTAAGCGCAGTCATTAACCTCCATCAGGCAGAGCAGGGGATAGAGGGCTGTGTCATGTCCGTAACGCAGGTTAGCGCTGGGAGTGCCGTTCTTCAGGGCCTCATCGGCCTTGTCCAGGAAATCCTGAAGCAGGGTGGCATGGCCGTAAGGCACTATGTTCTGGGTCAGGTCATTATATCCTGACACTGAATACCAGTACAGATTGTTCTGGAGCCAGCAGTCATACCATTCGTCAAAAGTGAATACGTCATCCAGGTCAAATCCCAGATAAGTATGGCTGCCCATATTGGCTGCTATGTCATAGATCTTTGTGTAGAGGTCGTTAGAACGGTCAGTGGTGCTGACACTGGTTGATGTGGTAGCCTGACCGCCTCCGGCCAGACCGGCGCGTGAAGTTGAAGACTGCCTGACATATCTGGTGATGAACGTGGTGTCGGTAAACAGGGCGCACATCAGACGCTCGGGATTGTTGTGCCTGGCGTTGAATTCGTTCACTGCGGCATTCCTCTCCCGGCTGTTCTTGGCGCTGTTGATGGCTCTGTCCTCGGAGTTCATGTAACCCCTGTCAAAATCGCTGCAGTTGTAGTCTATGTTCATCTTGGGCAGTATGCTTGAGAATTCCATCATGGCAGCGGTCATACTGGCCATGACACGATGTGATGTGGTGGAACGGGCCACGATGGTGGCCTTCTTGTTGAATATCTCGGGATAATTGCGGACCATACGTCGGGCTATTCCGCGGTGCTGTGCCTGACCTACCGGGGTAAGGTCACCCAGATGTCCGTCGGCATCCTTGGCCATTATGTCAAGGCGTCTCAGCACGTCCTTTCCGAAATCGGTCAGTACGCCTTTGTCATTGGCCTGCTGAAGTATGGTCAGAGGATCGTTGTACTGCGGAGTGTTGAGCAGATAACGTGATCCGTGACGGCCATAGTGGCTCAAGTAGAACGGCTTGAATCCCTTGGGGGCTTTTGAATAGGTTACTCCCGGATCAACGTATTGGAGCATACTTCCTCTGAACTTGTAGAGGTTGTCCTTGCTGATGTCTTCTTTCTTGGTGATTTCAGCACACAGTGTCAGCGGTAATATGAGTACCAGGCTGATTAGAATTGATTTCTTCATTTGTTTAGGTCAGTATGATTTGTATTGTTGCAAAAGTAAGGAAAATAGACTAAATTTGCAAGCTACTGTGCAAATTCAAACTAAACAAATATAACAATGAACAGTAAAGAATTGATGAACAAGGCAGCCGACAATATCCGTATCCTGGCTGCATCAATGGTCGAGAAGGCCAAGTCCGGTCACCCCGGCGGTGCTATGGGTGGTGCCGATTTCATAAACGTGCTCTTCAGCGAGTTCCTGGAGTATGATCCCCGCAACATGAAGTTTGAGGGCAGGGACCGTTTCTTCCTGGATCCCGGCCACATGGCTCCCATGCTTTACTCACAGCTGGCTCTTACCGGCAAGTTCTCTATGGAGGAGCTGGCCACACTGCGCCAGTGGGGCTCACCCGTTACCGGTCACCCGGAACTTGAGGTTGCACGCGGTATCGAGAACACCTCAGGTCCTCTTGGCCAGGGCCACGTGTTTGCAGTAGGTGCCGCCATCGCCGAGAAGCATCTGGCAGCCGTACTGGGTGAGGAGGTGATGAACCACAAGATCTACGCCTACATCTCTGACGGTGGTATCCAGGAGGAGATCTCACAGGGCGCAGGCCGTATAGCAGGTACTCTTGGTCTTGACAACCTCATCATGTTCTATGATTCAAACGATATCCAGCTCTCAACCGAGACCAAGGTGGTGACCGCCGAGGACACCGCCGCCAAGTATCGCGCATGGGGTTGGAACGTGTATGAGATAAACGGTAACTGCGTTGACCAGATCCGCGGTGCCCTGACGATGGCTCAGAACGCCAACGGCAAGCCGACCCTTATCATCGGTAAGTGCATCATGGGTAAGGGTGCCCTCCAGGCCGACGGCAGCAGCTACGAGCGTAACTGCAAGACCCACGGCGCTCCTCTGGGCGGCGATGCTTACGTTAACACCATCAAGGCTCTGGGCGGTGATCCCGAGAATCCTTTCCAGATATTCCCCGAGGTCAAGAAGCTCTATGCTGACCGTGCCAAGGAGCTCCGTAAGATCATGGACGCCAAGTATGCCCGCAAGGCTGCCTGGGAGAAGGCAAATCCTGAGAAGGCTGCCCTCCTCAAGGAGTGGTTCAGCGGCAAGGCTCCCAATATTGACTGGAGCAAGGTTCAGCAGAAACCCGATGATGCCACACGTTCTGCATCGGCCGCAGTTCTGAGTCAGCTGGCTCAGCAGGTTCCCAATATGATCTGCGCCAGCGCTGACCTGAGCAACTCCGATAAGACCGACGGATTCCTCAAGTTTACCCACAACATGGTCAAGGGTGATTTCAGCGGTGCATTCTTCCAGGCTGGCGTAGCCGAGCTCACCATGGCTTGCTGCTGCATAGGTATGGCTCTGCACGGAGGCGTTATCCCCGCTTGCGGTACCTTCTTTGTATTCTCAGACTACATGAAACCCGCCGTACGTATGGCTGCCCTGATGGAACTCCCCGTCAAGTTCATCTGGACTCACGATGCATTCCGTGTTGGTGAGGACGGTCCTACACATGAGCCCGTCGAGCAGGAGGCACAGATACGCCTGATGGAGAAGCTCAAGACCCATAAGGGCAAGAACTCAATGCTGGTTCTGCGTCCCGCCGACAGCGACGAGACCACCCAGGCATGGAAGCTTGCTATGGAGAACACCACATCACCCACAGGCCTTATCCTGAGCCGTCAGAATATCAAGACCCTGCCCGCAGGTAATGACTACAGCCAGGCTGCCAAGGGTGCTTATGTCGTTGCAGGTTCAGACGCAGACTTTGACGTAATCCTGCTCGCTTCCGGTTCAGAGGTTTCAACCCTGGTTGCCGGTGCCGAGCTCCTGCGCAAGGACGGAATCAAGTGCCGCATAGTAAGCGTTCCTTCCGAGGGCCTGTTCCGCAGCCAGTCCAAGGCTTACCAGCGCTCAATCCTGCCCGGTAACAAGCGTAAGTTCGGTCTTACCGCAGGTCTGCCTGTAACCCTGGAGGGGCTGGTAGGTGCCAGCGGTAAGGTTTGGGGCCTCAGCTCATTCGGTTTCTCAGCTCCTTACAAGGTGCTCGATGAGAAGCTGGGCTTCACCGCCGATAACGTTTACAATCAGGTCAAGTCATTGCTCAAGTAATGATAGGAATAGCAAGTGACCACGCTGCTTTCCCGTTAAAGCAGTTTGTTATAGAGTACTTGAAGGAGAAGGGGCTGGAGTTCAAGGACTACGGCACCTATACTCCCGACAGTTGCAACTACGCTGACTACGGCCATGCACTGGCCCGCGGCATAGAGCAGGGTGAGGTAGAGAAGGGTATAGCCATGTGCGGCAGCGGAGAGGGAATCTCCATGACCCTGAACAAGCATCAGGGTATCCGTGCCGGACTGTGCTGGATCCCGGAGATTGCCCACCTTATCCGTCAGCACAACGATGCCAACGTCCTGGTTATGCCCGGCCGTTTTATCGACACCGACATGGCCCGCAAGATAATGGACGAGTACCTGAACACCCCCTTCGAGGGCGGTCGCCATCAGGCTCGTGTGGACAGCATCCCGGTTAAGTGATTTAATCATCAAAAAAGAACGGGCAACCCAAAGGCTGCCCGTTCTTTTTTGTTTTCTTCCTACTATTTGTGTTCAGTATAATAATCGTATGCGGCCTTAAGGTTCTCACGCACGCATTTGCTGCTGATTGTTGCGCCCGATACGCAATCGACCGTGGCGTAATCCTTGAACTTAACGTCCTTGAACTTGGGCAGCATATTGTTTTTTACGTTCTCAAAGAATCGCGGTGTCTCGCGGTTGGGGAGCGCTTCAACGCTGATAATCCTGTTTTTCTTTATTGTAACTGTCAAAGGTGTGGTGCCCTGATAACCTCTGGCATCACAAATTGTGGTTGTGTTTATAGTATACACTTTTCCCTTGCAGCTCATAACTCCGTCATCTGTATCTTTTCCGGAGCAACAGGTCATCAACAGTATAACTGAAGAAATAATAATCAATCTTTTCATATGGCTTTTTTTAAGTTTCAAATATATAATATTTAGATAACTCTTATACTACGACCTTCCGTGTAATGGACTTTTTTTATCTTTGCGCACATGAATAAAAGCATTGCTATTATGTTTATGGCCCTGCTGTTAGGGCTGACAGTTTACGTAGGCTGGCGGCTGTGGAGAATCACCCCGGGTGTGTGGGCCGTAAAGGCCGGAGTGCTGCTGGTGTTCCTGGTCTGGATGGCGCTGTTATTTGTCAGTTTCATCCGCATAGAAAGGCTGCCGATAGGGCTGGCCCAGACAGTATATAATGTTGGCAACCCCTGGCTCATTTTCTTTCTGTATCTGCTGCTGGCGTTCCTGTTTGCCCGTATTGCGCAATGGTGCCGCCTGCTCCCGCCTGATTTCCTTAAGAGCAGCCCTGAGGGGTTCTGCACTATAATTGGAGGTGTGGCCCTGCTCATGTTCATAGGTGGGCTGCACTATCACCACAAGTACAGGGAGGAACTTACCATCCACACAGACAAGCCACTGGAAAAGCCGCTCAAGGTGGTGCTGATAAGTGACCTTCATCTGGGTTATCATAACCGCCGTGCCGAGCTGGCCCGATGGGTGGATATAATCAATGCCGAGAATCCGGACTTAATCCTGACTGCCGGTGATGTGGTTGACCGCAGCATACGTCCTGTATTTGAGGGTAATTATGCACAGGAATTCCATCGGCTTAAAGCGCCTGTCTGGACCGTGCTGGGCAATCATGACTACTACAGCAACGAGCCTCTGGTGGAGCAGTTCTTCAAGGATGCCGGCATCCGGCTGCTCCGCGATGAATCGGCTCAGTTTGGCAGCCTTACCGTGATAGGCCGTGATGACCGCACCAATCCGCGCCGCAAACCGATCAGCGCTATTACCGACAGCATCAGCGGATTCAGCATACTCCTGGACCATCAGCCTTACCATCTGGAGGAGGCCGAGCATGCCGGCATAGATTTCCAGTTCAGCGGTCACACCCACCGTGGCCAGGTCTGGCCCATTTCATGGGTGACCGATGCCATGTACGAGAAATCCTGGGGCCACCACCAGCGCGGCGCCACCCGCTACTACATCACCTCCGGCATAGGCATCTGGGGCGCCCGCATCCGCATCGGCTCCCGCTCCGAATACCTTGTGTTGACTATTACAAATTGAGAGAAGAAGCTGTATCTTTGCTATACTGATTATGGTAAAGGTTTTTCTTGTTACGCTTTGGGGCGTGGTGTGTGAGATGGCGCCTTACCTGCTGCTTGGATTCCTGGTGGCTGGTGTACTGCATGTCTTCGTACCGTCCCGTTTTTATCGCAACTATCTGAACGGCAAAGGCTTCAGGCCGGTTCTTATTGCCGCATTATTAGGAGTGCCTCTCCCATTGTGTTCCTGCGGGGTAATACCCACAGCGGTGGGTCTCAGGAGAGAAGGTGCATCACGGGGTGCAGTGGCGGCATTTCTTATTGCCACCCCGCAGACTGGCATAGACTCTATACTGGCCACATTCTCACTTATGGGGTTGGGGTTCGCCATTGTACGCCCCGCCGCAGCCCTTGTGACCGGTATCTGCGGCGGCCTGCTGGTAAACCGTCTGCTCCGCCGGGAACCAGAAACCGCAGGTGCAGCGGTGGCTGACTATGTGGATGATACCTCCGGTAACCGTCTTGTCCGGGTGTTCCGATACTCATCTGTAAGTATGATTCAGGATATAGGCCCCAGGCTGCTTCTTGGACTGCTCATTGCCGCGCTTATACAGATGGCTGTTCCCGATGAGTTCTTCCTCAGGTTTGGCAGCAATACTCTCCTGCAGATGCTGGTGATGCTTGTCATAGCAGTACCTATGTACGTTTGCTCTACCGGCAGCATCCCGATAGCTGCTGCATTGCTTGCCAAGGGGCTCTCACCAGGCGCAGCGCTTGTACTGCTTATGGCTGGGCCTGCCGTTAATCTGGGCAGCATCCTGGTAATTCACAAGACCATGGGCCGCAGGTTCATGCTCATCTATCTGCTTACCATCATCGTCGGTGCAGTGACATTTGGATTGATACTGAACAACGCAGACGGATTGCTTCAGTTTACATCGGCCCATACCGGTAACTGCTGCGCTGATACTGCAATGCATACGGGGCATCACTCCCTGTTCCGCACCGTCTGCGGCATATTACTTCTACTGTTCATCTCAAACGCATTCGCTATGAAGATATTCGAGAGATTCCGCAAGGAGCCGGTTGCTTCATCGTGCCAGGTTTACAGGGTTGAGGGCATGCACTGCAACCACTGCAAGGCATCGGTAGAGAAGGCTGTCAGCCAGCTTAAAGGTGTAGATTCCGCATCGGTCAATCTGGAGCAGAAAACCCTGACCGTTCAAGGCACCGCCACAGATAAATCAATAGCCGATGCCGTTAACGGCTGCGGCTTTGAGTTTAAAGGGCTGGTTTGACACTCTGGAGGAGAGTGTCACCAGAACAGTGGGCCGGCAATGGTAAAGTATCCCTTTTTGCCGCTGTAGTATAGCTGGAATGTGTTGAGGTAGAGCGTCACCCGGGCCGGGGCGTCGGCATTATTACCCACAAGTGTGCCGATGTAACTGACTATGTGATTGATATCACCTTTTGCGATATTCTCTGTTGTCATCTCTTTTTCCAATGCGCGTAGCTGCTGCATCGGAATGCGGAACTCATACATCAGTTCTTTGTTGTCCCATGAAACCGGCAGTTGCACGGTCAGAATATCCTCCTTTATGGAGTTCTGGTCAATATCGACCGTAGTCTGGTACAGGCTCATACTACTGGCATTTGCGGGCAGACTGAAACTTGTCTCTCCCAATATGTGGCGATAACGGTTGATGTTCAATGTGCTGTCAGCCTCCTGGTCCTGAACAGCCTCCGGAACACGTCCCGTCAACACGCCGGTTTCAATAAAGGCCGATACCGACTTGCGTGAAAACTGGCTCTTAAGATAGTCTATGCGGCTGTCAAGCCGGTGCGATACATCGGCATCCAGCGTACTGATGAACTTGCCGTAAGTATCATCGTCCATAGCCGTGCCGTCCCATCCGTTAGACTTAAGGGTAGTGTCAATCTTTGCGGTCAGGCTCTTTCTGACCGATGTGGATACGTTAACCGGGAGTAGGGTGAGCAGAGCAAAAGTGAGCACCAGCGATACCGGAATCCACAGAATCCCCGCGTTCCGTTTCAGGATCAATACCACACAAACCGCGTAGCACCAAAGGTTGAACGCCACCAGATACACGCGCAATATGGTAATCCCGTAGTCCGATATGCGCCGCGCTATACCAATGCTCATAAGCAGCAACAGCGGCAGCATCAGTATGGGCATCCAGTGCGTTATTATCCGCACGGCTTTCCGGTTCCAGCCCGATGCGCTCTTATCGGCCCTGTCACGATAGGGATAGACCATCATGAACAGTATTACGAATGCCAGCATCGATGCTGTAACTAACCACGATACCCAGCCGTCGGGCAGCTGCCATGTGAACAATATCTTGGCCGAATAGCAGTAGAGTGTTATAAAGTAGGCTATGGCAATTGGCGTGAACAGCCTGGTTACGGAATTTACCAGCAGTCGGGATATCTCCATAGGCTCTGCGTCATGTTTCTGCTCTCCTCCGGGCACGCCCTGTATCAGCAGCACTGGAGCCAGCAGGCACAGGCAGATTATGGCAATGTTGCTGTACCAGTGTGAACTTACAGACACCCCGAACAGTTTCTCAATACCCACAACCAGCAATTCCAATCCGCCGCATACAATGCCGCTTACAATGAAAGCTGTGCAGACAGCCCCTATGGAATGCAGGCTGAAGTTCCAGAAAGCCACATCGGTCCCGTCACTCAGGAATGAAAGCACAAGCAGTGAAAGCGTGAGTGCAGCAATAAGAGCCACAACCACATAGATATAAGGTGCATATCCCAGCATGTCATAATTGCGCATCAACAGAACGCTCACTCCGATCCATGCTATATGAATCAGGGCCGATGCCAGCCGGTAGCCCCATCGGCCTCTGTGCTCCTCAAGCCACAGTGAAAGACTCAGTGAAAGCGCAATGCCCGTGGCCGGATACCATATCATAAAGAACTTCCACTCCTTGCTGATACCGTGATAACCCTTCCAGTCAAGAATCATCATGCACACGGTAAGCGCTATGGCAAACGCTACCGTCAGCGGAAACCTCTGGATCCCGCGCCATACGGTATCGGCCAAACCTTTAATCTTTTCCTTTAAGCTGCTCATATATCTAAGGTCTTTAAATCAGTGAATGCCTGTTACTATTGTCCACTTGCTTATGCTCGTTGTTATCTGTCCTCATTTCAAATCCGCGAATACGGTTTTATATTAATTCAATGTAGCTCAAAGACCATTCCTTCTGATGTTTTGGTATTTTAATCCTTATTGAAATTGGACGGTTTACACAATAGGATTAAGAATATCATTCCTGTCAATGCGGTCATCCCTACCAATGGATAAACAAATGCATCTGTAAAATCCGGTGCAGAGCCGTCCATATTTGAGAGGGCACGGTCAAACAAAGCCAGAAAGGTTCCAATGCCAAGTGTTGCAGGTATTATGAGTAGCCATGGGTTTATTCCGGCGTCACGCAGGCGCCGTATAGTAACAGTGAGTGAAGGCAGGAACATCACGAGCCAGAATAGCCCCAAAAGGACAATGGTAGCGTGAAACACTCCTTCAGCCACAGGATGTCCTGTCGTATTGCCAAACAGAAATGCAATTACAGCCAGCACGCAAACAATCGGAACCGATACAGCCAGCATGGCGAGTACCCATATCCAAAACTCCCTGCGGTCAGCTCTGCCCCTGAACTGAAAGTACCGCTTAAACGTCTCTGCTAAAGTTTTCATATCTTTTTTTATTTTAAACCAAGTAGTGAGCTGAGCGCCTTTATATGGGCGCTGAAAGCTTTGCGGCCGGCATCGGTCACAGAGTAGGAGGTGTTGGGCTTTCGGCCGATGAACTGCTTGACGGTCTCGATGTAACCCAGTTCCTCAAGAGCCTTGATGTGACTTGCCAGATTACCGTCCGAAACGCCGAGCATGGACTTGAGGGTGTTGAAATCGGACTGGCCCGCTCCTGTCAGTACCGACATAATCCCCAGCCTTACGCGGCTCTCGAACGCCTTGTCAAGATTCTCGATAGCGGTCATCGCTTTTACTTTTTACCGTCAAACCTTATATGGAACCAGATGCCCCACACGATATGGATAATTCCGAACCCGATGGCCCATAGCATTATTCCCCATGGAGCAAAAGCCAGTGCTGCAATACCCAGAGCAATATCGGCATAACCGATATATTGGGTGACCGATACTTTAAAGGCAATAGGTGATATGACCACCATAGCCAGCCCGTAGAATACCAGCATGATACCGGGCACCATGTTCCAAAGCCCGTTCATAAGCGGAGTAAGGCATACCAGTCCGCCTACAACCATAACGGTGAAGAACTTGCCCAGCAGATGCCGTGACCCCGCATCAAGTTTGAACTCCAAACTTTCACGCCTGGCCCGGCGTTTGGACATATCCCAAACGGTCTTGAAAGCCGCACAAAACACCACTGCGCAAACTCCTGCCACAATAAAGATTGATGCCCAGTCAGCATGTCTGACCGGATTGATCCAAGCGCCCCACAGCGGATTTAAACTTCCATAAACCCAGAAACTGACAACCGCTGCACCCAGCAGGGCCCACAATCCGACTACTATGCCTGCAGCTCCGTCCAGAAATACAACCTTCTGTGACCGCTCCATCAAATCCTTGATGTCACTGAGAGTCTCCTTAATCTCCTGTTCTTTCATATTAAAATACTATAGTCTATTAATTTTTAATCTTGTTTCTAGTAATTAGTTGTTTGTTGTTAGTTTGGATTCAATGTATCTTTTATGCTGTCATAGTGTGGATATAATAACTCTTTTATACTGTCAGTCAGTATGATAGCCCCAATGGAGTCTCTGGTTATTCCAGGCAATATAATTAATGCATTTTCTACAGTTGTAGAATCTGAAAGTGTTAGAATACTCTGAGAAGGTAAAGGTCCGGTAGTATAGACTTTTACGATTACCTTTTTTGTCGTATCATCGGTCTTGACTATTTTTGAATCTCTTGGAATAACAGATATTTCTTCAGATGTTACCCTCGCTTTTTGGGGGCTCCATGACAAATGCTTTCCTTGAAAGTTCGTTATTTTCAAAAAACTTTCATCAAATGAAAGGCACTTTGGGCAATCCCACAAATATAAATAATCTTGATCATCATTTATATAAGTCTTTATTTTGCTGGAGTTGCTATTTCCTATGAGATTTTGTTCAAAAGACCGTTCAGGGGAGGTGATACAGTATATATTTATGTACACATTGAACAATAAACATGGTAACAATAAATATGTCTGGACAATTTTCATAACCATTTTGATTTTGAGGTGGTCGTTCTTTTAAAAAATAATATATGCAAAGTGGATTCTGCACTAATGGAGACTCAATAATAATATATATTATAGTCATCTCCTATAGGAGAGAATATTGCGTGTTTTTTAATGTTACAATTTGCAGCTAAATTGTCAAAAGCGGTAAAATCATAGGAATTACCTTCTGTGCAACCGCTAGGATGATAATGGAACGAATATTTGGGGGTTGGTGAACCTACTTCTGGTAAAACAGTTGAGTAACTAGTTAAACTGCCAGCTGTAAATACACATCCGGATTGATCAGGCCAAGCATAACCACTAAATTCTAAAGTATAAGTAGCTGTTGCGTATGATGCAATCATTAATGCATCAGCCTCAGAGCAAATGTCTGTATGAAGAGGATATGAGATATCTTCAACTAAATATGTTACATTGTCTTGTAAAAGGTGGCTTCCCGTCAAACACTGAACATTTTCCGGATTGCCATCTCTATTACGAGGAAATCCTTTTCTATCATACTTTATTTGCTGTACATCCTTGTTTCTCATATATACTTGGTTCATTAAACTTTTTACTTGATCATAAGAAAACGCTTTGTATTCTGGATGATTCTTTATTAGTTTTTCATAATTTTTTCTAACAGTAGACAAAGAACCTTTTCCTCTTTTAACATACACAGTCTTCTCGTCTTTAACGCAGTAAATCGACATTTTTGAAGAATCAATTGCAAATACATCATTTATGAATGAGTAATAACTTGTAATGTAATTAGTGTAATCTGTTAATAATGACGAATCAATAATAATACAATTATCATCCTTGTAATTGTAATTAACATCATCAAACCCAAAGAACTCATCATTACTACAACTTATAGCTGAAACTTAAAGCGCAAAAGCAAATAATGCCGACTTAAAAATTCTACTAATCCTATTCATACTTGTAAAAACACATGTAAATATATCACTTTCATTTGATTTTCTCATTGTTGTTCATCAACAATTGCTTAGCCGCACTCCGTATCTGTTCCACCCTGAAGGACTGAACCTTCACAGGCTTTTTAATAATCTTCTCTGCCATCATAATAGCCTTAAGTGTATCACCGTTCTCCAAATATACCGTCATCATACTCTCCAACGGCTCAAACCTGCAAGGAATCATATCCAACGCATGTTGATATGCATCAATAGCCAGATCAATCTTTCCTGTATTCTTCAAGTTGTCCGCCAACAGCATCTGAACATCATAGTCATTCCACCCTAATCTGCACTCCTCAGTAATCATCAGGCTTTCCTCATATCGCCCAATGTAATTGAGCACGGCGGCATAATTGTATAAGAACAGAGGGTTATGCTGCATCTGTGGTTTCATCTTCTCGTAATAGGGTAGCATACGTTCCGTATGCCCGGCAAGTGAACGCTTGGACATTTCTGCCCACTTAAGATCCAGATACATCATACGTAATACAACCGCAAGCAATACAGAAAACAGTATTGGAAGCGTAATA
>CAJOLR010000047.1 GCA_905235565.1 uncultured Bacteroidaceae bacterium | reverse complement strand
ATATCTGATGCTCGACGAAAAAAGTCCTATCAAGGTGGCTCAGTATTACACGCAACTGCCCGACAAAAAACTGCTGGCTCAAAAATTGAAAAAGGCCATCGCGATAGCACGGGAACATTATCAAAAGAACGAAAAATAGAAGGCTTATGTCACGACTCGGCGATTTATACAAGGCAATGGAAACATTGCGAAAAGAAGGTCTCTCTCTGAATGATGATCTGGAGAGACAAGTAAGCGAACTGGAAGTAATATGTCACTCCCCAAATTCATAATAACCAGAGCCGGAGTCCTGCGCTTAGGGATGGTGCGTCAGCATAAGGACCTGCTGCAGCCGGAGGATGATTGCATAGGAGGCGGGTATTATCAGTTTGACTTTACCTGCAACCGTATGATACTGGACCGGGCGTCGTATGACTTTGGGATACCGCGGTGGCATCTTATTGATACACTCCGGGTTCCGGCGGTTTATCGCGGACTGCGCATTGTATATAAATATGATGATGATTTCCACGATGACCTGCAGGTGACCGAAGAACTTAAAATTGAATATTACGAATAATCCGAAATATGACAAAAGAGAATAGAGACATCTTGCTAAGTTTGCTCCAGCAACACAAAGAGCTGGGGATATCGGATCAAATAGATTTTGACAAGTTCTACCTGTACTCTATCATAACCCACTCTACAGCTATTGAGGGCAGCACGGTGACGGAGATAGAGGCACAACTTCTGTTTGATGAAGGTATCACCAGCAACAAGCGAACGATGCAGGAGCAGATAATGAACCTCGACCTGAAAGTGGCTTATGAATACGGAAGGGAATGGATCAAGTTGCATGAACCCATCACTGTGGATTGGCTCGTGTTGTTGGCATCGAAGGTGATGACTCGTACAGGCAGTGAGTACCATGCGATAGGTGGTGATTTCTCTGCAGCAAAGGGCGAACTGCGCAAACTAAACGTTACTGCAAGTTTAGGTGGAAAGTCATATTTGGCTTATCAAAAGGTGCCTGCCCGTCTGGATTCTTTCTGCAAAGAACTTAATAAGCGCCGCAAAGCCATTAATCCAACTGACATAGCCGCCGTCTATGACCTTAGTTTCTGGGCGCACTATGAACTGGTGACTATTCATCCGTGGGCCGATGGTAACGGGCGTACATGTAGGTTACTGATGAACCTTCTGCAATGGGAATCTGGTGTTTTGCCAACTAAAGTGCTTAAAGAAGACAAGGCTGAATACATACAGGCACTAATAAGCACTCGCAAAAATGATAACACCGATATCTTCGCAGAATGCATGACTAAACTACATTGCAGGCATTTGCAAAAAGATATCGACCAGTTCATTAAGTCTGTAGCATACAAAGTGGTCGATAAATGGCAATTAAAAAAGGAAATGGTCGATAAATGGTCGATAAAGCCCTCTTTAGCGGAGAAAATGGTCGATATTTTAGAGTTTTTGGCCGATAAAGATCAGATTACTACAGTAGAAATAGTCAACCACTTCGGCTTTAATCCCACCACAACCAAGCGCTACCTTCGTCAACTCACTGAGTTCGGCTATCTGGGGGCAATTGTTGGCAACAAGAATAGGACATACAAAATACTTAAAGAGAACTATCCTAAGGAGGTTGAGTAATTATAACGAATAAAAAAATAGAGTTATGGTAAAGCACATTATTCTCTGGACATTGAATCCGGAACTTAGTGAGAGTGAGAAGAAGGCCGTAAAGGCCGGTATCAAGGAGGGACTGGAAGGCCTGGTCGGTAAGGTCCCGGGGCTGATTGACGTAAAGGTTAACATCAGCGGCCGGTTAGCATCATCAAATGCTGATGTGATGCTGGACAGCACATTGGAGAGCGAGGAGGCCCTGAAGGCCTACGCCAGGCATCCCGCTCACGTGGCTGTGGCCGATACCAAGGTACGCCCCTACACCGTTCAGCGCAGTTGTCTGGATTTTGAGATATGAAAAAAGCATTTGCTATACTGATAACGGCCATACTGTTATCGTCCTGTGCCGACAGCCCTAAGCAACTCATCAAGCGGGCCGATGAGCTGTGCCGCTACATCCCCGACCATGAGCTGCTGGAAAAGTCCAGGGACTTTATGACGGCCCATTTCTACGCCGTTCTGGACACTATGTTCTACCAGCTGCCTGCGCATGAGGCGATGGACCACGAGTGGCTCTACTACTTTGTGACCGGCAACGGCGGCACCATAGCCGATTTCACGGTGACCGGCGTAACCAGGACCGATGACACGCATGCTACGGCAACCGTCAGCGTGCGCCAGAAATGGGAGGACGGATCATTTGACCCTGACTCTGACATTGAGGAGCATCTGCTGTCTATGGAAAAGGTTGACGGAGTGTGGCTGATGAGTGATTTTGACGGTCACAAGCAGGACTGCATCAACTACATAGCCAACAACCGCAAGGAGCAGGCCCTGCGTGATGCCATAAGCGACTATCTGATAAAGGAGATCGGTATACAGTACAGACAGGGGCAGCTCTGCATCCCCACATTGATGATTGTATCGGCCCAGGAGACAGACGCTGCCAAGGCACTTGTATGGGGTGATTTCTGGATATGGTGGTACAATCTGGAAGGTGATACTCTGATGACCGTATCGGGCGGGAACCACTCCGGAGTAATGACCGTAATCAGTCAGAACGGCGCATTAAAGGTTACATCTTTTGAGCAGACTGTTGATGGTGCCGGCAATGACGCCAGCGCACGCCGCATTTTCGGCTCTCACTATGACATCTACCGGAACATGCACTCCAACCAGGATGTACGTGAGGCCGTGCGCCGCGAGCAGCTGGGTGAATATGTAAAAAGCCACAATCTCAAAATTAAATATTACAAGGACTACGGCTGGGATGCAGTGAAACTATAGGACAAACCGCTATATTTGTCAGACAATCAGATATATGGAACCATTCCTTAAAATAGTAGCAGAGGATCTGTACCGCAAGTACGGAGCGCAAGGTAACGGACTTGCTGACATGACGGTGGTCTTCCCCAACCGCCGCGCCAGGCTGTTCTTTGATGACTGGCTGTCAGCCTGCTCTGAAAAGCCGGTCTGGTCACCGCAATATACCACAATTGAGGATCTGTTCCAGTCTCAGTCTGATTTACGCCCAGCAGACCGCATAGAGATGGTCACACTGCTCCACGGCATCTATCAGCAGGAACTCCATACCGATGAGTCACTGGACAGTTTCTGGTCATGGGGAGAGCTGATGCTGGCCGATTTTGATGATGTGGACCGGAATCTGGCACCTGCGGACCAACTGTTCAGCCTGCTCCGTGAGCAGCGTGAACTTACGGACACATCGTTCCTTACTGTAGAGCAGCGTGAAGCTCTGGAGCAGTTCTTCGGTGAGATGAAGAAGGCCCAGCCCACCCAGCTGCGCGAGCATTATCAGGCGGTATGGAGCGTGCTGGGCACTATCTATCAGAAGTTCAACAAACTGCTGTCAGACAAAGGCATAGGCTACAACGGAATGATCCAGCGCCGGGTCATCAGCAATCTTGACACCAGCCGCCTGACTGCCGGCAAATACGCATTTGTGGGATTCAACAGCCTGGACGGAGCCGAGAAGGAACTGTTCCGCGCCATACAGAAAGCAGATAAGGCACTTTTCTACTGGGATTATGACCCGGCCTACACCGAGAGCAGCCTGCTGCATGAGGCAGGACGGTTCCTGCGTGACAACCTTAAGGAGTTCCCCAACGAGCTACCCCGCGACTTGTTCAACGATATGCATAAAGCCAGCCTCACCATCGTGGAGGCATCGACCGATAACGCTCAGGCACGCATCATCCCACAATGGCTTGAATCACTGGACGTTGAAAAGGCTGGCAAGGAGACAGCCATCGTACTGGCCGATGAGAACCTGCTGCAGCCGGTGCTGCACAGCATCCCGCAGCAACGCATAGGCAGCGTAAACATCACCATGGGATACAAGCTGTCGGAGACATCACTCTTCAGCCTGGTCATTGCCCTGATTGATATGCAGCGTCTTGCGGCAAGGAACAGAGGCAGGCTGAGCATCCAGTCGCTCAGCCGCGTCCTGGGCAATCCCATGGTATCAGCGTTATCTGAGAGAGCGCCCCAACTGCTGGAGGATATGCGCAAGACCCGCCGTATGTTCCCTGATACCGAAGCGCTGACAGGATGCAAGGAACTGGCGGTGCTCTTTACTCCCGCCACAGATAACCTGTCATTGCTGCAATATCTGCAGAACGTACTAAAAGCGCTTGTGCCGGTAATACGCAATCGTGATGACGATACACTGTTCCAACCGCTCATTCAGGAATCACTCTACCGCATCTACACACAGATAAACCGTCTTCATTCGCTGGCCGAATCCGGGAGTCTGGAGATAAGCACCGATACGCTGTGCCGTCTAATCCGCTCCATGCTCTCCACAACAACAGTTCCGTTCCACGGTGAACCCGCTGTAGGAATGCAGATTATGGGCCTGATCGAGACCCGTAACCTGGACTTCAGGAACGTGCTGCTGCTTTCGGCACAGGAGGGTACGCTGCCCAAATCCGGGCAGAGCGCATCGTTCATACCATATAACATCCGCGTGGCTTTCGGACTGACCACCATGCAGGACAAAAGCGCCGTTTCATCGTACAATTTCCACCATCTGCTCCAGAGGGCCGATAACGTAACCATGGTCTATAACGGCAATGCCGATGCCCGCGGCATAGGCAAGGGCCAGATATCCCGATACCTGCTCCAGCTCATAGTAAGTGGCGCTGATATACAACGCATTACGCTCAAGCCTGACCGGTCAGATACAGACATTGCACCATTGTCTGTAACCAAGACACGCCCTCTGCTTGAAGAGCTTCGCCGCAAGTATGATTTTGCCGACCAGGATTCATACCTGTCGCCATCGGCCCTGATCAAATATATGGAGTGCAGGCTCAAGTTCTATCTGGCCCAGATAGCCGGCCTCAAGAAGCCCAAGGATACCGATACTGACATAGGATATGACATGTTCGGAACACTGTTCCATAAGAGTGCCGAATTGACTTATGACTATCTGGCATCAAAGACAGCCGACCAGACAATAACAAGGCCGGAGATAGAGTCCCTTCTCAAGGACAGCAATCTCCTGGAAAGCTTTGTGCAGCAGGCTTTCCTTGAAGATTACTTTGACTTTAAGGATGTTGACAAGGCCGATTACAGCGGCACCCAGGCCATCAGCTATGAGGTTATACTGAAATACCTGCGCCAGATACTGCGCATGGATATGGAGTTTTACGCGCCGTTCCGGTACATAGGGAGCGAATCGGACGGTTACAACCATTACGTTTCTGTTCCGGACCCGCTTAATGCAGGCTCCTTGCTCCGGATACGCATCAAGGGTATCATTGACCGTATGGACCTTAAAGACGGCATTCTGCGCATAGTGGACTACAAGACAGGAAGGGACAAAGGCGCTCCGGCAACAATTGATGACCTGTTCCCGCCCACAAGATATAAGGACCTCAAGAGTCAGGCCTTCCAGATATTCTATTACGCCTTTATCATGAGCCGTCAGCCGGAGTTCAGCCAGTACAGGTTGGCGCCCACCCTGCTCTACACCCGTTCATCGTCCAAGCCCACGGCCGATAACATATATTACCATATAGGCAATGATGAACTTACCGATTTCAACGGCAAATGCGGTCAGGAGTTTGAGGAAAAACTGACAGAGCTGATATCCGGAATATTCAACCCCGACATCCCGTTCAGTCCCACCGACGATAAAGAAACCTGCCGCAACTGTGACTTCAGTCAACTGTGCGGCAGGAATTAATGTAAATCTGTTTATATACAGTTAATGTTATTCTTTTGCATACCAGACCAGTTGTCAGGCTATTATCGCCTTATCTCATCTGGCCAGCGGATTACCCAGCTCCGATGCCTCCACGTCATTCTCGTCCAGCTTGAATATCATGAACTGCTGGTTGTCCTGAGTGAAAGGCTTCCAGTCGCCGCCGTCGGGACCACATGGATCACCGTACTTGGCAAAGTTGGACCATGCAGTGAGCATCTTCTCCGACAGGTCCCAGTCTCCCTGAGTCCATGGGCGCCAGCAATGCTTCAGTGACTTGAACACAAACCACAGGTCCGATGAGTGGAAAGCACCCCTCAGACGCTGTGTCACCTCGGGATGGTTGCCGTCATCGGGCAGCGGACGTGCAAACTGGTAAGCGTATGCCTTGCCGCCCTTCTCCTCACGGTTAAGGCAGAAATCCACAATCTGTGTGCCCATGTTGCCTGCATCGTTCAGTGTGTAACCAATCAGGTAAGGAACCTGAGCCAGTGTTCCGTCTAAGCAGGCGTCATCGAATGATTCGGTCAGCACATATCCGTCTATATAAGGTGATATGGGCGATGCGGTCAGTATGCTGCGCTTTCCGGTCACATTGGTGTAGAGACCGCCCAGGGCGAATATGGTCTCGGTGCTGGCACCGCGCAACTGACGCAGTGTATTAAGGTTAGCCCAGTCGCAGACCTCCTTGGTGGATGCCTCGGCCTCGGCCAGTGTGGTCATTCCCTGCTGCGGCATAGCCATACCCATTCCCATTCCGCGACCAACCGGTGCAGTGGTAGCCTGTGGGCGGGGCTTTACCAGTCCGCTTCCGCTCATTATGACAGCCTTGTTGAACAGGCCCTTGGTCAGCGGTGATGCACTCAGGAACTTGACGCTGCGTGATCCGGCACTCTGTCCGAATATCATCACGTTATCGGGGTCACCGCCAAACTGGGCTATGTTCTTCTTGACCCATTTCATAGCCTCAATCTGGTCCAGAGTACCCCAGTTGCCGGTTGCATGCTCGGGATCCTCGGCTGATAGCTCAGGATGTGCAAAGAATCCGAACGGACCTACGCGGTAGTTGAACGATACCAGCACAACATCCTTGTTAGCCCACTCCTGACCGTCAAACTCAGGCTCGGAGCCCCAGCCCTCGCGCATGCCGCCACCAAATATCCAGATGGCGACAGGCAGCTTGGCATCGGTCTGACCCGGTTTCTTGGTCCATACGTTAAGATAGAGGCAGTCCTCGCTGTAGGGAGCCTCATCGCCGTAACCCCACTCAGTTGTGTAGCCGCCGGGATAATGGGCTGCCTGGAATGGCGGATGTCCGAATTTGTCACACAGTTTTACTCCTTCCCAAGGAATAACGGGCTGCGGAGCCTTCCAGCGGTTCTGGCCCGTAGGAGGTGCTGCAAACGGGATTCCGCGGTAAACGGTAACGCCCTTAATATCAGTAGGAACGCCCTGTATCTGTCCACCCTCAATGGTGAGCACGGGGCCACCGTCCTGAGTGCCGCATGCCACAAGAGCCAGCATGCCGGCCAAAGCAAAAAACAATTTCTTCATAAAGCATTTGGTTTTATGCCGTGAAAGTAATAAAAACTTTCTAATTTTGAAGATGATATGACAAACAACCTCACTGAGCAGTTTATCCGTAATAATCTTACGGCCGATGTCCGAACCTTGGCATTGAGCAGTCATCCCGACGGAGTGGACATGCAGTATGCCCTCACTCAGATATCAGGATGGCAGGCCGTGCGTTTGAAAGTGCCGCTTTGGGCCGCTGCTGAAGGTATTGTCTATCCCCGTCATCTGTCTTTGGAGCAGTGTACATCACAGTACATCGCACAATACAAGGCTTCATTCATAGAGAGCCTTCTTGGCTCCGGATTCAAAATGGCCGATATCACCGGTGGAATGGGAGTAGATTGCTACTTCATCTCCCGTTCTGCCTCTCAGGTTTACTACAATGAAAAGTCGGCCGGACTCTGCGACTGCGCCCGTGCAAACTTCAAGGCTCTGGGACGGCCGGAAATTATGGTAAACTGCAGCAGTGCAGAGGATTTCATAGCCCGACAGCAGCCCGACAGTCTGAACCTTATATATCTGGATCCTGCCCGCCGCGGTGATACAGGCCGCAAGTTGATATCCATCAGTGACTGCCAACCCGATACCGTAGCGCTTCAGGATGACCTGCTGCATATTGCACCTAACGTGATGGTCAAGTTGTCACCTATGCTTGATGTCAGTAAGGCTTTGACAGAACTACACAACGTAAGTCACGTATTCATAATAGGATTGGAGGGTGAATGCAAGGAGATTACATTGCTCCTGCAGCGTGGTTTCAATGCCGAGCCTATCATTACCGCAGTAGATATAAAATCTGACGGTACCCCTGAAAGTGCGGTTTCATCGGCCAAAAGTGCCGATAACGCTCTGCCTCTGCCAATTGCAGATCCGGCCGGTCTGGAACCTGGCACATTTATCAGCGAACCATCGGCCCCCTACATGACAAGCGCCCTGTTCCGCACCATAGCCGCACAGACCGGCACCGCCCTGCTTCATCCCGATACACACCTGTTCTGGAGCAAGACAGAACCGGCACGGTTCCCCGGCCGTACATTCATGATAGAAGGAGTCATCCCCTTTGATAAGAAATCCCTTGCGTCCATCATTAAGACTCAAGCGAACCTATCGGTCAGGAACTTCCCCGAATCAGCACCCCAGCTCCAGCGCCGCCTGAAACTCCGCGACGGAGGCTACCGCTACCTGATAGCCACTACCCTTGCCGATTCCCGCCGCGTCCTCCTGGATTTGTGCAAACCCAATATTAAACAACCTGATTTACAGACAATATGAAAAACGGACTAAATGGCATTCTAATGCTCTTTCTGCTGACAAGTATGGCTAATTGTAAGGAAATTACGCCTGCTCCATGCGGACCCACACCTACCGAAAACCAGTTACGCTGGCAGGATATGGAGATGTATGCGTTCATACATTACTCGCTGAATACTTACACCGGTCAGGAATGGGGATATGGCAATGAAGACCCTCAACTGTTCAATCCAGGCAATCTGGACTGCAGGCAATGGGCACGTGTATGCAAACAGGCCGGTATGAAGGGAATCATATTCACAGCCAAACATCACTGCGGTTTTTGCATGTGGCCCAGCGCCTATACAGATTACTCCGTCAAGAACTCACCATGGAAAAACGGCAAAGGAGACGTTGTCCGGGAACTGGCCGAAGCATGCCGTGAGGAAGGACTTAAGTTCGCCGTTTATCTGTCACCATGGGACCGCAACCATCCTGATTATGGCAAACCTGAATACATCACATACTTCCGCAACCAGCTGCGCGAGCTGCTTACGCAATACGGTGACATTTTCGAGGTATGGTTTGACGGTGCCAACGGCGGTAACGGCTGGTACGGTGGTGCCAACGAGACGCGCCGTATAAATGGCAAGACATATTACGGATGGGCCGAAACATTCCGTATGATACGCGAGTTGCAGCCGGATGCTGTTATCTGGAATGACGGAGGTGACCGCGGTGACCTTCGTTGGGTAGGCACCGAAGCAGGTAACGTAGGTGAAACCAACTGGAGCCTTATGCCAGCCACCGGCGACACCCCCTGGCGCATGCTTCATTACGGCGTTGAAGAGGGCGATGTGTGGTGTCCGGGCGAAACCAACACCAGTATCCGTCCGGGCTGGTTCTATCACGATTCAGAGAACGATAAAGTCAAAAGCCTTTCAAAACTCATGGACACTTACTATAAGAGCGTCGGCCGCAACTCAACGCTGTTGCTCAACTTCCCTATTGCCCCCAACGGCCGGATTCACCCTGTTGACAGCCTGCGCGGTATCGCTTTCAACAAAATGATACAGGAGGTGTTTAAGACCGATCTGGCACATAAAGCCAAAATAAGGAAAGAAGGAAATGAGACAATTATTGATTTCAGGAAACCTACCTCATTTAACCGTTTTGTGGCCGAAGAGGAGATACGCTACGGTCAGAGAGTAAAAGAATTCCGGCTTGAGGCCTTAGTTGACGGACAATGGATGCCGCTCAAGGATGAACTCGCAGAGAATGGAGACGGATTGACTACCATAGGTCACCGTCGCATCATCTGCTTTCCCACCGTCACTGCCACAAAGCTGCGCTTCACAGTCACAGACAGCAAATGCGATCCCATAATCAAACGTACTTCAGTCTATCTGGCTCCTGATATTACAGCCGATATTCCAGATTCCGGTGAGAAAAAATCATCCGGCCTGCATTTCTACTTCAGCAGTCCTACACAGTTGTTAATTGATTGGGACACCGAACAGACAATTACGGCATTCCGCTACCTGCCTCCACAAGATGGCCGCAACGGCACAGTAACACACTATACCCTTTGGGCTTCGACCGATGGGTCAAACTGGGAAAAAATTTCATCAGGTGAATTCTCCAATATCATCAACAACCCCATCTGGCAGACAATCACCTTCCCTCCCACCAAAGCCCGTGTCCTCAGACTGGATGCCGACCGTCTGGCTACTGGTGACCGCATGGCATTCAGCGATATAGAAGCAGTAAAACAATAACCCGACACACATGAATATGAACAAATCCCTGGCAACTTTGACTTTAGCCCTCTCTGCGCTGACAGTATCAGCACAGTATTCATTGAAAGACTGGAATATCAAGGGCTTGGATGAGAACGGAACGCTTCACCTTAATGTAAGCGAATACAAACTGGACTACAACCATCCGTTGCCGTATGCCGACTGGCAGAACAGTTGGACAGTCAAGGCAGACCTACGCTGTGGTACTCTTGGCACTGAGCAGGTATTCGTGTGCAAGGAAGGCAAGGCCAGCCATCTTATCGGCCGCAACTCCTTGACCGGCGACATCTCTATCGGCTATGACAATATGCAACGGCAGTTCTTTGTCGAGGTCATTGACAAAAATGAGCAAGGACACCGTCTTTGCGCCGGTCCACAAGTAGAAGCCGGACGCTGGTACAGCGTAGAGGCACACGCTCAATATAATACTAAAAAGGATGAATCAACAGTGCAACTGACTGTTGACGGTCAGTCTGAGCAACTCATCTATCCCGGCAAGGCTCTGCGCCATAACTGCTCGCTTTGGGTTATTGGTCGCGGCTTCCCGGGTGGTTTTCCCAACGCTTTGCAGGTACGGGACGGTGACTTGCGCAATCTGTCCATAAGTGGAGAACCGTTGCCCAGAGTGGATGGGCAGAATCCACTGTTCACAGGCATATTTACGGCAGACCCCGCATTTACCGTTGTAGGCAACACCGTCTATGCCTATGTAGGCGAAGACAAAGCCGGTCCTGGAGGATGGTTCACCATGCCGCACTGGCTCTGTTTCTCATCCACCGACATGATTCACTGGACTTCACACGGTACAGTTCTGTCAGCGGCAGACTTTCCGTATGCCCAGCCTAACGGCTCGTGGGCCGGACAGGTTATTCAGGGCCCCGACGGCAGGTTCTACTACTACGTTACGCTTGACAACAAATACAACCGCCAGCACACAATTGACGTAGCTGTCAGCGACTCACCTACCGGACCTTTCCGCCCTGCCCGTAGCGATGGAACGCCGCTCATCACCGATGACATGACACCTGACTCACATCGCACCAATGCCGATATAGACCCGACAGTGCTCATTGATGATGACGGCACTCCCTGGATGGCCTGGGGTAACGGCGACTGCTACATGGTAAAACTTAAGAAGAACATGATAGAACTGGATGGTGAAATCAGGAAAGTTCCGATGCGGAACTATTCCGAGGGCCCCTGGCTGTTTAAGCGCGGCAACCTCTATTACAATGTATATGCTTCTGATGCTCCTGGTGTGCAGCCTGAACAGATGGCTTACAGTACAGCTCAAAACATAGAAGGCCCATGGACCTATCGTGGTTTCATAAGCACCTCCGCCAATCACGGATTTACCATTCATCCCTCTGTCATCAACTTCAAGAAAAAATGGTATTATATCTATCATGACGGATCCTTCAGTCAAAACGGCGAACCCGGAGGTGACTGTCGCCGCAGTGTGTGTGCCGAGTACCTTTATTTCAACAAAGACGGCTCTATCCGTTTCATACCACTGACACAGGAGGGCTTGAGTGCCACAAAGTAAACCGTTCATATTCCGAATCTGTTATAATGAAAAAATTCATTTCGTTACTGATCCCGTTGCTTGCCGTAACTGTTCAGGGACAGATTGTCTATGACTGGGAAAACCCCGCAGTACTGGGAATAAACAAACTGCCGTACCATGCCACGCTGCAGTTACCTTCCAAGTGGAAAGATTGCAGCGAAATAATCAGTCTTGACGGGCAATGGCTGTTTCACTGGAGCCGCAATCCATGGGAAAGACCTGCCGGATTCTATCAAGAAGATTATGACGTCAGCGATTGGGACAAGATCAATGTACCTGGAAACTGGCAGCTTCAGGGCTACGGAACGCCCATCTATACCAATATGGAATATCCTTTCAGACGAAACCGTCCCAGCGTAACCGGTGAACCGCCCAGATACTGGACATCGTATGAAAACCGCAATCCGGTAGGTTCATACTTGACTTTTGTCGATATTGACAAGGATATGCTGGATAAAAACCTGATTCTTCACTTTGGAGGAGTACATTCCGCTTTCTATCTGTGGATAAACGGACAGAAAGCCGGTTACAGCCAAAACTCCATGTCACCGGCAGAATTCGATGTTACCCGATTTATGCATGAAGGACGTAACAAAGTAGCTGTTGAGGTCTATCGCTGGTGTGACGGCTCATATCTGGAAGATCAGGACATGTGGCGCCTGTCCGGAATATTCCGTGAGGTACAGCTATGGGTGCGTCCGATTGTACATATTGCCGATTACCGTGTGACATCCGTTCCAGACCCCCACTTTTCCAAAGCGCTGGTTACAGCCGATATTGCAGTTTGCAACACAAGCAGCCGGAAATGCAGGAATCTGACTGTCGCCCTTAATCTTGACGGAAATACAGTGAAGGAAAGAATAAAGACACTTGCCGCGGATGACACTACCCATGTCAGGCTTACGTACACTATTGATTCACCTCGTCTATGGTCTGCCGAAAAACCCAATCTGTATCCTTTTTCAGTTGAACTGTTTGACAGCAAACACAATATCGCAGTTGAGCACTTTGACTATCATCTGGGGGTAAAACGCGTAGAGTGCATAGGTGAGGTTTTCAAAATTAACGGAAGGAATGTCAAGTTGCGCGGTGTGAACCGTCATGACCATCATCCCGTTACCGGCCGATACGTTGATGACGCCACCTATGAAGAGGATCTCCGCCTGATGAAACAGGCCAACATCAATTTCCTTCGCACCAGCCATTATCCCGACCGCGAGTATCTTTACGAACTCTGCGACCGCTGGGGTATATACGTAATGGATGAGGCTAATCAGGAATCTCACGGCTACGGATATGCCAATCTGGAAATGGGACACGACACTGCCTGGCTTGACGCTCATGCGGACCGCGCCGAATCATTAGTTAAGCGCGACTATAACCATCCAAGCATCATATTATGGAGCTTGGGCAACGAAGGCGGTATAGGCCCCAACATACAGGCCATGTATGATATAGTGACATCACTTGATTCCACCCGTCTGCCATTCTATGACTGTCATCCCGATTATTCCGCTCTTCATGACTATGGCTATCCGTCACCCACAACGTTGAAAGAAGAGGCCCGGAAAGAGAACGGAAAGCCTTTGATTGCCCGGGAGTATGCCCACGCTATGGGCAACTCGATGGGAAACCTGCAAGAGTATTGGGATGTAATCTATGCCGATTCCAGCATTGCAGGTGCGGCAATCTGGGATTGGGTAGATCAGGGACTGGCCAAAAAAGAGGCAGGTAAAGAGTTTGAATATTGGGCATACGGAGGAGATTATGGCGATCAGCCCAACATGGATGCTTTCTGTATAAACGGGTTGTTGGCTCCAGACCGGACTCCCCACCCTCACTACTATGAGGTACAGTACGTTTATCAACCTTTGCAATTTGTATATGAAGATAATACCATCCGAATAGTCAACCGTGACTTCTTCACCGACCCCGATGAATATGACATAAGGTATGATACCGTTACATACCGTTCAGAACGTTTACTTAATGTTTATGCATGTCTCAGAGAAGACAAGCCTTGGGCTAAGAAGGGATTTGTGATAGCCCGTGAGCAGTTCGTACTTGAACCCGGCGAGTTTCTGCCAGCGACAGACGGAGATAACGCAATCCCCTTGCAAACCGCCCAGGATATAGTCTTTCAGACTGAAAACAGTTCCATAACCATTGACAACACCGGTGCTCTCGTCTCATGGACAGTCGATGGCCGACAGATGCTGCAAGCTCCATTGGAACCCTATTTCTGGAAACCGGAGAATGACAACCAGCATGCAGCCCGTTTTGCCGAGCGTACAGCTGTGTGGCGGGATGCCGCACATCAGCGTACCGTCAAGTCTCTTCTCATTGATGGTAACAAAGTAATTGTCAGAATGTCCCTGCCTGTTGGAGCCGGCCTCACCCTGACATATACCGTAAAAACAGATGGAAAAATAATGGTGGAGATGGACTACCAGCCAACAGCGACAGATATTCCAATCATACCCAAACTTGGCATGAGGATGCGCTTACCTGCTGATTATACCCGGATAGAATATTTTGGCCGCGGGCCGTGGGAAAACTATCCTGACCGCAAACGTTCTGCTTTTATCGGTCTCTACGAAATGAAACTTAAGGACTTTGAAACTGAATATGTGCGTCCACAGGATAACGGTTGCAGAACGGATGTACGATGGTTCAGCATAGGCAATGACACCGGCAGCATCTGCATTGAGGGGCTTCAGCCACTCTGCATACGTGCATGGGACTATGGAGAAGAGGATCTGGAACCGGCACGTCATCCTCATGAGATACAGCGTGGACATTTCGTCAATCTGAATATCGACCTCAACGTACACGGTGTGGGAGGAATTGACACCTGGGGACAGCGCACACTACCCCAATACACTATTGACGGTAACAAACCTTACCGCTATTCATTCGTCCTGAGTCGGTTGTAATCCGCCGAAAAGTGTCCTGCAAGCATCACTCAGGTGATTTCCGGACACTTTGGCGAGACCTACCTGACCTTGAACTTCCTGACCTTGCCGTTCTTCCAGAACAGGTCAACGGTCTGGCCGGTACGGGTGCGGATGCCGCGGATGTAGCCGTCGGGCCAGGCGGCAGGCAGTGCTGACAGAGGATTTACCTGCTGCTCATCGGACCCAAGGAGTTTTTAACAACAAAATTGTAAAAACTATGAGATTAGACATTCAACTTATCACAGCAGCT
>CAJOLR010000046.1 GCA_905235565.1 uncultured Bacteroidaceae bacterium | reverse complement strand
CACTTGACGACCAGATTATCCGATTACGCAAGAACATTCTGGAAGGCAACGGCACGATTTCTCATCAAGAGGCAATAGAAAAAGCAGAACGTGAGTTTGAAATCTATCGTGAAAGGGAGATGCGCATGTTGGAAAGCGACTTTGATAAGGCTGTCAAGAGATTAAGAAATAATCAGAATGAAGACGAAAAAGAATAGCCAGAAGGGATTAGAATAATTCAAATACATTCGTAAAAATGGTCTAACAAAAGCAGGTGTTTCCAAATTGGAGACACCTGCTCATTATGCTTTGTTATGTCTTTACTTGTGCGTCTTACTTGACCTCCTCAAAGTCAGCATCCTGGACGTTGTCCTGAGAGCTGCTGCCCTGACCTGCGTCCTGAGGACCGCTCTGGGCGCCACCCTGGAAGCCTGCGCCGGCACCGGGCTGACCTTGGGCGCCGCTCTGCTGGTACATCTGGGCACTGGCTGCCTGGAAGGCGGTGTTGAGTTCGGCCATAGCCTTGTCGATGGCGGCCAGATCCTGAGCCTTGTGAGCATCCTTCAGTGCATTCAGGGCGCTCTCTATAGGAGCCTTCTTGTCGGCAGGAATCTTGTCACCCAGCTCCTGGAGCTGCTGCTCGGTCTGGAATATCATTGAGTCGGCCTGGTTGAGCTTGTCTATCTTCTCGCGCTCTTTCTTATCGGCATCGGCATTTGCCTCGGCCTCGGCCTTCATGCGGTCAATCTCCTCCTTGCTCAGACCTGAGCTGGCCTCTATGCGGATAGCCTGCTCCTTGCCTGTAGCCTTATCCTTGGCACTTACCTTAAGGATACCGTTGGCATCGATATCGAATGTTACCTCAATCTGCGGTACGCCACGGCGTGCGGGTGCTATGCCCTCCAGGTTGAACTGGCCGATGGACTTGTTCTGGCTGGCCATAGGACGCTCGCCCTGCAGCACATGAATTGTTACGGCTGTCTGGTTATCGGCTGCGGTTGAGAATACCTCGCTCTTCTTGCACGGGATGGTGGTGTTGGCGTCAATCAGCTTGGTCATTACGCCGCCCAGAGTCTCGATACCCATTGTCAGCGGAGTTACATCCAGCAGGACTATGTCACCTACTCCACCCTCCTTGTTCAGGATGGCGCCCTGGATTGAAGCACCTACGGCTACAACCTCATCGGGGTTAACGCCCTTGCTGGGAACCTTGCCGAAGAAATCCTCAACAAGTTTCTGGACAGCGGGGATACGGCTTGAAACGCCCACCAGGATTACCTCGTCGATATCGGAATTGCTCAGACCGGCATCACTCATAGCCTTGCGGCAGGGCTCCAGGCAAGCCTGTATCAGGCCGTTGGCCAGCTGCTCGAACTTGGCACGTGTCAGGGTCTTTACAAGGTGACGCGGAATACCGGCTACCGGCATGATGTACGGCAGGTTTATCTCGGTGCTGGTTGATGATGACAGCTCAATCTTGGCCTTCTCGGCAGCCTCCTTAAGACGCTGCAGTGCCATAGGATCGGCAGTCAGGTCAGCACCCTCGTCCTTCTTGAACTCCTCAACCAGCCAGTTGATGATTACCTGGTCAAAGTCATCACCGCCCAGATGGGTGTCACCGTTGGTGGCAAGAACCTCGAATACGCCGCCACCGAACTCCAGGATGGAGATATCGAATGTACCGCCACCCAGGTCGAATACGGCAATCTTCATATCCTTATTGGCCTTGTCAACGCCGTATGCCAGAGCAGCGGCGGTAGGCTCGTTCACTATACGCTTTACATCCAGACCGGCTATCTGACCGGCCTCCTTGGTGGCCTGACGCTGTGAGTCACTGAAGTATGCAGGCACTGTGATGACTGCCTCTGTCACCTCCTGGCCCAGATAGTCCTCGGCAGTCTTCTTCATCTTCTGAAGTATCATGGCGCTGATTTCCTGAGCGGTATAAAGACGTCCGTCTATATCCACACGCGGCATGTTATTGTCACCCTTGACAACCTTATAAGGTACACGGGCAATCTCTTTCTGCACCTGATCCCAGTTCTCACCCATGAAACGCTTGATTGAGAACACGGTACGCTGCGGGTTTGTGATAGCCTGACGCTTGGCCGGATCACCTATCTTACGCTCACCGCCGTCAACGAAAGCCACTATTGAAGGGGTTGTGCGCTTGCCCTCGCTGTTGGCGATTACGACAGGCTCGTTACCCTCAAATACTGAAACGCACGAGTTTGTGGTTCCAAGGTCAATTCCAATAATCTTTCCCATAGTTGTATGTTTTTATTTGTTTATACTCAAATTTTGACACCAGACTATGTACAAAAGCAATGCCACGGCACTTTTCAGCACCGTGGCATGACATTTATGACTATTTGTCAGTCTTTCATCATCTCGGAGTCATCATCGGGCTCGGGCTCCTGGGGATTGCCCAGGATGGCGGCCATGATTTTGGCCTCCAGTTCTTCGGCCAGTTCCGGGTTGTCCTGCATGAGCTGCTTGGTGGCATCGCGGCCCTGTGCCAGGCGGGTGTCGCCGTAGCTGAACCATGAGCCGCTCTTCTTGAGGATGCCGTACTCAACGCCCAGATCCACAATCTCACCGGATTTAGAAATGCCCTCGCCGAACATGATGTCGAACTCGGCCTTGCGGAAAGGAGGTGCCACCTTGTTCTTGACCACCTTTACGCGCACCTGGTTGCCCACCACCTCATCGCCGTCCTTGAGTGATGTGACGCGGCGTATGTCCAGACGGACCGACGCGTAGAACTTGAGCGCGTTACCGCCGGTGGTTGTTTCGGGATTGCCGAACATCACGCCAATCTTTTCACGCAGCTGGTTGATAAAGATGCAGGTAGTGTTGGTCTTATTGATGGTCGATGTCAGTTTACGCAGGGCCTGGCTCATCAGGCGGGCCTGCAGACCAACCTTGTTGTCACCCATATCGCCCTCAATCTCGGCTTTGGGTGTAAGGGCAGCCACACTGTCAATCACGATGATATCGATGGCCGATGAGCGGATCAGCTGCTCGGCAATCTCCAGGGCCTGCTCGCCGTTATCGGGCTGCGAAATCCAAAGGTTGTCAATATCGACCCCAAGTTTAGCGGCATAGAAGCGGTCAAAAGCATGCTCGGCATCAATGAATGCAGCAATGCCGCCGTTCTTCTGAGCCTCGGCAATGGCATGGATGGCCAGAGTGGTCTTACCCGATGACTCCGGACCGTAAATCTCGATTATCCTGCCGCGCGGATAACCGCCCACACCAAGCGCGGCATTAAGGCCGATGGAGCCGGTGGAGATAACATCCACATTCTCAATGCTTTCATCACCCAGTTTCATGATAGAGCCCTTACCGAAACTCTTCTCAATCTTGTCAGTTGCAGCCTGCAAAGCCTTGAGTTTCTCACTCAGACCTGCATTCTGAAGGCCTGACGCACCCTCAATCTCTTTCTTTGCCATAATATGAATGGTTTTAATTATCAAATCCCGAAGCGTGTTCTCCAAGGTATCACAACTTCAGCAAAGCGCCTCTTTGTCGCTCCGTAGGCAAATATATGAAAAAACAATTGTATCTTTACGAAACAATCCTGATAGTTATGAACAAGGAATACATAAGCATAATAGTACGTGAGACCGGCCTGCGCGAGAATCAGGTGGAGAACACGCTGAAACTGTTGGAGAACGGCGCAACGATACCTTTTATAAGCCGTTACCGCAAGGAGTCTACCGGCGGAATGGATGAGGTTCAGGTGACCGAGGTGAGCGATGCCCTGGAGCGTCTGGAGGCGCTGGCCAAGCGCAAGGAGACGGTCATCGGAACCATAGAAAGCCAGGACAAACTGACCCCTGAGCTCAAGGAGCGCATTGAGCACTGCTGGGATGCGACGGAGCTGGAGGATATCTACGCCCCGTACAAGCCTCACCGCAAGACCCGTGCCGATGCCGCCCGCGAGAAAGGTCTGGAGCCGCTGGCGGAGTTTGTGATGAAACAAAACCAGTATGTTCCACTGGACCGTGAGGCAGCCAAGTACATTAACAAGGACAAAGGGGTAACCTCAGTTGACGACGCGCTGCAGGGAGCAATGGATATAATTGCCGAGCAGGTATCGCTGGATGAGGGCACACGCAACCAGGTGCGCAACGCATACCGCCGCACCGCCCGCATCTACAGCAAGGTGGTCAAGAGCAAGGAGGCCGATGCCCAGAAGTACCGCGACTGGTTTGACTTTAACGAGCCTCTGAACCGATGCGCATCGCACCGTCTGCTGGCAATGCGCCGCGGCGAGGCCGAGGGTATGCTCCGCGTATCGATAGAAATTGAGGATGATAAGGCAGTTGAATCCATCTCCCGACACTATGTCCGTGGCAAATCCGAGGCATCGCAACTGGTTGACGAGGCTGTTGAGGATTCATACTACCGACTGCTCCAGCCATCCATTGAAAATGAGTTCGCAACTAATTCGAAGAGCCTGGCTGACGCCGAAGCAATAAGAATATTCGCACGCAACCTGGAACAACTATTAATGGCCTCTCCATTAGGTCAGAAGGCCGTTTTAGGCATAGATCCGGGCTTCCGTACGGGCTGTAAGGTGGTGTGTCTGGACCGGCAGGGAACCCTGCTCCACAATGAGACGATTTACCCCCATCCGCCACATAATGAGGCTCACCAGTCGGCCGCAAAAATACAGGCATTGGTAGAGCAATACAAGATAGAAGCCATAGCCATCGGTAACGGAACGGCAGGCCGTGAGACCAAGGAGTTCATAGAGCGGTTAAGGCTGCCCGCAGGTGTTCAGATATTCAGCGTGAATGAGGACGGAGCATCAATCTATTCGGCCTCAAAGACAGCGCGTGACGAGTTTCCCGATTATGATGTAACAGTTCGTGGAGCAGTGTCAATCGGCCGCAGGCTTATGGACCCGCTGGCAGAGCTGGTCAAGATTGACCCGTCATCAATAGGCGTAGGCCAGTATCAGAAAGACGTGAACCAGACTGACCTCAAGCACTCGCTGGACCAGACTGTGATAAGTTGCGTTAACCGCGTAGGCGTGAACCTGAACACCGCCAGCACGCACCTGCTTACATATATAAGCGGTCTGGGGCCGCAGTTAGCGCAGAACATTGTGGATTACCGCACGGAGAACGGTCCGTTCCGCAACCGCAAGGAGCTGCTCAAGGTGCCGCGTCTGGGTGCCAAGGCATTTGAGCAGGCAGCAGGATTCCTGCGCGTACCCGACAGTGACCAGCCCCTGGACAACAGTGCCGTGCACCCCGAGAGTTACGGCATAGTGGAGCGTATGGCCAAGGACCTCAAGTGCACCGTACAGGAACTCATGAAGAGTCCCGAACTGCGTGCCAGAATAGATATCAACAAATACGTGACAGATAAGGTAGGACTCCCCACCCTGACCGACATAATGCAGGAGCTTGAAAAACCCGGCCGTGACCCGCGAGGCCCGTTAAAGAAATTCGAGTTCTCAAACGAGGTCCACACCATCGAGGATGTAAAGGCCGATATGGTGCTGCCCGGAATAATCAGCAACATAACCAATTTTGGTGCGTTCGTGGATATAGGCGTACACGTAAAAGGCCTGATACACATCTCACAGCTGGCTCCCGGCAAGTTCATAAAGGATCCCACCCAGGTGGTATCTCTGCAGCAGCAGGTGATGGTCAAAGTCCTGAGCGTGGATCTGGAGCGGCAGCGCATCAGCCTGGCTATGGAGAATCAGCAATCTTGATGCAGTTGATTATGCGGCCGCACTTGGTGCCCTCCCGTCGGGCGGAGAAGAAACGGTGGTTGTTGCGGTAGGTGCAGATTCCGGTCACCTGAATGTTTTCCGGCCTGACTCCAGCCTGCTCCAGCAGCCAGAGGTTGGCTTGCCAGAGGTCAATGTGCAGACCGCCATTCATCGGATTATCGGCCGTAGGAGCCTTGGGGCCGCAATCAGCCAGAATCTCCGCCATAGGGAATCCCGCACCGGCAAAAGCGTCCACAACCTCCTGACCCACCTGGAAACTCTCCGGCCCGATACCCGGCCCTATCACAGCTTTCAAATCAAAAGCCTCTGTGCCATACCGATAGTGCATGAAATCTATGACCTTACGGCTTAGGTGCTGCACTGTCCCCCGCCATCCGTCATGAACAGCGGCAACTGCCTTATGCACAGGATCATAAAGAAGAACCGGAATGCAATCGGCCGTCCGGACGGAAATTGCCACCCCGGGAACATCGGTCACCAGAGCATCCACCCCCACCAGCTGCTCACGAGTGGTAAAAGGATCCGTTACCTCCCTAATCTCACACCCATGAACCTGATGAGGCTGAACAACATAGAAAGGGAGTTGATCCTCCCTTTCCGTGCTGAATGCAATTAAATTATCTGCAATCTGATAATTCACGTCAATCAGAGAAGGTTATCCTTCTCAATATCCTTGAAGTACTTGTAGGTATCAACCTTGAGCTCACCGCAGGCGGCTTCATCGGCCACGATGATTGCGTGAGGATGCAGCTGAAGTGCACTGATGGTCCACATCTGGCAAACTCCCTCCTCTACTCCGTGCTGCAGGGCGCGGGCCTTGTTGTGGCCGTTAACCATAATCATTACCTGCCTGGCATCCATAACTGTACCTACACCTACGGTAAGGGCTGTCTTGGGCACCTTGTTCACGTCGTTGTCAAAGAAACGGCAGTTGGCGATGATGGTATCGGTAGTAAGGGTCTTCTGACGGGTGCGGCTCTGAAGGCTTGAACCCGGCTCGTTGAATGCAATATGACCGTCGGGACCGATGCCTCCCATAAACAGGTCGATGCCGCCGGCTGCCAGAATGGCCTTCTCATAGTTCTCACACTCAGCCTTGAGGTCCTTGGCGTTACCGTTAAGGATATGCACGTTCTCCTTCTTGATGTCGATGTGGCTGAAGAAGTTGTTCCACATGAATGAATGGTAGCTCTCGGGATGCTCCTCGGGCAGGTTTACATACTCGTCCATGTTGAATGTGATGACGTTCTGGAACGATACCTTGCCGGCCTTGTTGAGGGCAATCAGCTCCTTGTACATTCCCAGGGGTGAGCTTCCTGTGGGGCAGCCCAGCTTGAACGGTTTCTCAGCCGTGGGTTTTGCATCGTTGATGCACTTGGCTACATAATTTGCAGCCCACTTTGACATTTTACCGTAATCCGGTTCAATAATCAGTCTCATGACTCTTTTATTTAAGTTGCAAAATAATTCTGGAAAAAGAGCAGAAACAGTACAAAAGTGGACTGTCCACAATTGTACTGTTTTGCTCCGGCTACTCTGTTATAAGCCTTTTCTTAATATTCTGTATTCTCTCTATAAACTCCTTGAGCTCACTGCGCTGCTGCTGTATGAAACTGTTGTCGTCCAGTTTGCCCCATGCGGCCAGTGCCTCATCGTCACTAAGGAACGTGGCTCTGCGGAACTTGTTCTCATAATCCTTCCTGCGGGTCTCATAAACCTGATTGAAAACATAAGTCTGCAGCTCGATACCCTTGTTGAGGGCGTTGCTCCAGTCATCGGCCGTAAGAGTATCGACTCCCAGCATATGCTTGAGTGACATATAGGCATGACGCAGCTTGTCAATCGGATATTTCTTCCAAATCTCGTTATAGCGATGATGGATCTCCTTCCAGGTATTCAGGGTGCCGTCCTTGATATCTGAACGGAGCTTGTCTACATCCTCCATGGACATGAGCTGGCCGCCCAGGTTGAACCATACGCGGGCGCGGTCTCCGTCAAAACGCTTGCTGATGCTCTGGAAAGTCTCATCCTCATGCTCCTCCAGATATGAAACTATATTCCTGACAGCATAGTACATAAGCATATCGCCATATGCATGATAGGCCTTGTAAGGATGCAGTATTACAACCTTGCGGCGTGATTTCTCTATATCCTCTCCAAGCACCTCAAGATCCTTTATCTTTTCCGGATCACCGTTAAGGAGGTTTCGGCCTATCTCCGTAAGAGCCTCGTCGGTCATTCCGTCCAGGCTCTTGCCCTCGCTGCGAAGCCAGGCCTTGGCGGTCCATTTGTCCAGCAGTTTGCGTGCCTCGATGGCCTCCTCCATTGTATCGGGGGCGTATGCATCAAACTCGATGTTCTGGACCTTGAACACACGGGTATCGCGGGTAGCGTATTTCCAGTTGTTGCGGGCCATGGCAAACATATTGTACATCCATGAGAAAGCAGGCAGGATATGGAGTTCACCATTGACCTCATCATTGCTGATAAGGGCAAACGGGAACGGGTTGATAAGTTCCGATGGATAAGCGCCCTTGGCAAGCATGGTGAAGCTGGCAAACTTGGATGAATGCTTGACACTCACGCAGAGAGCCGGCCAGAATCCGCGTCCGGCCTCGATCTCACCGTCGAACGTACGTGAATTGTGGTTGGAGCCTATGGTAGCACCTGCAGCCAGATTGGACTGTCCCTTGACCACGCTCGCAATCAGGAACGAGTTGTTGTGGTGCTGCTCATGTGCAGGGAAAATCAGGTTATGAAGCACCTCACAGCATGAAATTGTGGAATTATCGCCCATGAATGAGTTCATCAGGCGGGCACCGTACTTGAGGTTGGAGTGACTGCCCAGCACAAACCTTACTGCAATGACCGAGTAGAAAATACGACAGCCGTAACCTATGATACCGTTTACCAGCACCACGTTCTCACCTATCTGGGTAGGCTCTTTCTCTGATGAGTTGATTGTAATGTTCTTTAGCTTGCTGGCACCCTTGATATAACAGCAGTTGCCTATCTTTACGTCCTTGATGATCCAGCAGTTCTTTATCACGTTGCCATAGCCTATTGTTCCGTAGAAACCGCGGCGGTTATCAAAAGTATTCTGTGTGATGGCTTTGAGACGGTCCTGCAAGCGGCGGTCATCGATAAACTTGGCCCACATGTAGGCATCGGCCGCAATCATACCGTCAAACGGCAGCACCTTGCGGCAACCGGTCTCGTTCATCAGTTCCAGCCAGATGCGCACATCCTCATCCTCACCCTCCTTGACTATGCCGTTACCGAACTTGGCGTGATCGGTACAAGACATCTCCTGGATATTGAAGAGCATACAGCGGTCACCTATTATATAATGCGACAGGTAGTGCACGTTATGGATGGCGCAGTCATCACCTATATCGCAAGAGTGGATTGAGCTGTTGGTGATACCGCATGAAAGCCTCAGGTCATGATACTGGAGGCCGTTGGAAGTTACGCGGCCTATGCGCACAAAACCGTAGAACTTGTTGTTCTTGAGCATCATGGGATCGAACTCATCGGTCACCATAATGTTATCCCAACTCATGGCAGTATTGTCATTCTTGACAAGAGCCTCAATCTCATTGCTGGTAAGATGACGCCAGCCGCCCTTGGGAGCGCAAACCTGGGTGTCACGCAAATAATACTTGTTCTGACCAGCTGGAATATACTTGGGATCAATGAAGCTGTTGTAAAGCTGATCCGATGAGAGCACAGTAACCTTTTCCATTATTGTCCTTTATTGGATTGCGGCAGCAAAGTTACAGCATAAAATCCGAACCACCAAGAAATTACGCATATAAAATAATATTTTATATGAATCCAAATTATGATGAAAAAACGACGCAAAGGGGTCGTTTTCCCTTTGCGTCGTTTTGTTATTCAGCCTTTTCGGAGGGTTCCTCCCCGGCCTTGGGTTCCGAGAAGTCATTCTCACCGTACTTGACCAGCAGGTCATACCAGCCTGCTATTTTCCTGATATGGCTGGGATATACGCGGTCGCGGTCAAAATCCGGGACGATGTCTGCAAAGAAGTCAAGAAGCTGTGTGTTTGAAGCCTTTTTCCAGTTAAACTCAATCTCCTTCTTGCCAAGTTTCTCCTCAATTGCCACGAAAACCTCACGCAGAGGCATCTCCTTCTCATCTGTAAAGATTGAGATATCGCCAAGTGAAACCACCTTGTCTGTACCCTGGATGGGGAAACGTTTCCTGCTCTCATCAATGTTCTCAACAATAAGGGCACCGCGTCCGCGGGTGAGCAACTTATACAGGCCTGGCTTGCCTGAAATTGTCAAAATCTCGTTCAGCATAACTATTGTATTATTTTAAAAGTTTTCTTACATTATCAATCAATTTATCTATCTGCGGCTCAAGCGGAAGCAGATCGTCATTAAAAATCACCGAATCAGCCATCCGACACTTCTCAGCCTGATCCATCTGACTGTTGATCCTGGCCACCACAGCCTGTTCTGTAGTGTTGTCCCGCTTGATGCATCGCCTTATCCGGAGTGCCAGCGGGGCATCCACACAAACCGTATAGTCCACTTCGGTGTCAAATCCGGATTCAAACAGTATGGCCGATTCTAATACGCAGAATTCCTTTTGGGCATAACCGCTTGCCCAACGCCTGAAATCATCCTTGACGCTAGGATGGATAATGGCATTTACACGTGCCATATTCGCCGGATTACCAAAGATATAGCCCGCCAGTACCTCCTTCTGCATCACGCCGCACCCGCACTGGCAGTAGAGATTTGGCCCCACCAACTCCGTAAGGGCGTCCTTTATCGACCGGTCCGTTGCGGTGAGCAGCTTGGCCCGGGTATCGGAATCATATACGGGAATGCCGCGCAGCTTGAGCTTGTCGGACACATAGCTTTTTCCGCAGCCTATCCCTCCTGTAATTCCGATAACCAACATATCAATAGGGTTTTCTCTCCATCAGATAATCCACGCCACGGGTCAGCAGACGAACGTTGCGCACATTGGCTGGTTGTGAGAAAACTCTCAACAAAACCTGATCGCCTTCATGCCCCGTTATGTCATTGTAGTCAACAACCACCTGAAAATCCTGGGCACCTACCTTATCGTACTCCGACAGCTTGACCCATACGGACAATTCGGCCTTTGACGGAAAAGCCTTGAGTGTAACTGATTCCGGGAAATTGACTCCTGTGATAGGCACCTCCAGAGTCTTCTCCGTGTATTGTTGGGCTATCACGGTCATCTGCACCTGATCCGTACCGTAAACCAATCCTGACGATGTCCTTATTGGCACAATCCTGACAGTGGTGTCCGATGAGAGAATCACCTGACCGGCATCGGCCAGGACATGATGCTCCGTAGTGTCAGAAAGCAGCATCCCCACCCTGACGCTATCCGGAACAAACTCTATCCGTTCCAAGTAGAACTGGTTCTGTGTTGCCATAACGCCCTCAAACTCGACAGGCAGGGTAATGGTGCGCTGCCTTGCGTAAGTATATACAAGCGAATCCGGACTGATTGACCTTATTGAGACCGCCGGTGGCAGCAATGCGGTAATGGAATCCATAAGCACCTGCGTCGATACAGATGCCCTACCCTGATTAAGGAGGAATGCACTGTTGTCGACACGCATCACTCTGCGGCTTCCAATCCTGACCGATTTGCGCAATGCCGCACCCTTACCGCTGAGCGATACGTTGATCTGGCTTGAAGGAGGAATGGTAACCCTTATGTTGTCTGAGACTCCGGTAACCTGTACCGGGAGCCTGATCACCGACTGATAGTCCTGACTCATGGTCTGTGACCACCAGAAGAAAAAGGTTATGACCAAAAAGAGCAGATAAACCAGGAAATCCCCTCTGAACAGTTTCAGAAGGGAATCTCCGATTTTCTTGAGGAATTGTGCAAATCGGGACTTGGAGTTACCTTGCTCCCGCATGCGCTGAATCTTATGCCTTTTCGTCCTTGCTGGGATTCTCCTTGCGGCGACGGCGTGATGGTTTCTCGGGCTTTACGGGCTGAGGAGTGGGTACAGGATTTACATAACGCTTGTCAACCTTGATCTTCATGCCCTGGGCAATCTCCAGTGTTACCGACACCTCATCTATATCCTTGATCTTACCAAAGATACCGGAGCTGGTAACTACATCCTGTTCCTTCTGAAGGGCATTGCGGAACTTATCGCCCTCCTTGTCCTGGCGGGGACGCATGAACAGCATAAGTATGGCCAGAATGAACAAAAGCATGATGATGGGGCTACCGAAAAAGCCGCCACCCTGAGCACCCTGTCCGCTATCACCGGCCGATGCGGGTTCTGACAGGTCAACGCCCTGTACGAAATTAACTGTGTGTTGCATGTTCACCTCCTGATATGTCATCTGGAAGGGATTGAGTAAAAGCATCTTTGACATAATTGTATTACTTTTTTGATTATAATTCCTTATTGAGTCTACCCTGAGCGGTCAAATCACGGGCTATGGTCTCCAGCATGCCGTTTACAAAACTTCCGCTCGACGGGGTGCTGAGCAGTTTGGCAAGCTCGACGTACTCATTGAGTGTAACCTTTAGAGGTATCTGATTGAAATAGAGCATCTCAGCCATTGCCACCTGAATGATTATGACATCCAGGAAAGCCAGACGGCTGGGATCCCAGCGACGACAGTTGGCGGCAACTGCAGACTCCCTCTCGGGTGCGGTTTCAATTCCGAGACGCAGCAGGTCCAATGCAAACCGACGGTCCTCCTCGTCCTTGAACTCGCTCTTGAGCGGCTGCGCGGCGGCCTTGCCGTCATTGAATGACCGGATGGTCTTTATCACGAACGAATCTATAAGTTCCTTGTCACCATTCCAGTAGATGTCCTGTTCCTCCAACAGGGCATCCAGTTCATCGCTATCCTCGACAAACTCCTTGTAAAGCTTGCGGCATAGGTCCTTATCGGCCTCAAAATCAAACTGTTCATTCTGGATATACTCCTCCATTGCATCGGACTCCAATATTGCCGCGCATGTATTCCGAATCCAGTCTGACTCAAAGAGCCAACCCATATCGCTGCTTTGTATGAACGAATCAAGCTCGGCGTTGGTCTCCATCTGACCGATGAACCTGTTCTCCGAAAACAGGATCTCACGGCGTGATATATGGGGGGCGTTCATGCGTCTGAGCCGTTCCACCGACTTGCGGATATGACGGACCCATGCTACTGGAATAAAGAGAAGGGTTTTGTAAAGTGAATAGGCGCTGTCAAGGCTCCGGGCAAGTTCACGCTCCGCCGAGGCTATGCCCTGCCCGCCGTTCTGGTAGTATGCGTATATTACCTGAACTACTTTCAGTCTGATGAGAACTCTGTTGATCATTGTGTCAAAACCGTTAATCCGGTCTGCAAAAGTACAACTTTTTTCCTCACAAACATTAGAATCAGCATTGATTTGTGAACTAATTCTTGCATAGATAGAATCAAATTACCATATTTGTGGAAATTTAATAATATTATCAGGGGTTATGGAGGAATACAGAAGGAAGACAGCCGATGAGATTGAAAAGGATGTAGTTTTCTCACACGCCATCAAGGCCGGAAAACGCATTTATTATATGGATGTGCGCAAGACCCGTAAGGACGAGATGTACCTGTCCATCACGGAGAGCAAGAAAATCACCACCGGCGAGGGCGAAGACTCCAAAGTGAGTTTTGAGAAGCATAAGATTTTCCTCTACCGCGAGGATTTCAGCAATTTCATAGACGGCCTGACCAGAACCATCCGTTTCATACACGAGGCCGAGAAAGCCGAGTCCGATGCCTACTCGCCGGAACCCGCAGACCAAGAACCTGCCGACGAACCAACAGAGGAACACCTCCAACAGGACGACTTCAAGATAGAATTCTAACAATTGTCAATTCTAAATTCTAAATTCTAAATTTTATTTGTACCTTTGCGGCGCTTTTACGTAAAGCATACCGTAAAAGGTAGTGTTTTGTGTGATGGTGAATTGAGTATTAACAATTTAGAGTAACACGTTTTAAAATGAAATCAATTGACGTAAAGGGCACAGCCCGCAACGAGTTCGGTAAGAAAGGTGCCAAGGCACTCCGTAAGCAGAACCTTATCCCCTGCAACCTGTACGGTGTAGAGCGCGACGAGAAAGGTCTTCCCGTAGCAAAGGCATTCAGCGTAACTTTCGAAGAGGTCCGCAAGCTTGTTTATTCACCCGATATTTTCTCAGTTAACCTGACCATCGACGGCAACACCGTTCTGGCTGTTATGCGTGAGATCCAGTTCCACCCCGTAAAGGACAACATCCTTCACATTGACTTCTATCAGGTTGATCCCCAGAAGCCCATCGTTATGGCAGTTCCCGTTAAGCTGAACGGTCTGGCAGCCGGTGTAAAGGCTGGTGGTAAGCTGGAGCAGATCCTGCGCCGCGTTAAAGCCAAGGCTCTCTATACCGCTATTCCTGAGAAGGTTGAGATTGATGTTACACCTCTTACCATCGGTAAGTCATTCAAGGTTGGTGACCTGAATGTTGAGGGCATTGAGTTTGTAAGCCCCAAGGACGCTGTGATCTGCACAGTCATGTCAACACGTTCAGCTGCCGCTGCCGCCGATACCACAGAGGAGGCTCCTGCCTCTGAGGCTCCTGCCGCAGAGTAATTATTTGGAATGAAGTATCTGATTGTGGGGCTGGGTAATCCGGGCGATGAATACCAAGATACCCGCCACAACATAGGATTTATGGTATTGGACGCCCTTGCAAAGGCGTCCGATACTGTTTTTGAGGACAGGCGATACGGTTTTGTTGCCCAGATGCGCATCAAGAACCGTGAGCTTGTGCTCCTCAAGCCCACAACTTTCATGAACCTGAGCGGAAACGCCGTCCGCTACTGGATGAACAAGGAGAACATCCAGCCCGGGAACCTGCTGGTAGTGGCCGATGACCTGGCACTGCCCCTGGGCAAGATACGTCTGCGCAAACAGGGAAGCGGCGGCGGTCACAACGGCATCGGCAACATCATACAGGTGCTCTGCTCCGAGCAGTTCAGCCGTTTGCGATTCGGCATAGGAAACGATTATCCCATGGGAGCGCAGATAAAGTTTGTGCTTGACCCTTTCAATGAGGATGAGCGCAAGATTCTGGACGAGCGTATTCCTGTGGCGGTCGAGGCAGTAAAGAACTTCTGCCTCTCGGGCATCGACGATACCATGTGCAAATTCAATAATAAGTAATCTTCATGGCTGAGGCTCGTATAGACAAGTGGCTCTGGTCGGTGCGAATTTTCAAGACCCGCACCATTGCATCCGAGGCCTGCAAGAAGGGGCGCATCACCGTAAACGGAGTGCAGGTAAAGCCCTCCAAGACAGTCCATGAAGGAGATACAGTCCAGGTGCGCAAGCCGCCCGTAACCTATTCTTTCAAGGTTCTGCAGTGCATTGAGAACCGCGTGGGAGCAAAACTGGTCCCCGAAATGATGCAGAACATCACGCCCCAGGACCAGTATGACCTGCTGGAAATGAACCGTATAGGAGGCTTTGTAAAACGGGCCGCCGGTCTGGGCCGCCCCACCAAGAAAGACCGCCGCGACATGGAGGATTTCCTGTCCGACGCCCCCTTTGACCTCCCAG
>CAJOLR010000045.1 GCA_905235565.1 uncultured Bacteroidaceae bacterium | reverse complement strand
GATAAGCGGCTTCGGCAATGTGGCCTGGGGTGCCGCAAAGAAGGCTACGGAGCTGGGGGCCAAGGTGGTTACCCTGTCCGGTCCCGACGGATACGTATTTGATAAGGAGGGCCTGAATGATGAGAAGATAGCCTATATGCTGCAGCTTCGCGCCACCAACAATGACGTAATCGCACCATATGCACAGAAATTCGGAGCAGAGTTCTATGCCGGCCGCAAGCCATGGGAATGCAAGGTGGATATTGCCATGCCCTGCGCTACCCAGAATGAGCTTAACGGACAAGATGCGGCGTTGCTGATAGGTAATGGCGTAAAGTATGTGGCCGAAGTCTCCAACATGGGTTGCACCCCCGAGGCGACAGATGCCTTCATTGGTGCACGTGTCCTGTATGGGCCAGGTAAGGCGGTGAATGCGGGAGGCGTGGCTACGTCAGGTCTGGAGATGACTCAGAATGCCATGCATCTCTCATGGTCTGCATCAGAGGTGGATGCGCGCCTGCATACCATCATGTCCGACATACATGAGCAGTGCGTAAAATACGGAACTGAGCCTGACGGTTACGTTAACTATATGAAGGGTGCTAACATTGCCGGATTCATGAAGGTGGCTCAAGCTATGCTTGAACAAGGATTCCTGGGATAATCATATGATAAAGGAAAGGATAGATGCACTCCGTCGCCGTATGTCGGAGTGGGGGTGGGATGCAGCGGTTACGGTAGGCGAAGATCCCCATAACAGTGAGTATACTCCCAAGCGTTGGTGCCAACGCGAGTTCATAAGCGGTTTTACAGGTTCGGCAGGCGTGGTGATAATAACCGCAAGTCACGCCGGCCTGTGGACCGATTCCCGTTACTGGATACAGGCAGCCAGGGAACTGGAAGGCAGCGGAATGGAACTCCATAAGATGGTTTCGGTCGAAGACAAGGACTGGATAACATGGATAGCCGACAATATCTCCCCTGGAGGCAAGGTGGGTATAGACGGTTTGTGCATGAGTATGAATGAGGCGCTTCAGTTGGAGAAAGCCCTGGTGGGAAAGAGCGCATCCGTAATTTCAAAACCGGATTATCTGGAGGCTCTATGGCCGGATAGGGCATTGCTTCCGCAGGGAAAGGTCTGGCTGCATGATGACCGGTATGCAGGGCGCAGCAGGGCCGATAAGATCAGTTGGCTGCGTGGTGAACTGGAGGGCATGGACTGCCGTTATATGTTTCTGAATTGTCTGGATCAGATTGCCTGGCTGCTGAACATACGGTCCGATGATGTGGAGTATTGTCCGTTTGTGATATCCTTTGCATTGGTCGGTCCGGAGTGTGTCTGGCTGTTTGCTGAGAATTCAAAATTCGGTGCCGATGTGATGTCTGCCCTTGAAAAAGACAATGTCAAGGTGATGCCTTATTCGGAATGCGGCAAGTTTGTCGGCTCTCTGAAGGCTTCGGACAGGATACTGATAGATGCCGGATCCCTGAATTATGAGACAGGCAGGGCGATAGCCGACTCTTTCGGCCGGGAAAACACAGTTCAGGGCGATTCGCCGGTGGAGGTGGCCAAATCTGTCAAGAATGAAGTAGAGAGGGATGGCTTCCGAAAGGCGTATGTCCAGGACGGAATAGTCCAGACGCGTTTCTTCAAGTGGCTTGAGGAGGAGGTCAAGTCTGGTCATCGTGTTACGGAGTCCGATGCTGCCGACAGACTGCATGAGTTGCGCGCTGCAATGCCTGATTTCCTGGATGAGAGTTTTGAGACCATCTCGGCTTACGGCCGGAATGCAGCGCTTCCTCATTATACCACAGTCAGGGGCAAGGATGCGTTGATAGAACCCCACGGACTATATCTCAACGACAGCGGTGCCCATTATAGATATGGTACTACCGACATAACGCGAACGGTACCGATGGGGCCCCTTACTGATCTGGAACGGGAGGATTATACCCTTGACATGATGGCTATGATAGATCTGGCGATGGCGGTATTCCCCGAAGGGACACCCGGATGCAGGATCGATGCGATAGCCAGACGCCCATTGTGGCAGAATATGCGTAATTTCGGACATGGTACAGGACATGGGGTGGGGAATGTACTGTCTGTACATGAAGGACCGCAGAGCATACGCCAGAATCTTAAGAACCAGCCGTTACTGCCGGGTATGATCACATCGGATGAACCTGGTATTTACAGAGAGGGCTATCACGGCATTCGTCATGAGAACATGATAATGTGCGTTCCCGCAGGTGAAAACGAATTCGGACGATGGCTGTCATTCGAGACGCTTACAATGACATATCTGGACACCTCGCCACTTCTGGTAAAGTTGATGGACAGAAGGGAGCTTGAGTGGCTGAATGATTTCAACAAGAGAGTGTTTGATACCCTCAAGCCGTATCTGAACGAAGATGAGGTAGAGTGGCTTGACGCTAAGACAGCGGCTGTAAGTGTCGGATGATTAGCCGTTTTAATATTTTATCTATTTTGTTAAAATAAATAAACCATAGCATTGGCTATCTTTGCGTCCGAATTAATACACTGCTGATGCATTATCAACCCATATTCTTGCTATTGCCTGCCATAGTCGGTTTCATCTGGCTGGTTTATTATGCGGTTTCAAAACCCAGAAATGATTACTTCAGGAAACTGAAGCGCTATTTAGCCGTATCGTCATTCTTCTTTTTATTTGCATTCCTCTCATCATACACTGATAAGAGATTGCTCCTGCACTTTGTCCTTTTTGAACAGGTCTGTGCATTGGCATTGGTACCTTCATTGATCTCATTGGCCGAGGAATTCGGCTCCCCCAACTCAAGAGGGGGGTATTTCAGGCTGTGCTGCATGATTCCACTGATCCATCTGGTTGTAGGAATCGAGACTGTGTTTGCGGCCGGTTTTGAAACGAGTCTGGGCATATATCTGGAGTCATTATCATTTAACGGGCCGATGTTCCCTTACCTTAACGATAACGCCCAGATAGTGTTTTACGCCTGCTATACTTATGTATTCAAGACATACCTGTTGTTGGGATTCCTGTTATTTGCCATCAATATCATGACATGCGCCATAAGTGGAACCTTCAGTATCAGCGATGTTGCAGGATTCCTGTTCAAAGGCAGGAAAAGCCCGGTGGCTCCGGTTCTTTATTTCCTTTCCCTCATAGGATTCCTTATCTTGATACCTGCAATTGTGGCGGGAAAAGACGGTTATTCCGATTCCTTCCTGTTAACGGCAGTAGCCTGTCTGGTTCTGGCATATGTAGTAATGATGATCGCTCTGATAGGAGTAGGTGGTCCGGTTCAGGTCCAGTCGATCAGGGGCATACTTGTTTCAGCCCGAAAGAATCATTAAGGATTGTTTTTCATATAAAAGTCAACAGACTTGATAAACAAAACAAGAGACTCGCTGCACAGCGGGTCTCTCGTTCTCAATAGTCCTTTTCCAATAATTGAAATTTTAGATGAACCGGTTTCACAACCAATCTTCTCTCCTTGTTTGCAATACAAATATATGGGCTAATTATGATTGTTCGCGATTTTTATAGTGTTAAAAATATGTTTATATCACAATTTTTCCGATTTGGGAATCAAAATTGTAAATTTGACAATAAAATGGAGATGTTTTTAAGAAAAATGGCACGATTTCTAATGCCTGATTCAATTTTCCCGTTTTTACATATGGGATTTTTACGTTTTATTGATGCCGTGAGCGTGTATGGTTTATTAGTGTTAACCATGCTGATTGCCATAAAAAGCAGAGAAGCGGGACTTCACAGTTCCGCTTCCCTTAAAATAAAATCTAATACCATGAAAAACACGTGGCAAAGATATGCTTCATATTTTTCATTTCCAAGAATTATGCTGTTTTTTTAATAATTTTGTGGCGTAAATAAACAATCATATACATGTACGGTACAAACAGTAAAAGGAAAATCTACACTCAAGACAATATCAAGACATATAAGGTTACCCAAGAGTCTACCCTGCTTCCGTTCCTTATAGACAGTTTATCCGGTCTGAGCCGTACCGAGGTCAAATCCCTTCTGAAGTACAAGCACGTTGCCGTCAAGGGAGCTGCTGTTACCCAATTTGATACGCCCCTAATGCCTGGCGACAGCGTTGAGGTTAATTTCGGCCGTTCTTTCTTTAAGTTCAATAACCCCCAGGTCAAGATACTTTTTGAGGACAAATGGATGGTCGTGATAGAGAAATCTTCCGGTCTGCTTTCTGTTGCCAATGACCGCTCCCGCGAGAACAATGCTTTCAATATAGTCAGGGACTATGTCCGTCATGGTGATCCCGAAGCTGAACTCTATGTATGTCACAGACTGGATCAGTACACATCGGGCATTCTTATCTTTTCCAAGGATCAGGATATGATGCTCGAGCTTCGTTCCAATTGGGATTACTACGTAAAGGAACGCAAGTATATATGTGTTACCGAGAATATCCCCTCCAAGACCGAGGATACTATTGAGAGCCTTCTTACCCAGAATGACAGGATGCAGGTGTTTTCCACTTCTGACTCTGACAGGGGACAACTGGCTATCACTCATTATAAGGTGTTGAGGACCCGAGGCAGATATGCCTTGGTTGACGTTGAGATATTTACCGGCAAGAAGAATCAGATCAGGGTGCATATGTCCGAGATGGGCTGTCCCATAGCTGGAGATATGAAATACGGAGCTGAAACCAATCCGGCCCGCAGGCTCATGCTCCATAACTACCGCCTTTCGTTCATTCACCCCGTATCTGGTGAACTTATGAGATTCTCACTGCCAACCCCTTCAGTATTCCGTAAGCTTACAACCTCCGAAAAATGAAAAAGAGTTTCAAGCCGGGTACAATGATTTACCCGTTACCTGCCGTTCTGGTCAGCTGTGGTGCAACCCCCGATGAATATAACGTGCTGACGGTAGCCTGGACCGGTACTGTTTGCAGCAATCCTCCAATGTGTTACGTCTCCATACGTCCGGAACGGTACTCTTATGACATAATCAGGAGGAACGGCTGTTTTGTCATCAACCTTACCACAAAGGTTTTGGCCCGCGCTACTGATTTCTGCGGCGTACGCTCGGGCCGTGACATGGATAAGTTCCGCCAGGCCGGTCTGACTCCCGGCAAGGCCCAGGTGGTCAATGCTCCCACTGTCGAAGAGTCGCCTGTGTCAATTGAATGCAGGGTGGTAGACATAAAACCGCTGGGGTCTCATGATATGTTCCTGGCTGAAGTGGTGAATGTGCTGGTGGATGACAGATTCATCGATGAAAACGATAAAATTGACATGGCAGCCATGAATCTGATAGCCTATACCCATGGCGAGTATTTTGATGTCAACAGCCCGACGGGATTCTTTGGCTGGTCTGTCCGCCGAAAGAAAGTCATCAAACGAGAGAGAAAGTAGATAGCGGCATCAGTTATCCGCTTTATTCAGGAAACTGATGAAGTGCTCAGGGTCCGGATCGAAAGTATAGGGCTCTGACTTGAGACTTCCTTTTGAGTCCGTTATTACATAGAAGGGCTGGGCATTGGCTCCGAACTTGTACCGCTGCAGAAGACTCCATTTGTCACCGATGGTACGTATCTTTACTTTTTTCCCGTTTTCAACGATGGATACTGGCTTTTTTACCGGTGTCTTGTCGTCCACGAACAATGATACCAGGATGAATTTGCTGTTGATTGTTTCTGACACTCTGGGGTCTGTCCATACTGATGCCTCCATCTTACGGCAGTTAACGCAACCGTAGCCAGTAAAATCTATAAGGACCGGTTTGCCGCTGACGGCCGAGGCTTTCAGGGCTTCGCTGTAATCTGTGAACTGAGGCTCAACGGTATTCTTGTCATTGCCAAAGATCTGAGTGTTCATGGGGGGAGTGAATGCGCTGACGGCTTTGAGCGGCGCACCCCACAGACCTGGAATAAGCCATGCCATGAATGCCAGAGACACTACACCTGTCACGATACCGGCTATGCCAGGCTTTTGCCCACCTTTGTTCCTTTTGCCAAGTAAGCCCAACAGATAGAGCCCCAGGAAGAGAGCCATCAGTATCCATAGCAGTACAAACAGGTCACGGGGCAAAATGCCCCATCCGTATGCCATGTCTGCTACAGAGAGGAATTTGAGCGAGAATGCCAGTTCTATGACACCCAATGTAACCTTGACACGGTCCATCCAACCGCCGGATTTGGGCATGGACTTGAGCCATCCCGGAAACATTGCGAACAGAGTGAACGGAATGGCCATGGCTACCGAGAATCCTAACATTCCGGTGGTGGGGGCGAGTATGCTCCCCGTCGATGCTGCATCTACCAGCAGGAATCCTATTATCGGGCCGGTACATGAAAACGACACGATAGTCAGTGTCAGTGCCATGAAGAATATTCCTCCAAGCCCTTGGGTTGCCGATTTCCGGTCCGTTCCCGTGCTCCATCCTGAAGGTAAAGATATTTCAAACAGTCCGAAGAACGAGAGCGCGAAAGCAACCAGCATCAGGAAGAATATGATGTTGACTATGGCATTCGTGGCCAGCGCGTTCAGGGCATTTGCGCCGAATGCAAGAGTGATTATCAGTCCTACCGCAACATAGACTGCTACTATGGAGAGTCCGTATAGTATGGCATCCCTGACGGCTTTGCCGCGTGAAGCGGACCGTTTTAGAAAGAAACTGACTGTCATAGGGATGACCGGCCAGACGCAAGGTGTGAAGAGAGCAATCAGACCACCGATGAAACTGGTCAGGAACAGCCCCCAGAGACCTCCTCCGGGATTCATGGAGTCTAATGCGTCATAATTGACAGGAGTCCATGACTGGGCGTCAAAACCTTCAACCTGTTCAATACCGGAAGATTCAGTTCCTGTAACGGCAGGGGAATTACCGGAGTCATCGGCTCCGTCATGCCTGAACTCCACGCGTTGGGGAGGCAGGCAAACCTCATCATCACAGGCTCCGAATGTAAAGACTCCTTCCATGACCCAGGAACGGTCTGACACGACGAAATCCTGATGGAAAGTGACACTGTTCTCAAAAAATCTTACTCTCATTCCGAATACGGGGTCGTCAACTTCTTTCTCTTGTCCTGTAAACGAGAGTGGGTATGCGGGGATGACACCCTGAATGGTATCAAAAGCCAATGATGCACTGGTGGGGCCGCCGGAAGGCAGGGATATGGAATAGACATGCCAGCCTTTGGCGATGCTCATGTCAAATGAAAGCCTTATGGTATCCGAAGAAATCCGTTCCAGACGTTCGGTGGTGCGTACAGGTTGGGCGGGCTGGTTGAACGGGGCTGCCAGCAACAGGGCTAAGATGCAAGTCTGAAGTGTCATTTCAATAAGTTTTTGGCGAAGATAATCAAAAAAGCCATATCAGTTTGTCAATAAAAAATATATATTCGCGATTCAAATGGTAATACAGAAATGGACAAAAGACGTTTTTCCGCACTATGTGCGCTGATGGCTGTGGCCGTTACAATTGCGGTTGTTTTTATGAAATCGGGAAAAGAAGAGAATAAGGTATTCATCGGCAAGAGCGACATCCAGGTTGAGGACGGACGCCTTACCCCAGAGGTCTTATGGGCAATGGGACGTATCGGAGGCGTGACGGTTTCGCCCGATGGTTCCAGGATAGCATATCAGGTCTCTTACTACAGCGTGAAAGAGAACTCCAGCCATACAGTCATATACGTTATGGACGATGACGGCGGCAATGTCAGGCTTCTGACCAAAAAGGCCGCGTCAGAGCACAGTCCCGCCTGGATAGATAATGACCATATAGCTTTCCTTTCCGTCAATAAAGGTGTACAGCAGATTTTCAGCATGGACGTAAACGGTAAGAACCGTAAGCAGTTGTCGTTCATGGAAAAGAATGTGGAAGGCTTTCTGTTCTCACCGGACATGAAGAACGTTCTGATGGTTATGAGCGTGCCGAATCCGCTGGTCAAGGAGGTGCAGTATGATGACCTGCCCAAATCCACCGGTATGATTGCCGATGACCTGATGTTCAGACACTGGGATACATGGGTTACCGAACTGCCTCATCCCTATGTCGCTGCCTTTGAAGGAGGCAAGGTATCGGGAATGGCCGTTGACCTGCTTGATGGAGAGCCGTTTGAAAGCCCGATGCTGCCGTTTGGAGGAACAGAGCAGTTTGCCTGGAGCCCTGACGGTAAGTCACTGGCTTATACATGCCGCAAGAAAACAGGTCTGGAATATGCCAAGAGTACGGACTCCGACATATACCTCTATGATATGGAAAGCGGCAAGACTGTCAATCTCTGCAAGATTGATGGAGATGAGGACAGGAACATGGGTTATGACATAAACCCCAAGTTCAGCGCCGACGGAAAATACATCGCATGGCAGAGCATGGAGCGTGACGGTTACGAGAGCGATATAAACCGCCTCTATGTCATGGAAATGGAGAGCCATCGCAAGTGGTCGGTATCAGAAAACTTCGAGAGTAACGTGGATGATTACATCTGGGTACCGGATAAGGATTATTTCTATTACATCGGCTCCTGGCAGGGATGTATGTCTCTGTTTTCGGTAGACCTTAACGGAAACGTCGTGCCTATAAATACGGATGCCTGCGACTACAACTCCCTTGCATGGGCCAGAAACAGGCGTCTTATCGTTACCCGCCAATCAATGAGAAACGCTACCGAGTTATTCTCGGTCGACGTCAGACGCGGGCTTGCCGAGAGGTTGTCTCATGAGAATGACCATATATTCGGTCAGTTGGATAACATGAAGGTCGAGGCACGTGCCGTTAAGACCACAGACGGTAAGGATATGCTGACATGGGTGGTGTTCCCGCCTGATTTTGACGAGAGCAAGAAGTATCCCACCATACTGTTCTGTGAGGGCGGTCCCCAGAGTATGGTATCTCAGTTCTGGAGCTATCGTTGGAATTTCAGGATAATGGCTGCTCAGGGTTACATAGTGGTTGCACCCAACCGTCGCGGACTGCCCGGATTCGGAAAGAAATGGCTGGAGGACATAAGCGGCGATTACGGAGGGCAGTGCATGAAAGACCTTCTGTCTGCCATTGATGATGTCAGCAAGGAACCTTATGTGGACAAGGACCGTCTGGGCTGTGTGGGAGCAAGTTTCGGCGGCTATTCGGTCTATTGGCTGGCCGGTCATCATGAGGGACGTTTCAAGTGTTTCATAGCACATGACGGTATCTTCAATCTGGAGCAGCAGTTTGTTGAGACCGAGGAGATGTGGTTCCCGCAGTGGGATCTGGGTGGCCCTTACTGGGATAAGAACAAGGTGACTGAGAGCACCTATGCTACGTCTCCGCATCTGTTTGCCGATAAATGGGATACTCCTATCCTTTGCATTCACGGGGAGAAGGATTACAGGATACTTTACTCGCAGGCCGTATCTGCGTTCCAGGCTGCAAGGCTGCGCGGAGTCCCGGCCGAACTGCTTCTGTTCCCCGATGAGAACCATTGGGTGCTCAAACCACAGAACGGTATACTTTGGCAGAGAACATATTTCAGTTGGCTTGACAGATGGCTCAAACAATAATATTCATACTCTTATCACTCCCGGGGCTGTTTATCGTATTGGCTTCAATCCTGATGGGCATACGCGGCAAGGGTGCGCCCAGGATAAGGAGTTCCACCATATCCATGCTTCTGGCGGTGGGATTGAGCATGCTGTTTTATGCACAATACTACAATCCATATCTGGCAGACAGTTATTCATGGGGCTTTGATTTCGTTTACAGTTTCATCACTCCTTTCTGCGCCCCGCTCTATTATCTGTTCGTAAACTGTCTTACTGACATAAAGCGCCGTCCGGCCATCAATGTGCTGATGTTTCTGCCCTCGGTCATATATGCAGTGCTGCTGATATCGGCCCAGTTGCTTATGGATGGGGTCGAGAGACATGCGTACATATGCAATGAGATACTTGGACAGAACATTCAGATGGAGTCATCGGTTGCATACTCCTGGATGGTCTTGATAGGGAAGAAGTTGTTCAGCATTTTCATGCCGGCTCAGGGTATCCTGGTTATGATTTATGGCGAATTCAGGCTGAACAACTATCTCAGGATGCTGGAGGACTATACATTGGCCTATCAGTCGGGGAAAAAGATAAAGATCCGCGGAATACATGTCTTAACCATTCTTGTAATACTTACAGGTCTGATGATGTCGTCCATACCGTTTTATGAGAGTTCGGATTATATTCCGCTGGCAGTTTTAGTCGTAGTCGGTCAGATTATCATGGTGTCTCTGGTGGTGCATAACGTGATGCAGCTGGAGTATTCGGCCGAGGATATACAGGAGATGAAAGATGACACGCTTTTCCAGGTTGATGCACCACGTCCGATCCTTCCTGTTCAGCAACCCGTACGGCCGCAAGCCCCCATGACCGTCGGCATGCCGTTAGCAGAAGAGCCTGTCGCTGCTCCGTCCACACTTATGGAAAGGATAGATTCAGCCATGATGAACGAGAGACTTTTCCTGCAGCCGGACCTGTCACTTACGGTGCTGTGTGAGAAGGTGGGTACCAACAGGACATACGCTTCGAAGGCAATAAAGGAGGCCAAGGGGTGTAATTTCCCGGACTATGTGAACCGTCTCAGGATGGATTATGCCTTGGAGCTTATGAAACAAACTCCCAGGGAGAATATCATAATCCAGAATATAGCGATGCAATGCGGATGCGGTTCTATCCAGTCCTTTTACCGCTATTTTAAAATGTTTTACAACGAGACTCCAACACAATGGATGGAGAGGAATAAATAAAAAAGAGCCCGACGGGCTCTTTTTTATTTATTTGCGTTGCTGCTGTTTCTGCAGTCTCTCCTGTTCCTTTTGCAGGGCTTCCAGACGTGCCATCATGCTGTTGCCGCCTGTCTTGCGTTTGCTGGGGTCATTACGGCTGGCTTCATAATCAGCTTCCAGCTTGGCCAGGATGGCCTTGTCATCGGTAGAGCGGCGCAGCCATATCATTGTAAGGATACCGACCAGACCGGATATGAAGTAGTAGTAGCACAGACCAGATGAGTAGTTGTTGAAAGAGAAGAAGAATATCACCGGCATGAGGTACATCATCCAGCGCATCATCTTCATTGTATCCTCCTGTCCGGGTGCCATCTGCTGCTGTTGCATCGAGTAGATGGTGTTGATGATGTTGGTGGTGCAGAACAGAAGGCAGAATATACTGAGGTGGTTACCGATAAGAGGTATGTTGGTGTTCCACCTGATGAGCTCGTCAAATCCTGTAAGGTCCGTAGCCCAGAGGAAACTCTGCTGGCGCAACTCTATGGCATTGGGCACAAAGAAGAAGAACGCCATCCAAACCGGCATCTGTATGAGCGAGGGCAGGCATCCTCCCATGGGACTGACGCCGTACTTGCTGTAAACGGCCATGGTCTCCTGCTGTTTCTTCATGGCATCCTCAGGCTTGGGGTATTTGGCGTTGACCTCATCCACGTATGGCTTGAGGGCGCGCATCTTGGCCGATGACATATAACTCTTGACCTGTGCCGGGAATACCAGCATCTTTACTATAAGGGTCATGAGAAGTATCACGATACCCATGTTCAGGTTCCATTTGGAGAGGAGGGTGAACAGTGGTATGATGAGGAAACGGTTAACCTCGCGTACTACAGGCCAACCCAGGTCCATCACGCGGTTGAGGCGTATCTTGTGGTCACCCTGAGCCAGTTTGCTGTTCTGCTTCAGTATCTTGTAGTCATTGGGGCCGAAGTAGAACTGGAACTGTGTGGGCTCCTTTCCGTCCGGGTCAAAGGCGGTATGGGTCTTGGACATGAGTTTCTTCATATAACCCTTGCCTTTTGTGTATGATACGCCGGACAGCTGCGTGTTTTCAGCGAAAGCATCGGTGGCAATCATAATGCATGAGAAGAACTGGTTCTTGTATGCAACCCAATCCAACTGTTCCTCGATACTCTTTGATGTGGCTCTGGTGGATTTCCTGGTGGCCGGAGCTATGCCGAACACTTTTGCCTTCACTTTGTCATTCCGTTTGTAAGTGAGTGTGGTGTAGCGCTGCTCGAACTCGAATCCCTTCTCCTGCTGGCGCAGGTTCTGTATCCAGTCAACGGCCAGGGTGCTCAGGTCCGATGAGAAGAAATTGTCCATACCCGTAGCCTTTATGTCCAGATTGAGCATGTAGCTCTCGGGAAGGAGGGTGTAATTGAAGTCCAGATAGCCGTAGCCGTTTGTGTTAAGGCGCATGGTTACGGAATTCTGACCGTTCTCCATTGCCTCGAAATAGAGGTCGCGGCTCTGTATGTTCTGATTCTTGCCGTCTATCTTGAAATTAAGGCTTATCTCATCCTGACTGAACAGGACTACATCATCTCCCTTCTGGTCTTTGTATCCGCTGAGTTGGGCAAAACAAGGTGCGGCGCCTTTTGATGATATGCCGATTCTTACTGATCCGTTATCCAGGAAAACTATCCTTTCCGTTCCGTTAAGGGCCGGGAACAGCGGTGACAACGAGTCCTGCCTGGTTGCCGCCGGGGAATAATCGGCCTCCTGTACAAGTTGTGATGAATCTTCGGCGGCCGTTCTTGCTGAGTCCAGTTTCTGCTCATACCTGGCCTTGGCCGGTGCGTTTTTCTTCTGGCTGTTTCCTGACCAGAGCAACACCATGAATATGATAATGCTGATCAGTGTCAAGCCTATGAAACTTCTTCTATCCACTGTATTTTGACTGTTATTATTTGTTACGAGCTGCGAAGGTATAAAAAAAACATGACTATAATCACCAAGCTTTGTTTGGCGGTATTATTTTTATTGTATTTTTGCAGTTAGTGATACATGAAGCGTATGAATAGAAGTCTTGCGTTGATAGCGTTTCTGTTATTGTCAATTACAGCCAGGACTCAGGTTATGTCAGATACGGTTGTGAATATTCCTGATACTCTGTTCTATCCCCTGGACAAAGGCTCTGACATTACATCCGGAGATATATCGGATAATCCGATGTATTTCAAACTCTTCATGCCGTTGGTGCTTTACGGGTCCGCCGTGTCTGAGGCCATTACACCCGATATGCGGAATTACGATGACAGGGACAGCCTGCTCATGATAGAGCCTATTGAAAATGGCTACGACCCCGAATTGTCCAAAATGATTGACGAGACTCTTGTAAAGATATATCTGGAACATCCGGAACTGGTCAAGATGACCGAAGAGGAACTGATGGGGGTTCCGGGGATAATACCCATATCATCGGACATGCTGAGCGGAATAAACCTGAAGGAGATCAAACCGGGAGAGAGCAGGCCGTCTGAAGACATGAATCCGGACAGGGTACGTATAAAGCCGCATTACTGGAAGGTGTTCGGCAATTTCCAGGGAAAGTATACCCAGAGCTATTATTCGGACAACTGGTATAAAGGCGGTGAGAGTAACCACTCCATACTCGGCCAGATCAATACTGAAGCCAATTTTGCCAAGAAGCAGACCACCTTTGACAACAAACTTGAGCTTAAGTTGGGCTATCATACCACTGAGATTAACGGCAAGAATACTTTCCGCACCAATGATGACCTTATTCGTTTTACTTCAAAATATGGTCTGAGGGCATTCGAGGGATGGTATTATTCGGCCCAGTTCCAGGGGTATACGCAGTTCATGCCGGTGTTTGACACAAAGGTTACCACCAAACTGAAGTCAAAATTCTTTGCTCCCGCTTACGGTAACCTGTCAATCGGTATGGATTATAAGCCCAAGTTCAAGAACAAGAATATCACACTCTCCGTGCTGCTGTCGCCATTGTCATACAACTGCAGATACGTAAGTGTTGACAGCATTGCGACCAATTTCGGTATAGAAGCCGGCAAGAACTTCAAGTATACCATCGGTTCCAGGTTTGACGGCAATATTAAATGGAAGTTCCTGAATGATTTTACGTGGACGTCAAAGGCCCAGTACTATACAAGCTATGAGAGTGTCGAGGTAAACTTTGAGAATACGCTTGATTACAAACTGTCAAAATATTTCTCGCTCCAGTTCTTCTGCCACTGGCGTTTTGACGACAGCGTTAAGAGAAAGAAAGACAAGGATGGTAACCTGATGGGCTACGGTCAGTTCAAGGAGTTCTTTACGCTCAATTTCAACTATCAATGGTGATTCCGGCGTTCTCTCATTATCTCTGAGCGGCGCTTGAACGGAGAATCCGGTTCCTTTGCCATGTACCAGTATTCCATATGGTCGGTAATGGTTGGGAAGAGTCTGGTCAGTACCAGCAGAAGTTTTCCGGTGAATGTGAGGGTAGCTCGTCTGGAATGCTTGCGTATGTGGTTGAGCATAATCTCACCGACCCGCTCTGAGGTCATCATCTTGCCTTCTTCGCGCGGTGTATCCCCCTGTTCGCTGCCATCGGCCATGAGTGCGGTCTTACGGATGTTTGAAGCAGTGAATCCCGGCGCATAGATCATGACATGCAGTCCGTCATACAGGTGTTCGGAGCGCAATGTGTCAAGGAACCCGTTGATGGCAAACTTGGATGCCGAGTAGCCGGTGCGGCCGGGAAGTCCTTTGTAACCGGCGGTGGATATGACTCCCACGACAGACCCCTTGGATTCCAGCAGATAGGGCAGTGCATATTTGGTGCAGTAGACCGTACCCCAGAAATTTACGTCCATGAGACGACGGATGACGTTGAGTTCCAGGTCCTTGAACATGGCTCTCATGGAGATTCCGGCATTGTTTATCAGGATGTCTATCCGGCCGAATCTTTGTATGGTCTTTTCAATGAGTGTCCGGCAGTCCTGCTCAACCGAAACATCGGTCTTGACGCTTAGGACATCGGAGTATCGGGACAGTTGGCGGCTTAATTCATCGAGCTTTTCCACTGAGCGGGCAGCCAAAACCACTTTAGCCTGGTATTTGGCAAGAAGGGTGGCGGTGGCTAACCCGATGCCGGAGCTTGCACCTGTCACAATTGCTACTTTGTCTTTGAAATATTTCCGGTTGTTCATCTGGTTTAACTTGATATATGCTGTAAAGTTAACTCTTTTTTGTCATTTGGAGCAACCTAATGTGTTTTCGTGCCCATTTAGGATATAAATTGCTCCATTTTATGTATTTTCGCGCCTTGAAAAACAAATAACAATGACTGTAACACTATTATTGCACTGCCCCGACAGGCCGGGTATCATTGCGGATATAACCAATTTCATAACCGAAAACCGCGGAAACGTGGTTTATCTTGCACAATTCGTTGACCATGTGGAGAACGTGTTCAATATGCGCATAGAGTGGAATATCGATGAGTTCCTGATTCCAAAGGAGAAGATATCCGACTATTTCGGTACGCTTTACGCCAGGAAGTATGACATGAACTTCCGTCTCTACTTCAGCGACACCAAGCCCCGCATGGCCATAT
>CAJOLR010000044.1 GCA_905235565.1 uncultured Bacteroidaceae bacterium | reverse complement strand
ACAATAGCTGACGACCATTACTTCTATGAGCGCAGCTGCATACGCCAGACCTTCTTTCCGGGTTCTGAGACAGCATTCCTGCGTATGCTCCGCGAAGAGCTGAACAAGGATATTTTTGACGATTTCCGTCAGCACACCTGTACCGGAATAGGTTATCACACAGACTTGGTGCCACTTGAGACAACCATGACGGTTGTGGCCCGCCTGTTCTCCCTTATGACCGAGCACGGTTATGAGAACTACGTACCGTCATGCGTAACGTCGTTCGGCGTATTCACCGAGATGTGCCACATGTGGCAGGAAAAGCCGGAGCTGCTCGAGAAGACCCGTGAGAACCTCTACAAGGCCTGCAAGCGCGAGTTCAACCTGCCCAAGAACATAGCCCACCCGTCGGACGTGATATACCATTTCCGCCATGAATTGGCAGAGAAGATGAAATACCGTCTGGTCAACCGCTTTACAGGCAAGCCCCTTAAGGTAGTGGAGCACATCGGCTGCCACTACGCCAAGATATTCCCCGACAAGGGTGTGGGCAAGGCTGAATTCCCATACGTTCTGGCCGGTATGATCGAGGCCTGGGGCGGTGAGGTGGTAGATTATCCTGAGCGCCGTCACTGCTGCGGATTCGGATTCCGTCAGTATCTGATGCAGGAGAACCGCGGATACTCCGTATCCAACACCAAGAAGAAACTGGAGTCCATGGAGCCGTATGAGCCCGATTTCATCGTCTCCAACTGCCCCGGCTGCTCTATGTTCCTGGACCGCTGGCAGTACACCATAGCCGAGATGGAGCACAAGACATATGACCGTGAGGGCTACGGCATACCCGTACTCACTTATGAGGAGATGGCCGGCCTTCTGCTGGGTTATGACCCATGGGAACTGGGACTCCAGATACATCAGGTACAGGCAGAGCGTCTGCTTGACAAGATTGGAATACCATATGACCCCAAGGCCAAGTACAGAGCAGCCGACGGCAAGATACTGCGTGCCCCTGAAAAACCCGAAAACCTTTTAGTCTAAGTTTGATTATGAAAAAAGTCGCTATAATAGGAGCCGGCCCAGCCGGTATAGAGGCCGCATCAATACTGGCCAGGAATGGTATTGAGGTTACCCTTTTTGAAAAGTCTGAGACTCCTCTCAAGAACATCCAGGACAAGGCTTTCCTGTTTCCAAACTTCCAGGCAGCACAGGAGATTGCCGATGACCTGAGCGGCAAACTGCTTACCGACGGTATAACCGCAGCTTTCGGTGTAGATATCACCGATATCAAATGGCAGGGTACCGAGTGGAAAATTTTTGATTCCAAGGATCAGACATACGTAGCCCAGGCTGTCCTTGTAGCTACCGGCTATCAGGTATTCGATGCTCACCGCAAGGAGGAGCTGGGTTACGGTATCTACAAGGGTATCATCACATCAATTGACATGGAGCAGATGATCAAGCACGGCAAGATCATCAATTCCAACGGCGACGCTCCCAAGCGAGTAACATTCCTGCAATGTGTAGGCTCACGTGACGAGAAGAGCGGTAACAACTACTGCTCCAAGCTGTGTTGCGTTACAGCCGTCAAACAGGCCATTGAGGTAGTTAAACAGGTTCCCGGTTGTGAAGCATCGGTATTCTACATGGACCTGCGCATGTGGGGACAGGGATTTGAGGAGATGTACCGCACCGCTCAGGAAAAGTATGGCGTAAGTTTTGTACGCGGCCGAATATCGGAGGCTGCCGCCACATTTGACGGCCGAGTCCAGCTTAAGAGTGAGGATACCCTGATGGGACTTCCAATCAAGATGACCACAGACCTGCTTGTGCTGATGGTAGGTATGGAGGCATCGTGCGGAACCAAGACACTGGGCAAATCATGCGACATAAGCGGCGAATACGGTTTTATCAGGACTGTCAGTCCACACCTGTATGACAACGACACCGGCAAGCCGGGCCTATTTGCTGCAGGATCCTGCAAGCGTCCCATGAGCATCTGGGACTCTGTCAATGATGCACGTTCGGCTGCACTGGCAATACAGGAATACCTAAAGGAATTGAGAATTGAGAATTGAGAATTACGCACCTGCGTTAATTCCCGCGACATAAATAAGGGTTCGGAAAAAATCCGAACCCTTATTTCAATTACAAAATTCCAATTCTCACCTGGCTCTCCACCAGTCGAAGGTAAACAGGTCCTTGCCGGCTCCGGTAAACCTGAAGTAAACATCGTGCGTACCACGTATCTTACGCTTTGGCGAGTACTTGGTACTGAAGGTCTTGAATTCCAGCTTTCCTCCGGTAGGTGTGATCGGGATTACGCCCACTGCCGGTCCGTCAAGTTCATCAAGATGAATTTCAATACAGCCCAGACCGTCCGATCCTACCGACACATACATTTTCCTGGAACCCTTGGCTCCGAAATCCACACCGCGGACAAGTATATACTCTCCGTTGTCGATATCGTGGACGTACATATTTGGCGGCATATAGCCTTTTGATTCATCAAATTCGTATTCATCCGAAACACGTGAAGTCTTCAGCCCGTAGCCCCAGGCCATTGTCTCGGCCTCCACACGATGATTCGGGGCATCATTACCACGGCGATACGGATCGAACGGAGCAACCTGCTCAACCACATTGTCTATCCAGTAAGGCACCTCCTGAATGGTTCCGTCTTCATTGTAGTGCATCTCTGCCATAGATACCGAACGCTGCTCGGCATGAGCGAATGTCTTGAGGTGCATAATGTCATAGTCAAGACCGAACACATAACTCTTTCCCTTGTATTCAATAATTCCGGGGTGATTGCCACGGGTACGTACCGTGTGGTCCATGATATGGCCTTTATACTCCCAAGGACCTTCCGGGCCATCACTCATGGCATATCCGATACCCTCTGGACAGCATGTCGAAGCAAAAGCCAGATAGTAATGACCGTCATGTTTCCATATCCACGGGCCCTCCTGATAGTCCTGTATCTTGGGATGCTTGACAATAGGTCCTGCCAGCGATATCATATCCTTGCCCAGTTTAACTGAGTACAGGTTTGGATTACCCCAGTACATATACGCCTGTCCGTCATCATCAATCAGCACAGTGGGATCTATGTCATCCCAATGCTCTTTCTGCCAAACCAGCGGCTCGCCGATAGGATCATGGAAAGGACCATAAGGAGTCTCGGATACAAGAACTCCTATACCGTGTCCGTGTATGGGACAATACATGTAGTATGAGCCGTTGGCTTCAACCACCTGCTCTGCCCATGCGCCGTTCTTGCCGTCATAATACTTAAAGTCGTCAAGGGATGCCACCGGGCCGTAATCCTGCCAGTTGACCATATCATCCGATGTATACAGCAACCAGTCAAACATCTGGAAACCGCGGGCACCGTCCTCATCATGCGTAGTGTACAGGAACACCTTGTCGTTTATTACGACAGGAGCCGGATCGGCAGTGAAACGGGTCTGCACTACAGGCATGTTGGCATGTGAGTTGAACTGCCACCAGTCAAGGGTAAACGGTTTCTCAGTCTCACAACTGAACTTGAGATATACGTCATGAACACCCTTTACATCCGTGTCTATCAGATATGTGAAAGCGGCTGTACGGAATCCGGCATTGTCGGTATTTACCGGGACCTTGCAGAACGGCTCTCCCTCCATCTTGTCTATATAAAACTCTATGGTACCATTGCCCTTCTGCTCACCTACCACTACCACTACAGCCTTCTGGCCGCAATCCTTGAAATCAACCGAACGTACGCGGATCCAGTCGCCGTCATCAATGTCTGTTACAAAATGGTCCTTGCCGGCACGACGGTCAACCTTGAGGCCGCGTGACTCAGCCTGCGTCTCGGCCTCTACACGTGAGTACGGATCCAGATTCTTTACGGGATTGACTACACCCTCCTTGGTGAACTTCATGAACGGGAATGTGCCGTCATCGTTCCACTTGAACTCCTCCACGCAGGCGGAACGGTTGTAACCGCCGCCACCAGGCAGACCGCCGTTGTGGTAGAACATGAAGTCACGGCCCTTGAAAGTAATGTTTCCGCCGTGTATGGTAAAGCTGTTCTGTGCCTCATCCATTATGCGGCCGCGATATGTCCACGGGCCGTTGATGGTGGGAGCGGTCGAGTATGCCATATGTTCCGGCACACCGCCTGCCGGATATGAGATGTAGTATGTTCCGTTACGCTTCATCACCCAAGGCCCCTCCTCATACTGGGTCATCATCTCGTTCTGGCCCTTGGCCCAGTTCATCTTGCTCTGAAGCTCGCCGAAGCACTTGGGATCATGATATCCGGGAACCTCCTGCCATCCGTTCTTGAACGATACCATATCATCATTCAGTTCTCCGTACCAGAGTCCCTTGTTGCCCCAGAACAGGTATGCGCGACCGTCATCGTCAACAAACACGGTGGGGTCGATGAATCCGAATCCTTCGGCCAGCGGGCCGCCTATGGCATCGGTCCAGGGACCCTGAGGGTCATCGGCCACAGCCACAGCCAGGGCATCTCCGCCGGTGGCCTTGTTGCAGCATACATACCAGTACCACTTGCCGTTACGCTCCACTCCCTGGCATGCCCAGGCACGCTGTCCCTGACGGGCCCACTTGAATGTTGCGGTGGTAACCTGGGTACCCAGATAAGTCCAGTTTACCATATCCTCGGTGCTGAACAGCATCCAGTCCTTCATGTTGAAGTCACGGTTGCGGCCGTCCTCATCATGGTCAGTAAAGAGATATACCTTGTCTCCATATACGAATGGAGCCGGGTCTGGTGTAAATACGGTGCTGATAATCGGGTTCTGTGCAAATAATTGACCCGATATGACAGCGGTCAATGTCAGTAGAAATGATTTGGTTCTCATATTGACTTATTTAATTGGTTATTGTTTGCAAAAGGTAAGGAGTTCGCGGTAAAGACGCTGTACCGGCAGCCCCACGACATTGAAGTAACTGCCCTCTATGGCCTCGACACCTATATATCCTATCCACTCCTGAATGCCGTATGCTCCGGCCTTGTCCATCGGCAGGCCACTCTCCACATAGCTGTTTATCTCATCGTCACTGAGGTTGCCGAACCTGACCCGTGTGGTAACGGCAAAACTGTGCTCACTGTCTGCAGTAAGCAGGGTGACGCCTGTTATCACCTCATGCCAGCGTCCTGACAGCAGATGCAGCATCCGTCCGGCATCGGCTTTATCGGCAGGCTTTCCCAGAACCTCACCGTCCACATACACTATGGTATCGGCAGTGATGACAAGCTCATCGGGTGCCAGCGATTCCTTATATGGAGCCGCTTTCGCACGGGATATATACAACGGGATATCCTGCCCCCTTAGCTCTTCTGGCCAAGACTCGTCTATACCGCTGATAACCTTGACGGTAAAGTCCAGCCCAAGGCCGGCCAGCAGCTCGCGGCGGCGCGGCGAATTCGAAGCCAGTATTATCTTATATGGCAGTTCCATATCTTTACCATCCGAATGCATGTTCATCCTTCATCCACTTGCCCTGTACCTTGAGTATATGCTCCAGTACATCGCGGACACAGCCCTCACCACCCCGGTAAGGTGATATGTACTTGCAGAGTGCCTGGATCTCGGGGCAGGCATCGGCCGGACAGCAGGGCAGTCCGCACTGGCTCATTACCTGCCAGTCAGGGATATCGTCACCCATATAGAGAATCTCCTCCGGCTTGAGGTCATACTTGGCCTTGAACTCGTTGAAGTCGTTTATCTTGATGCTTGAACATATGTATACATCCTTTATGCCCAACCCCTCGTAGCGTTTGCGTACCTCCTCCACGCGGGCACCGGTTATGATGCACAGGTGCAGTCCCATCTTTACGGCCAGCTGCATGGCATATCCGTCCTTCACGTTTACCGTACGGACAGGGTCACCGTTGGGCGAAAGGTTCATTACCGGTTTGCTCAGCACCCCGTCCACATCAAATATCAGGGCTCTGATTGTATTAAGGTTGTAGTCTATCATTTCAGGTTGTTGTTTATCTCAGTAGAAATCAGTCTGTAGAGCCGGGCATACCCGGGATAATCCCTAAGCAGTGCCAGGTGTTCGTCAATCACCTTGCGGTCGCCACGGATGGCCGGTCCTGTCTGGGCCGATGCGGGACTCATGGTCTCCACCTTGCGGGCGGTCTCACGCACCAGGGGCAGCATAACGCTGAAAGGCACTCCCTCGCTTCTGAGCAAATCCTCGCTGACCGCATACATATGGTTGGCGAAGTTGCAGGCAAATACCGCGGCCACATGGAGTTTCTTGCGGCCATTGGAACTCAGGAGAGTTATTCTGGCCGATAAGCCCGATGCAAGAATCCTGACCGTCTCCAGATCGGCGGCGCTGCTGCCCTCGATGAAAACAGGCACCTCCGCCCAATCAATGGTTGCCCCCTTTGAGAATGTCTGCATTGCATACAGCACTCCGTAGCGTCGGGCTCCGGCATCCTTCCAGATATCCATCGGTACGCTGCCGGCAGTGTGCAGGAACAGGGCGTCCCCCCTACCCTTAACAATGGCAGGAGCCAACTCCGTAAGGGCGTCATCGGTAAGCATCGTAAGATAGACATCAGCCTCCGGCAGGCTTTCCAGACTGTCAAGAGCACGGGTGTCCAGCATCCTGGCCAGCTGCATGGCGTTATCCATAGTTCGGCTGTAAACGCACTCGACGGTGTGCCCCGCAGCCTTGAGTTGCGGTCCCATGCAAGTGGCTACACGGCCCGATCCTATCAACGCTATCTTCATCTGCTCAGAACTTCTCCTTGTGAACCTTGGTCCACTCTATCTTGTCGTCCTCGTAGGGCTTGCGGTCCATGTTCTTGTAGCCCACGCCCACAATACACTCTGGCTCATACTGCTCCGGTATACCCAGCAGTTCCATAAGAGTCTGCTTGGTGCTCTTGCCGTCTGCATCGGCCCTACCGCGCATATGGCACCAGCAACTGCCCAGGCCCAGATCCTCAGCCTGAAGCTGCATATCTATGGCAGCTATCGAGCAATCCTCTATCCAGCAGTCGCTCTTGGTGGGATCACCCAGCACCACAACGGCAAACACAGCCTCGGCCAGGAACCCTGAACCCATGGCGCGGCACTTGGAGAGCGCCTCCAGCATAGCCGGATCCTCAACGGTCACAAACTCCCATCCGCGGTTGTTCTTGGCGGTGGGTGAAATAAGTGCCGCACGCAGAATGGTCTGCTTCTGCTCATCAGAGAGTTTCTGTGTGGTGAACTTGCGCATGCTCCTGCGCGTTGCTATAAGGTTAATGAAGCTATCCATGATCCTACAAAAGTTTAATTGCGCGAATATAGCAAGAAAAGCGCGTCCAAATTATACTTTAGCCTGATATTTTGCGTTAAGACAATTGAATGAGACAAAAGTTGCTCCTGATATTGGCTGTCTGCATGGTTCTGCCACTGCAGGCACGCCGTGTATATATCCACGGCCGGGTTTACGATGAATCCAGAGAGCCGGTGGAGTTGGCTACCGTGCATGAGGAGCTCACGCTTCACTCGGCCATGACCAACCTCAAGGGAGAGTACTCATTCACCATAAACTCCCGCTCCGATACCCTGAATCTCATATTCCGCATGATAGGCCACGAGACCCGCCGCCGCACCCTCATCAACCCGCAGGATACGGTGCAGCTGGATATGATGCTGCCCACATCGAACTACACCCTTGAGAATGTGGACATCAGCGCCACCCGCCGCCGCAGTGACGGAATGCAGGACATAAACGCCCAAGGCTTACGCTTTACGGCCGATGCAAGCGGCGGTTCCGTGGAGTCAATCATTTCGACGCAAGCTGGCGTAAGCACACATAACGAGCTTAGCAGCCAGTACAATGTGCGCGGCGGCAACTTTGATGAGAACAGTGTATACGTAAACGGGACCGAAATACTCCGTCCGCTTCTGGTGAGGGCCGGTCAACAGGAGGGATTGAGTTTCATCAACCCCGACATGGTGGAGTCCATCAGTTTCTCAACAGGCGGATTCAGCGTGGCATACGGAGACAGGATGTCATCGGTCCTGGATATAAGCTACCGCAAGCCAAAGGGATTCGAATCAGTGCTCATGGCCAGCATGCTGGGGGCAAGCGCATACGTCGGTGCCGGCAACGACAAGATAAGTTTCTCGGGCAGTGTCCGATACAAGACTACCCGCTACCTTCTGGGCACTCTGGATACCAAAGGTGAGTATGCCCCCTCTTTCCTGGACTACCAGACCTGCTTTTGCTGGACCCCCGATGACAAGTGGGAGATAGGAGTGATCGGAAATGCCGCAGTCAACCGATACAATTTCACACCCAGGAACCGGAACACCAGCTTCGGTACGGCACAAGACCCCAAGAACTTCAAAGTCTATTATGACGGATGGGAAAGAGACCGTTTCAACACCCTGTTCGGGGCGATTGACATAAAACGGTTCAGCCAGAACTCCACATACCGCCTCAACCTGTCGGTATTCAACAGCAGGGAGAGCGAATCCTTTGACATCCTGAGCCAATACTGGCTGGACGAGGCCAGCAACGGCAGCAATCTGGCCGTAGGCTCATTCATGCAGCACGCCCGTAACCGTCTCAGGTCTGAAGTTTACACGGCATCACTCAAGGTCACTCACAGCACAGACATAGCCGGTACAATCGGATGGGGAGCCGAATACAGGCATGAGACCGTATCCGACTACATGCGTGAATGGGAGATGCGTGATTCGGCAGGCTATACCCTGCCATACACCCAGAGCGGCCCCATGCAGATGATCTACTCGCTCAAGTCAGGCCACAGCATATCCAACGACAAGGCATCGGCATACGTCCAGGACACATACCGTTTCAATACCGCAATCGGACTCATTACGCTCAATGCCGGGATAAGGGCGTCATGGTGGAGCTGGAACAGGGAGATTGACCTCAGTCCGCGCGTCATGGTCGGCCTCACACCCGCTTTCAACGAGGATTTCACATTCAGGTTCTCTACCGGTGTCTATTACCAGACTCCGTTCTACAAGGAGGTCAAGGATACCGTCAATACCGGAGGCATATATCAGGTCAACCTTAACAAGGATATCAGGTCACAGCGTTCCATACAGTTTGTACTGGGCGGTGACTATGATTTCCGCGTCTATGACCGTCCGTTCAAGTTCACCACCGAAATCTATTACAAGAAACTTGACAGGCTGATTCCCTACAATGTGGATAATGTAAGGATTGTTTATTATGGAGAGAACTGTGCCCGAGGATATGCCGCTGGCCTGGACATGAAGCTTTACGGAGAATTCGTGCCGGGCACCGCTTCATGGCTCACATTCTCGCTCATGAACACCCGCGAGAAGATTGGAGGCAAATGGCTGCCACGTCCTACCGACCAGCTCTACAACCTCTCCCTCTACTTCACTGACACCTTCCCGCGCCGTGATTACTGGAAGATGTCCCTGCGTTGTTCACTTGCAGACGGACTGCCGTTCGGCCCCACCCACAGCGGTCGAGAGAAACAGGTGTTCCGCGCTCCGGCATACAAGCGGGTAGACATTGGACTGTCATACAAGATATTTGATTACAGCAAGCATCCGCACATCTACGGAAAGTCAGGATTTTTCAATGATATCTGGATTGGGGCCGACTGTCTCAACCTGTTGGGCATCAACAATGTCAACTCCTATTACTGGATTACTGACATTTCGGACACGCAGTATGCTGTTCCGAATTATCTGACAGGCCGTCAACTGAACCTGCGCATCATCGCCGACATGGGGAAATAACGCCTCCCCGCCATGAGATTTTATCTCTATCCCACGTCTAACCGAATCGTTTTTTTTATTAAATTCGCAGGTGAAGTTCCGACAAGGAGTTCACAATTGTTGTTTTTGTAATATAAAAAGACTATCCTTCAACAACTTAACTTATGGGAACCGCTATAAGGATCAGTTTGGACGATTACGTACTTTCAGGCGGCGGCGCCAATGGAGAAAGCTACAATCATAAGACCGACCCCGCCGTCATGCTAAAACTCTATTTCCCGGGAGCCATACAACAGCCCCTGGACGAGATGAGACTGGCACGGAAGGTCTTTGATATGGGTATCCCCACACCTGAGCCCGGAGATTATGTAGTAACTGAGGATGGCCGTTACGGAATACGTTTCAGACGTATAGCTGACAAGAAATCGTATTCCAGGGCCACCGGTGATGAGCCTGACAAGGTAGCTCAGTTCGCCGCCGGGTTTGCCGGCATGTGCAGGCAGTTGCACTCCACACACGTGGACACCACGCAGTTTGAGAATGTAAAGGAGCGTTATTACAGGCTTCTTAAGGAGAACCCGTTCTTTACATCGGCCCAAAAAGACAAGCTGACAAGGTTCATTGCAGATGTTCCTGATGAGGATACCGCCATACACGGAGACCTCCAGTACAGTAACGCCATTTTTGCAGGAGACAAGCGATATTTCATTGACCTGGGCGATTTCTGCTGGGGTAACCACCTGTTTGATGTGGGAATGGTCTACCTGTGCTGCAACCTGAGCAAGGAGGATTTCATTGTGGAAACCTTCCATATGCCCAAGAGCCTGGCCGTCAGTTTCTGGAGATTTTTTGCCCGGGAGTATTTCGGGGCAGGCATACCTCTCGGTGAAATTGAAGAGCTGATCCGCCCTTATGCCGGCCTGAAGACCCTGATTGTAGAACGGGACACACGTTGTCCCATGCCCGAATTACGCGAGGCACTTTCATCCATCATATGAAGATAAACCATTTCAAAGCCCTGATGCTGGTCCTTGTAGCCGCCCTTACACTGGAGGCTACTTCGCTTACTCAATACTTCTTTTCACAGAATGTTATAAAAGAAGAGGCATCGCTGCGTGCCGAAGAACAGCTGGAGGTTGCCCGCAACAGGATTCTTGATGTGACAAACCAGACCGAGGCTGCCGTACGCAACAGCATGTGGATAGCCCAATGGTGCCTGAATGTCCCCGACAGCCTGGTGCGTGTATGCGAACGCATAGTTCAGGACAACCCTGTCGTGGTAGGTTCTACCATTGCCCTGGTCCCCGGATACCTCAAGGACAAGCCATTGCTGGCCCCGTATGTGTACCGAAAGGAAGACGGCAGCATGCAGAGGCTCTCACTTGCCACAGAGCAGTATGATTACCCCAGCCAGGAGTGGTTCACCAGACCTATTGAGCTGGGTGAAGGCTATTGGTCTGAGCCTTATGTGGATGAAGGCGGCGGAGAGATACTGATGATAACCTACTCCATCCCCATCAGGGATGAAAATGGAAGGGTGGCTGCAGTCCTGACGTCGGACATAGCATTGGACTGGCTTACGGAACTGACCAGCAGTTTCAAGGTCTATCCGCAGGCAGCAGGAATAATACTGAGCCGCAGCGGCCGTATCATGGTCAGCCCCTCACCCGATGTTATCATGAGGAGTATCTACGATTTCAATACCGTACTGAAGGACAACGAGGGTTTTGACGCTCTTAACCAAGCCATGATGGGCGGTGAATCAGGAAACATGGAGGTCAAATACCAGGGTGTTACATGTCACGTCTTTTACACCCCCATGGAACACACAGGCTGGGCAATGGCCATAGTGATTCCCGATTCGGACATATACGGAGCTCTGCGCAAGGTAGGCCTGATAGTCAAACTGCTGCAGCTGTTAGGACTTGCCATGCTGGCATTCATGCTATTCTCATTCATCCGGAACCAGTTTAAGTACAACGAACTGGAACTTACGCGTGAAAGGATTGAGAATGAGTTGCATATAGCCCGGGCCATTCAGATGTCGATGGTGCCCAAGGTATTCCCTCCCTACCCCAACCGGGACGATCTGGATGTTTACGGCCAGCTCACTCCTGCCAAGGAGGTTGGTGGTGACCTTTTTGACTTCTACATACGTGACGAGAAACTGTTCTTCTGCATAGGAGACGTATCCGGCAAGGGCATTCCGGCATCACTCTACATGGTGGTGACCAAGGCCCTGTTCCGAACCGTTTCAGCCCATGAGGCAGCCCCCAACAGGATCCTCACCAGACTGAACGATGTATTGTCAAATGAGAACGAATCCAATATGTTTGTAACCATGTTCGTGGGTGTACTGGACCTTCCTACAGGTCGCATGCATTACTCCAACGCCGGACATGACGCTCCGTTGCTGATAGGTAACACCGGTGCAGGAATGCTGCCCGTAGACCCCAACCTGCCGGTAGGCGTCATGCCAGACTGGAAATTCAGCAGACAGGAGACCCAGATAGATCCCGATACCACAATCTTCTTGTACACCGACGGACTGAATGAGGCCGAAAACACAAATCACGGGCAGTTTGAAATGCATCGCGTTATGGAACTGGCACGCAAGTTGCAGACTGAGCACAGATTCGAGGCCACATTCATAGTAAAGCAGATGACCGATGCCGTCCACAGGTTTGTGGGTGATGCCGAGCAGAGTGATGACCTGACAATGCTGGCCATCCAGTACACCAGGCACCACGAAGACCTGACCTATCAGCGTAGTCTCACCCTGACCAATGACCTTAAACGCATACCCAGGCTCAACACATTCGTCGAGGAGGCCTGCGAATCCAACGGACTGGATATGGCGACAACGGCTCAGGTGAACCTGGCTCTCGAGGAGGCCGTGGTCAATGTAATGAACTATGCCTACCCAAAGAATAAGACCGGAAACATCACGATTGAGGCAAAGGCCAATAAGTCCGAACTCTCATTTGTGATAAACGACACCGGTACCCCCTTTGACCCCACCGCAAAGCCCGAGGTTGACATTACGCTCAGTGCCGAAGACCGTTCCATTGGAGGCCTGGGAATACACCTGATACGTCAGATAATGGACCACATCAACTATGAGCGTGTGGACGGACACAACATTCTAACCCTTATTAAGAACCTGGCCTGATGATACCTCTGTCAATATTCAACATAGACCTGTCGGCCAGCAACCTGATAGTACTGGTGTCATTGCTTATGTTCATTGCCATCCTCATGGCTAAGGTCGGGACCAGGTTCGGAGTGCCGACAATGCTGCTGTTCCTTATCCTTGGGATGCTGGCGGGTCAGGACGGATTGGGCATAAGGATTGACAACCTTTACGCAGCCGAATTCCTGGGACATCTGACCATGACCATCATCCTGCTGACCGGCGGACTGGAGACATCGGTCGAAGAAACCAGGCCCATCTTCAGGAAAGGCATCGCAATATCGACCCTGGGGCTTTTCCTGACCATTCTCGTTACCGGACTGTTCATTTTCTACGCATTGGGCAGCCGGATAGGGGGTGCCGGTACAAGCATTCTCGGCTGTATGCTGCTGGCTGCGGTCATGTCATCGACCGATTCGGCATCGGTATTCTCAATACTGAGAAACAGCAAGCTGTCCCTGCGCGAGAATCTGGGACCGATGCTGGAGCTTGAATCCGGGAGCAACGACCCCATGGCATATGTGCTGACCATACTTCTGGTCAATCTGCTGGAGATGGCAAACCACTCTCAGGGGGCAGGCGGCACCTGGAGTCTTATACTTTTGGGCGGATGGGTACTTATCAGACAGATAGCCATCGGCCTTATTATGGGAATAGCCATGGGATACGCGGCACGATGGCTTATCCTGAAGATACATTTGCAGTCAAGCCCGCTCTACTCAATCTTGATACTGAGCATAGCACTGTTTGCCAACGGTGCGGCTTCATTCATAGGAGGCAACGGACTGCTGGCCCTGTACGTATGCGCCATTCTTATAGGCAACACAGAGGATCTGCCGTGCAGGAAGGAGGTACTGCTGTTCTTTGACGGATTAACATGGCTCTCCCAGCTCATGATGTTCCTGCTACTTGGACTGCTGGCCAGACCTTCACAGATGCACACCATATTGCTGCCGGCACTGCTGATAGGTCTGTTCATCCTGTTTGTGGCCCGTCCTGCCGGAATAATGCTCAGTCTCATACCATTCAGGGGGATTTCATTCAGAGCCAAGCTCTTTACATCATGGGTCGGACTCAAAGGTGCCGGTCCCATACTGTTTGCGCTCTACACCGTGATTGAGGGCGTGGATGGATCAAACGAGATATTCAACATAGTGTTTACGATAACCCTGCTCTCGCTTCTGGTTCAGGGAATGACCCTTACACCCGTCGCCCGCATGCTCAACCTGAGCATCGAGGATGATCCGAAGGTTGAGACATTCGGTCTGGAATTACCCGAAGAGATGGGTATGCTGCGTGACCATACGGTAACCGAGGTGGATCTGGAACGTGGCGAAACGCTGCGTGACCTGCATCTGCCCCATGGCATCCGCGTGATAATGGTAAGGAGAGACAGCCGGTACATCGTTCCTCACGGTAGCCTGAAGCTTATTCCAGGCGACAGGCTTATAATCGTCCTGGGTGATACCGAAGACTGACAACTTTAACTTTAACAATAAGGATCAAACAACAAAAAAACATAATATGGAAGTAACTATCAACAAAAAGGACTCTGTAACAACCGCTTTGCTTACAGGTCGTCTGGACACTCCGGCATCTCAGGAGATAAGTGGTGATTTTGACAATCTTGCCCAGGAAGCAGCAGGTACGATCATTCTCGACTGCTCCAAACTGGATTACATTTCCAGTTCAGGACTCCGTCTGTTCCTCTCCTTGCGCAAGGCTGCCGCAGCCAAGGGCGGCAAGGTCATAGTAAAGGCCATAAACAATGACATACGTTCAGTATTCATGATGACCGGATTCCTCAACCTGTTTGAGATTCAGGAGTAAGGCAGCGGCATATGTCAAAACCTATGAATTTGGATCCTCACTGCCAAGCCATACTTCAGGAATACCGGGACAACCTGCCCCGGTTCCGCGAGGTTGAGCAGGAAGCCAAGGATAAGATCAGACAGACTCTGGCCGATGCAGGACTGCTTGTGGCAGCGATAGAATCAAGAGTAAAGAGCTATGATTCACTTGCCGGAAAACTGGAACTGAAAGGCCAGAAGTACAAGAGTCTTGCCGACATCACTGACATTCTGGGGCTGAGGGTGATCACCTACTACATAGATGATGTGGACAAGGTTGCATCGGCTGTGGAACGCCTGTTTGAAATAGACTGGGAGAACACGGTCGACAAGCGAAAGATACATGAGATAGACAGTTTCGGTTATCTCTCGCTGCACTACATCTGTTCGTTGTCAGGTTTTCCGTATCGTTTTGAGATACAGATGCGTACCCTTCTGCAACACGCATGGGCTAATATGGACCACGATACGGGTTACAAGTCCGGGGTTGAGATACCCAGGCGCTATATGCGCAACATGAGCCGTCTGGCCGGAATGCTTGAGCTGGTTGATGATGAATTCAGCAAGATCCGCATCGAGCTGACCGACT
>CAJOLR010000043.1 GCA_905235565.1 uncultured Bacteroidaceae bacterium | reverse complement strand
ACTTAAAGCTTGCATCATATTTTCTTCTAGCCTTCTTCATGTCTGCTAAGTTATTCATTTTTAACTTAGGCGACTGTATTAAAAAGCGAAACTATTATAATGTCTTCCGAGAATCTGTCAATCTTACCAAAAACCTTGCTAAGTGACGTTCCTCCCTTAAAAACAATCTTATCGGCAAATGGAAGGGTATAGACCAGTTGAAGTATTATGGTCACCCAGAGGTCTTTCTCCACTGCCTGGGGCGGTATATGCTTTATTGCCGCCACATTTTGGATAGCGGCAATCTTTTCATCGTTGTTAAGTTCATTCCAGTTTGTCATGTGTTTTTTCTTTCATTAAATCATTCAACAGTTTTTGCGCCCATTTAGGCATCAGTCTTAAATCCCCGGAAATGTCATGCTTACCGGAATATTCCTTCAGGAAATCTCTTAGGACTATTTTCTGCTCATCGGTAATCTTACCGTTTCCTATGCTCTTAAGGGCTAGACACAGGGTTGCCATAGTCTTGTCCTTGAATGCAAAATTCTTGGGTACACCCCTCTTGAACTCAATGACCGTATTGCCTACAGATAGTTTTCTGGCCGAACCGCTTGTCACATAGACAATCTTCATCGGAATCTGTGTTGACAGCCCAAAATAGTTCTCTGCAGCAGCTCCCGACATCAGTACCTCGGCATGATCCCTTTTGGCTATAGCCTCGGCTATCTCCGATGGCGTGGGATAGACCGGTCCGAATCTCGTAATGGTAGTTTTCAGATAAACTCCGTTGGCCAGTCTTACAAGCGTTCCTTTGCGTACGTAAATAGAAAGCCTGTCCACCACATAGTCCTGGTTATACTGTGGAAAATCTGTAGAAAAGAACAGAGTCTTATCTTTGGCCTTTTCTAACACTTCATCCATTTTCTGAGATGTTGTCATCGCGTTTTTGCTAAAGTGTTAACGGCATTTAACACCGAAACTTTTGCAAAATTACGTAATGTTTCTGATGTAATGAAACATCTGGCCCGCAAATCTGCGCAGCGGTATCCGCTCAAGTCTATAGCTGTACGGCGATAATCTTCTCCCGCCATTCGCGGATGTTTTCCTTCAGGCCTTCGCCCTCCAGTATCTCCACCTCATCCAGCATGCCCATTATGTAGCGGGTCAGTCCGGAGTATTCACATACTTCCAGGTCTGCTATCCAGCGCTGGCCGTCGGGGTAGTCCGGGTCTTCTTTCATCGTTATCATGCTGATGGGGTGGGCTTCGGTCATCAGATTGCGGGCCTGCATGGTCAGCCTCAGCTTCACATGCTTGGTGTAGTGGCCCCAGCAGCCAAAGGCATCCACCTTCTGCTTCATGTGTCTGCTGCCCTGGGTCCATTTCTCATCCATTATCCTTACCTGACCCATGCGGCTTACCCTCAGAGGCATGTTCAATCCCTTGTCGCAGTCAAAGCACCATACATAGTTGTAGTAAAAGAAAAACGTGTAGGGCTCTAACACTCTGGTTATTCTCTTGCCCCATGTGTTGGTGTCATATTCAACCGTCACCTTGTATTTTAGCTGTGCGGCTTTCTGCAGCAGCGTCACGTTGGCCACCACTTGCCTCAGGTAGGGTGCATCATCCAGCTTATGCTCCTTTTCCATAAGCTCCAGCACCTCGTAGGTGTCACGGGCCTTCTTCAGGTCCTGGCAAGGTTTCTGCAGTATTATTCCTTTCTCCGGCTTTTCCGTCTGCAAGCGGTTCTTGAGCTTCCTCAAGTCCACCTTCTCCTCGTCAATTGTGTAAACCGCTCCATAACGCTTCGTTACGTTTATGCCCATATCCTGCAGTGTTTTTATGCACCTGTAAACGGACCTGGGGCTTAATCCCACTCTTGATGCAATCACATCCACCGTATTGTGGCTGTTGTTCTTTAGCAGGCTCATTACCCACAGGATTCTGCCTGCTGCTTTCTGTTCTGACATAGATTTCCTAGTAAGTTTAAGTGTTTTAGTATGGTCTTCCTGCTCAAATTAGGTTAGAAAAGGTCTATCTTGAATGTCTTTAAGTCAGTCGGCTGCAAATATACACCTCTAAAGCCTCATTACCAAGTAAATCTTCCATATGTTCCCAAGGCAGAAGCTCCACACATCCGCCATCGCTCCGGGACACACCGTTCGTACCATAGCTTTCATAACTTTTGTCACTCTTTTATTCCACCACTGCAGGTGCTGTGCACACCCTGTAAAATCCCGCATCAACCAAACATCAGCCAAACATCACCGCTAATCTTCCATTTATTGGCATTTGCCGTTTTGCAGTATTTGCCGTTTCTTCATCCCCGTGTTCCGCAGCATCTTCCAAAACGCCGTTCTGACACACTACAGAGCGGTTTTCTTCATTTCTACGGATTCATCAACCAAAACCTCAAACGGCAAATACTGCAAATAAGGCAAAACTGCATATACCCTTTACCTGTATCTCCTCTCGTAATTGCCGTGAGAGCATTTTATAAAGAAGTCCGAATGGAGCCAGTATCTGAATGTACGCTCACTCATACCGTGCCCTTCAGCAATCTCAATGCCCTCCTTGGTCTCAAACTTCACAGGTATATCAGTGTAAATCATACGCTGCAGGTCGGTAAGGGTCTCCAATGGTCCGGTCTTGAACTTCTTTCTGGCCTTCATTCCGCAAGAAAGGTAATAATAGACCAGGTCAATGGCACCCTTTATGGCCCACGCACTGATTTCCTTCACACGCTCGCCGCCGGCACCGTAACGCAGCGCCTCCAGAACAATGGCCAACCGGATAAGGTAACGTTCCATTTTGGTCGATGCCCGCCTGAAAGTCACATCCGCATGGAACTTCTTCTCAGCCAGGGCGTCATACCAGTTGGCATAGACCTTTTCAGCCTCCTCGCTCAGGATAATGGGCTCGGCAGCAGGATCGTATTCAATATCCAGTATGCGGTCAATCACTTTATACCACATATCCACTATCTCCGGCATCTGCCTTCCCGTCTTGAACTTCGGTGCCTTCAGCTTCTCCGGATAGGCAAACAGCCAGCGGTCTATGAAACCGTTCTCCGTCTTGCCCTTGGCAAACTCAGGCAGGCTCTCCGGCTGTATGGTACGTATGATTGATACACATGTGGATTTCAGTTTGGTCTTCCGCTTATCCTTCCTGGTGTTCTGGATCCCGCCACCGGTGAACATGGTTGTCCAGGTCATCTCGTCATTGCCTGTACTGTAACGGCTCATGTTGCGTACAAAGTTCAGCAGCTCATCCTTATACACCAGCATACCGCGGCGGTTCACCGCATGCTGCTGCATCATGGCCTCAATCGTGAAATCGTTCAGCACATACTGGAAATAGTCGGGCTCTTCGGGCATCATGCCTTTAGACCTTGCGGCCTTCTCGCATTCCTCCCGGTACTCCTCATATCTCTCATTGTACTCATCCATTTCTATGTCGTCCATAATCTCCAGCGGCTTCACGGCAAATGCCAGTGGGGCACTTTTGTTCGACCCGGCTTCACCAACTATGGCCATATAGATGATGGGCTTCTCTATCCAGTCCGCCATCATCCTCACCTGGATGCTGTTGCCCACGGCAGCCGCAGCCACGGTGATAAGACTTGAGCCAATGTAGTCGACAGGGTGGTTCATTCCCTCGTGGGCCTTAAGGATGATATCCCTGATAGTGTCGGGGAAAGCGTTCACCGGAAACTCAGGGCTCTCCTTGTGCGTAGCTGTATCGGTCATTACACCGTACTCGTGGCACTTGTAGAAGAAACTTCCCATAGTAATCTCACGGTTGGTTTTCCTTACCCTGTCAAAATATCCCTGTTCTTATCCCTGTCATACTTGGAACTGAACTTAGAGATCATCTCCAGTATTCCCCATCCATACTCACCAAGAGTACCCAGTGCCGATGCCATCACATACCAGTCCCTGAAATCGTCAATCGGAATCTGTTTCCTTTCCCATTCCTTGGCAAATGACATTGCTCTCTCGGGCGCATCCGCAAACGGTAACTTGCGTCCCAGGGGCATATTCAGTTCCAGAGCCTCCGCGGCATGCAGCTTCTGGTCATCCGTTACCTCGGCAGCGGGTCCCTCAGGCACCTCATCAGCACCGTCCCCTGGAGGCAGGTATATGTCATCCTTCACTGGGTAATAGTCATCCGGCAGCTGGTACGGGGTACAGTTCTCGTTAATGTAGGGATTCTCATCATAGGATACAAACCTCAGTCTGGTAACATCGCGGCATGGCTTATCAGGATTCAGGCCTAAAGCTTTTGCCTCATCAATCAGGGCATCAAAGTACAACTCATGTCTTTTATAGTCCCTGTTGTCAGTCAGGACAATGGCATAAAGCCCTTTTTTGCTCGCCGACATCGATACGTACCAGATATAAGGCACCTGTTTCAGCTTCTCTTTGGCCTCCTCAATATCCTCCAAGTGGTCAAAATCCAGAACAATAAGTCCGGTATATTGAATAATCTTATTCTCCAGAGACACCCCGGAGCTCCTGGTCTTCAGAGTGGCCGAAATGCTTGCAGCCGGCAGCAGTTCACGTTTCAGATATTTCACCTTGTTTTTATCTTTCTCAGCCCAGATCTTTTCCAGACTGGAGATATACCTGGCACCCAGGCGGACAAAGTCGGTCAAGGGAATATCTCTCTGCATTATCTCATCGGTCCGCGTCTCATTGCATCTTTCTTCCTTACTCTCACCTTTGGTCTTAGGCGGGCAAACTCTTTTAAACAAGGTTACAAGGACGGCACCCGGATCGAATTTAGGCATTATCAAACCATCATTCTCTGACATAACCGGTAGGCATAATTGATTGCTGGAGCGCAAAATAAACTCTAATCATTGACGCGGTGTGACAATCCACCGTTTTTCTTGATATTTTTTTCATGACGGGTATCTTTCTGAGGTTCTTCTTGCGGTTGTGCCGGTCAGGGTTTCCTTCCTGTACAGCACCATCAGTTCTCTCTCATCCAGGGCGGTCCTTTTCCCCAGCTTGTGCTTCGACAGCTGTCCCCGGTCAAACAACCGGTAGATAGTCGAGTGTGAGATAGGGTAAGTCTTGATAGCCTGGGCCAGGGTAAGCAGATGCAGACTCTGTTTAGGTTCAGGCTTGGGTATGGCCTCCGCCACAGCCTCCGACACGATTGGCTTGATCAAGTCGCATAAGAATAACTTGATTGCTTCTAATGTTTCCATAAAAACACTGTTTTGAATTAGAAAAAACAGTGTAGGCCTATACTGTGCCGGCAATTTTTACCGGCACTGCAAAAGTATGGTGGTATAAGGTGGGATACAATAGCACCCAAAAGCAGAACAAAAAGCCACAGCTTTGTTCCACCTGCCTTAAGATGCTGATATTACAGCGCCTATGTCCGTCTGTAATGGCGCTTTTAAGACTTATTTAAGGCTTTTCTTTTTCTCCCTTATCCCATCCAGTAACTCAGTCAGGATAGGATAAATCTCATAGCAGCTGTAATCCAGGTCAGGCCTGTCGCTGCTGTATTTCAGCGGCCGCTCAGCACCGTTACGGTTGGTGAATACAAACGACAGGTTCATCACCCTGCAGCTTATCCCCAGCGTCTCCCCCAGTATCACCGCCTGCCTACGGTCCAGCTTCCAGTTAGGCCTGGCGTCCAAAGACACACCGTTCATCACCAACGCCCTCAAGCCCTCAGAGCCCACGCCCGTAAAGTATGGTCGCAGTTTCCTCACCGCCGTCTCAAAAGGATCCACCAACCCATGCTCAACTCCGCCGTTTTTCTCCAGAGCCTCCAACACCGGCTCCACACTCTTCCTCCAATCGCACATCACCGTAAGCAGCTCCCGTGCAAACCAGCTCTCACCAACCAGCGCACTCAGGTCATACCGGCAATCAGCAACCTTAACGTCAAATGCGTCAGCCTTCTCCAGAAACTCCAGCCCCAGCTTCAGATACTCGCGTACCTTCCCCTCCAGCATCCCGTTCCCGGTTATCCCGTTCCATTCCGCCAGAATGCTGTCCAGAGTCCGCGTCAGCAGCTCCTTAATCTCACCGGTCTTCACAATGACAAACTCCACCAGGTGCCTAAGATCCCCGGTATCCTCACTCTCCAAACCATCACGCCCAATAGCGTCAGAGACCTCAGCCATCGCACCAGCGGCGGCTGAGGTCAATACATCTATCTCCGTAACGGCAGCATTAATACTGTTCATCTCTTTCAATTAAAATAGGTATATAGTAAAAAGGACTAATCGTATAAGGGCCCACATGGCCCGCCAATCAACACATGCTACTAATCAAAGTAGTCATATTGCTGGACCATCTTCTGCACCACCTCCAGCTCCTCAGCCTTGATATAGCGTTTAAGCGTAAGCGGGGTAGTGTGGCCCGTAATCTTCATAATATCGTAAATATCCATCCCCGAAAGATACATCAGCGTGGCACCCGTGCGCCTGGCAGTATGGGTGTGCACCATCTTCCACTTCGGAACAAAATCCACATGCTTCTGGCCACCCTTCACATACTCCACACGAATCTCATCCTCAAGCTTGGCCATCTTAGCCACCTCCTTTATATGGTCATTCACCTTCTGGTCCGAAAGGTGCGGCACATTGAAATCATACTTCTCAAGAATCTGAAGCAGCTCCGAGGAACAGGGAATATAGACCTTCGCACCCGTCTTCTTCTGCACAATCTCAATCACCTTCTTAGTCTTCTCCACAACAATAGCCTTAGTCTTGCCGGGGTTGTCAGGGTCCTCCACATCCTCAATAGTCCTCACATTATACTCCTTGACATTCTTGCTGTCCAGGTTGTTATAATCAGAAACGCGCTGCGCCGTCCAAACGCCAATCAGGAAAATATCTCTGGCCAGCGTATAACCCGGCTGCTCACCGCTAAGGTCCACATCCCGTATGGCATCCAGATCCTCCTTGGTCAGATAAATGGAGTCAGCCTCCACTCTGGTATCCTTGAACCTCTTATCCTTATATATAGCACTGTGATGATACCCTTCTGTCTCCGCCATGGACATGACCGCCTTCAGCCAGCATATATTCTTGCCGATAGTATTAAGTCTGTAGTTATGATTATTGAGGTAGGTCATATAATCATTGTAGAAGTCCATGTTCACATCATCAAAATCATGCTTCTTCTTAAGAGACCCCTCAAAATCCAGAAAATGATTCAGAGCCTGCTTGATGCTGGTAAGAGACCCATGAGTGTACCGGGTTCCCTTAACAGTAACCCGCCTCCCTGATTCCGCATCATCATAAAACTTCTGGAAGTACTTAACCAGAGTCATCTTCTCCGCCTCCAGCTTCATCCGCAGCAGCTCCTCCTTCCTGCGCTGCTCCTCCTCTTTCGCCTCCTTGTAAATGACATCCTCAATCAACTTCTGCACATCCTCACTCTTCAGTGCCTTACCCAAAGCCAGCTGACCCTCCACGCTGTTGCGTATATTCTTCAGCTGCTCAAACAACTTCTCAATCTCAGCGTTTCCCTTGTACTTATCCCAGAAAGTCTTGGAGTTTCTCTTATCCCAAACACGAGGATTGACACTAAGCCCAGTCTTCTTTTTAATGTCAATTTTAGGCTCTTTGTTCTGAACTCTGATAAAAATACCCGCATTTCCGTCCTTAAGGACCGGGCCAATGTAATAAATTGTAGACATAAAAAATGTGTTTTAAATACCTATGGCAAAGATAATACATTATTCCTAACCTCAATGGGACACCTTCCTAAAATCTTCCTAAAACTATGAAATAATCAGGAATAATCAGGAACACCAATTTGTCTCAAAAGTCACATTATCAATAATATAACAATATCACATAATACCCCCTAATATCCCAAATTAGTCTCGTATGCTCCACATGCAAAAAGGTCGCCGATGGCGGCCTTTTTGTATGTGGAGCATGTGGACCTTGTTTTATTTTGCTTCGCAAAAGCGCTCGTCACACTCGCTTGGCGGCCCTCCGGGACCGCTCTCACCCTCCGGGTTCGCCCCAATACATTTGTTCCTGACGTTATTGATTATATTCCCAACTCTGTAGCCCATTCATAGACAGGCTGGATTTTCATCTTGCGTCCGTCTTGCTCTATCTCACCACTCTCGTGATCGGTCAGCAATAACAGATCATCGCATTTGGTCTGTCTAGCGGCCAGTAGCAGGCCGTTTATCTCACGTTTGCGGGTTTTATCGGCCGATATATCGTATGACACCTGTATAGCCTGTACTACCTTATTGCCCTTGCAAACCAAAAAATCGCACTCGCCAGATCTGTCATTTAAGTAATATACATCCAGTCCTTCTATCTTGCACTTTCTTATCAGATGTATGGCAACTATGGTCTCAAGGCGGTATCCAAGATTATCTCCGGCAAAAGCATTTTCTCTCTGGTCCATCATGGCCACATCAACCGCATACACCTTCTCTTGAACTGAACGTACCTTGCTCTTCTGTGAATACTTCTGTATTCCTATCAGCATGTAGGCCTCCTTAAGATATTTCACATAGTTCTTGGCAGTATGCTCAGACCTGAAGTGGAACTGCCCAGCCAGATCTGTGGTAACAACTATTGTGGGCGAAACGTTTAGCAGATGGTGGGCCATATTTTCAAAGGCAGCCTTGTATGTTATCTTGTAGCGCTGCTCAATATCACGCTTCAGTATGTTCTCTACCAGACTGCTCACGTAACTCTTTTTGTCCTCTATACTCAGTAACTCAGGGAACGCGCCCTGTTTCAGGTACTCGTCAAATGCGGCACGGCGAAATCCTTCGGCCTTAGTAGTACGTCTCTGGGTGTCAACACTCTTCATTATGCAGAACTCCTTAAAAGAGAAAGGAAAGAGCGCAATCTCCTTGTTACGCCCCGTTAGATGTGTTGCCAGATCACTGCTTAACAGCTTGGCATTTGATCCGGTTATTATTACGTGCATCTTCTTGCGGAGTATCCTGTTTACAAACAGATGCCAACCCTCCACATTCTGTATCTCATCCAGGAACAGATAATCAAAATCACCGTATATCTTATACAGTATCTCCAGTACATCGTTCAATTGGTCCGATTCAAGCTTCACTAGACGCTCATCGTCAAAGTCAACGTACGCGAACTTCAACCCCTTGCCATGTAGTGCCTGATAGCAGAGCGTGGACTTTCCACTACGCCTTACACCTATAATAACTTGTGCTTGTGAACTCTTTGTGTCAACCAAAACCTCTTCACGTCTGGGGCATAATGCCTCGTCAGCCCTCTCTTCAAGCTCCTCCTGCTGGTCTGTGAGGATTAATTCCAGTACCCTTTTGTCTATCATAGTCACTGCATATTACTCTTGCAAAGATACGAAAAGTATGCAGTAAAATGCGATATTTTACAGAAAACATTTCTATAGGAATGCGATATTTTACAGAAATAGCACACTAACCAATACGATATTGTGCAGAATCGATACTGAATAATACAAAAAACATAGGAATCTATTGGAAATCACTTATCCGAAAAACCTATTATAGCATATCTGTAGGGCCGATATTCTTCCAATGGCTTATGGAAAGATGGACTCGTATGCTCCACAAAAACGGCCCTACAGGTATCTGTAGGGCACTTTTGGTTTTTTAACACTACTAAATCCTTACTTATTTTTTCAGCGTAACCCACAAACTATCGGAATAATACCTTCTGTTTAAGATACTGAATTGATCAATATAGTAAGTTCCGCCAAAGTTGGCAAAAATTAGCAAGTTTGGCTTAATACTCCTCTGTGTTCTCTACAAATAAATCTTTAAGAGTCAGTACTTTGGCAAAATCGTCACTATGCTCTCCTTGCGTCAACCCCTTGGTCGTAACCAATACAGTTCGGATTGATTTGTGATCCTTGTATTCGCTTTGAAAGGCCTGTATCCTGCGTTCCAGCTTTTTACTCTCATCGGCATCCTGTGTGTATTCGTACCGTGAATACTTCATCTCGCAGATGTCAGTTATTCCGTCAGCTCTTTCTATAATCATGTCAATCTGACCTGCTGGCTTACCGGGCTTGTTGCGCCATGAATAGTATTTGGTAAGCATAGTGTCCAGCCTAAGTGACTGAATGATTTCCCATATATGAAACATGCAGATTCTCTCAAATGCCAGTCCGTACCAAGTGTTCTGTGTTGGAGTGTTCAATGTGTGACGCCAATAGGCACGGTCAGTTACGGTTGTGTTGCAGAATGTCAGATAGAATATTGTAATGAAATCCACCAGGCGGTATATACCGGAATTCTTTTTACCACAAACACTGTTATAACTAATAAGGTCACAATATACAAGATCCTTCAGCATATTGGTAAGGTCTTCTCCCGAACTCATTTTCAGAGCGCTTGCGATCTCTTTCCGTGTCATCCCCTCGCGGCTTACTGCAAGCAGTTTGATTATATCCATATATTTTTCAGGATTCCGGAACAGTGATTTATACAAACGTCTGAACTCATTCTTGAATTCGGCATCGGTCGAGAAGAAAAGCATGTCAATATTCTCGGCCGCGCTCCTCGTGGGGTCAAGTAGTGAGAAGTAGTAGGGAACGCCTCCCATTGCAGCATACAACTGCAGAATAGTCATGCGGTCCCACTTAAAGTGCCTTGCCTTGAAATACATCTCTGACTGGTACAGACTGAATGGGCGCAGGTGCATCTCATGGGTCGCCCGGCGGTGCAGGCCTCCGCGGTTGTCAATCACATTGCGTATCATCCACCTTTTTTAGGGAAACACAAAATGCAACGATATTGCAGCACCCATTCCTTGATAATTGTAAATCTGATAACTACTTTTGCCAATATAAGAGCGTAATTAAAAGAAAAAACGCTCTCAAATGCAAATGCTGCAATTTGCAGCGCATTTTCTTGCATTAAAAAGGAGAAAGTATTATTTCTTTGCAGCAGTAAACTAAAAAAGGACATTATGGAATTCTATCTTATGGACATGGCCGGAATAGCATTCTTCTCGCTTATGTTCTATCTCTATCTTGTCATCGCCAAGCAGAAGGATTACACTCTGCGGTTCATTTCCATGTATCTGTTCGTGTTCTTTGCAGTATCCGTCATTGTGCAGATACCATTAAAAGACACATCGTTTGTGCAGGAGCTGTCCAAGTTCTGTTTCCCGTTGCTGTTTGTGGTGCTCTATCCGTTGCTGGCCAGACACAAGCTTGGCCGCAAGGAGATAAACCTGCTCATCTTTGTGTCAGCCATCGGTATCGTCCCACTCATGATGAGTCTGGTAACCGTACTGGCGTTCTGCTTTTTCGGTCAAAACATGTAATACATCATGATGGCTTATATAATCAGCTCCATATTCGTGTTGACAATTTGGCTGGCCGGCATCTACATACTCCGGAACGCCTCTCTACGGTATGCTGCGTTACAGGCCGATGTAGAACAGGACTCCGCTGTAGATTACCTTAACAGCTCCTTGCTGAAAATATCAGAGGCATTCATCTCCTGCCGTAAAGACTTTGAGCAAACATCAGGATACAAGCTTCTCCAGGAGTGCCGTGATAAAGAACTTGTGTTGACAAATGAACAGGCTGAGCAAATCAAGAAGAGCCTCTACATCAGTTTCGGCACATTCAGACCTTACATCTGCACTTTTAACGGTCAGCTTAGCGAGACAGAACTGTTCTGCTTCATTATGGCGCTGCTTAAGATTGACAACAACCTATGCGGCCAGATCCTGAATATGACAGACTCATCAGTCCGTTCATGTAAGACCAGACTGAAAGGCAAACTTGAAAGTGAATCCCTGCGTTTCCTATATATTGAGACCACACAAAAATGACAGAAAAAATCAAAAAAGACCTGCAATGAAAGTATTGATTCGCTTTATGACATTTCTGCTTGCAGTACAGTTATCTTTTCCTGTGTCTGCAAGAAAGATTGATGTAGATGGATTGAAGGTCAAGATATCGTTTTTTAAGAAGACAGCCCAGGTTTTGGGCCCGGCGGATCATGATTCATTTTGTAAGGATACACTTGTTATTCCGGAATCATTCAGCATTAGAGGACGCAAATACAGAACGGTATCGATAGGCGGTTTCGCAAATTGCAAATCACTTGTTTATGTATCAATACCCTCTACTGTTGAAACACTTGAAAGGGCTTGTTTCCAGGGATGTGTCAACATTGAGGAGATTGTGCTGCCGCCACTAGTGGAGATTATTCCGGAAGCTTTTATGGAGTCATTCCAGGCATACACCTTCTCACCGGAACAAGAACGTATTACATCCCGGCTTAGGTCTGTTGTCTTGGGTAAGAATGTTACATCCATAAGTAATTGGGCGTTTGCCGGCAGTTCAATCCAGCAGATTGTGATACCCGAGAAAGTGAAATACATAGGTACTGAAGCTTTGGCCTCTTTCAGGACAATGACAGAAGTGTATTGCCTTTCTCCTGAACCACCTGTAATACATATAGAATACACCCCTGATGAAATACTTGACTGGAGTTTCCAGTTCTTAGGCCCTCATAACCCGGGGCTTAATCCTCCAAGGACATTATACGTACCCCAAGGATCCCTTCAATCATATCAGAATGCTCCCGGATGGCGCTCTTTTGACAACATAAGAGAAATCTTACCCGTTCCTGAAAGACTTGAATGTGTACCAGAATTCAGTCCTGATAACTTCAGGTTGCCTGAAGGTGTTACGTTGGATTCAGTAATCCGCAAACTTCCTGGAGTAGAGGTGTTAAGTGACGGCAGTATCACCGTAGACGGAAGGCTTGTAAGCAAAATCCTGCTAAGTAATCAATTAGAAGCTGTTGGAAGTACCTTGCAGGATGATATCTTCGGCCTCCGTATAGGAATGCCCGTAAGTGAGCAGGAGATAGTCAAGCTGTTCAGCGAGAGATATAACGCTCATGTTGACATCCCTTCCCGTGAAGCATCAATAGTTTATCATGTCAGGAATATCCAGTATCTGGGCTTTGACTGGAATCATGTTTTCCTGTATGTTGATAAAGATGACAACACGCTGAAATCAGTAGAACTAAACCTGATCGTACCTCACAATTTTGATTTCGCTTCCACAAATGAGGATAGCATCAACATTATATTTGCTAAGTTGGATGAGGCCTTTGATAGTCAGTACGGCGAGCCCACCCGCAAATTAGAAGGTACAGTGTGGCATGGCCCCAATGACGTTGACATAGTGTTAAGCAATGACCGCTCCGCCCGCACTTATATACCTGACCCCAGGCGGGAAGGCCTTACAACCGAGGCCATGATAATCCAAGTATTATACCTCAAAAAGAACGAATAACAATAGCTTGAAATATGAAGATACGTAGAATCAGAATCTGGCTTTCCCGCGGTTGGTACCGCACACTCTGCAGCATATCTCTGCTGTTACTGCCTCTCTTTTGCAATACAGGCATGGCCTACGCTGTAGTCAACCATGTTCAGCAAGATACCATCAAGTCAACCGTTGTTGTATCTGGCTCTAAGCCCCAAGCTGGTGATATGATAAGTGGTATTGTTCGTGATGAAAACGGTCCTATCCAATGGGCTAACATTACAGAGAGATTCCAGTTATCGGATTGTATCTCATGCTATTGCTGATGAGAATGGAAAATTTGCTTTTAAGCTTGTTAATCCGGCCAACCGTCTTTCTGTAACCTATGTGGAATATTGGGAGGCAGTATCTGAGTTTACCGGATCATTCTTTGAAATAAAAATGGTAGAGACAAATCTGCCCACAGTTGATTTGATTAGAGACGCAAAACGGGTTACAATGTATGGCCCTCCTGCAGTGAGCAACGACAGATACTATGATCCCAATGTCCAACCAGCCGTTAGGGATTTTATAGAAATAGGCGCACGCACTCCTGATGTCAGCGTAATATATGGTGTTCCAGTAAACAGGTTCTTTGTTTCAGACAACACTCAAGCAGCAGAGTCTCCTGCCCCCAAATATCCGTTGATAGTCCTTGACGGTGAGATTGTTTCTGTGAGTGATGACAAGCTATCCGCATTTGATTTTGGAGCGCCTATATTTGACAGATATGAACTTGCAGATTTGGTAGGAATACGTGGTGATAAGATCAAGGCGGTACAGACATTGAATAATGAAGAGGCCCCTAAGATTTGGGGCGTTAAAGGTGCTGGCGGTTCACTTGAGATACTCACCAGAAAGTATTACCGAAAGGCCCGCAAGGCCGGCAAACTGAATGGTCACTATCAATGGGTGACAGATTTAAAAAACAGGTGAATAATTTGCAACGATATTGCAACGCCTAATTGTTGTTTTGACAATCTATCTATACTTACATTTGTCACAAAAATAAAAGTATATGAAAGCGTCAAAACTCATTTCTTTCACAGGATTGCTGTTTATTCAGGCAGTCGCAACCACCGTGTTTGCTCAGGACAAGCCCAAGGCGGGTGATACGATCTCCGGTATCATTAGTGATAAATATGGCCCCGCGATGATGATAAACGTAACGGAGCGTGATTCATTGGACCGTGTTGTAGCTCATTCCCTCACTGATTTTTGGGGTTATTTCTCTTTCCGTTTGGTAAGCCCTGAGAATAGGATACGTATAATTACTGTTGGTTATGAGACCGTAGATATTCCTATTGACACGACCTTCTTTGAGATTAAGATGAAGGAATGGGATGAACTGCCTCAAGTAGAAATGAATGCAGATTCAAGTTATAAGTATAAAGGCATACCCATACCTCTGCGTGAGGCGGCTAAATCAGTATCCCACTAAACAATGATGACAAAGAACTATTTAACACAAGATGTATTTTCCGTATAAATCAGTTTAAATAACAAGAAACCAAATTAGTAGCATTATGAGAAAAATAATTCCGCTGTTTGCTTGGGCATCAATAATGATGACTCTTTGTGTTCCCGCAAGTGCTCAACATGAGTTTGTAGACCTGGGGTTGAGTGTAAAATGGGCCACCTGCAATGTAGGTGCTGATCATCCCAATGAATCCGGAGATTATTATGCCTGGGGTGAAACAGAAACCAAGGATTATTATTCTTGGGATAATTACAAATGGAGTAAAGGTGCATACGGATGGAATGACTCACGTAATCCAATCCTAACCAAATACTGCACAGACAGTGATTGCGGAAAAGATGGATTCACAGACAATAAAAATACCCTTGAACCAAATGATGATGTTGCTCACGTAAAATGGGGCGGTAGCTGGCGTATGCCAACCAATGATGAGATGGCTGAGTTATATAATAACTGTACATGGTCCTTGATTATAATGGGGGATGTCCAGGGTTATTTAGTGAGAAGTAAAATGTCTGGCTATACTGACCGCACAATATTTCTCCCGGCGGCCGGTTGTTATACCGATGTGGTGAATATGCGTAATGAGCCGTATGGTTACTATTGGACTAGTACACTTTGCAAGGATAGTCCCTTCCGTTCATATCAATTGTATTATCATCAAAATGTAGTTGAATCCGAAACATACCTGAATCGCTCTACGGGTCGTTCCGTACGTCCCGTCTGCCCGTAACGTCATAAAAACAAAAGCATATGAAAGCGCCAAAACTCATTTCCCTCACGGTATTGCTGTTCTTTCAGGCAGCCGCAACCACCGTGTTTGCTCAAGATAAGCCTAAAGCTGGCGATACAATCTTCGGTATCGTTTGTGATCAAGAAGGTCCCATGATGCAGGTCTAGAGCGGGATTCCACAAACCATGTTGTTACATACTGCAGCACAACGATGGACGGTAAATTCTCGTTCGTTCTGGTCAATCCCAATGATAGCCTCAAAGCATCATACGTGGGATATGTTCCTGTTGTTGTCCCTATTGACAGGACCTATATAGAAATCAAGATGAAAGAACAACCAGGGTTGTCACCGATTGATATTACGGGTCATGGTCAAATCAAGCCTTTAGAGCTTAAACCAGGAACTGTTATCAGCGGTAGGGTATTGGATGCTGCCACTAATGAACCCTTGGGCCCCTATGCCAGCATCATTGAGACCGTTGATAATGATACTGCCGCATATTATTATACCCTTACAGATAAGGATGGTTTTTTTTCTTACCCGTTGGTAGGAACAGGTCACGTAATTAAAGTGGATTTTACCGGCTACAAGAGCGTAAAGTTTCCGTTGGATAAGAATTATTTTGAAATTAAACTGGAGAAAGCCCCGCCTGGCTATAAAAAAGATGGAGTATTGTACCAGTTTGGTGTATTCCACATGGGCGATGCCAAATCATTTGATGAAGAGATGAAACAGATGATAGGTCCGAATATCCGTGTAGTCAAGCCTGAAGAGCTAATCGATGATGGCGAAGGCATCTTTATTGAAGAGATAGAATAAATCAGAAGTGGAGTCAATAAAGGTCGTTACATCCGTTCCATCTGTAAAAAATTACCTACATATATAAAACAAGAACCGCCGGTGCATAAGCATCGGCGGTTCTTTCATTTACAGAGTCAGAATCCTATTCCCCCTCCGGCTCAATCTCCTCCAGATAAACCACCAAGTCAAAATCTTCATAAACGTTAATATCCCTGTGGCCGCCATCAAAATGGGGATTATAAATACCAGTTCGTAGATACCTTAGATGTTGGCAATCCTTGCTGAAAATTTACCAATTCATCGGAACTCCTCGGAATACGTTTTTGGGGAATTATAAGAGTATCGTTTTCGTATGCTCCACATGCAAAAGAGGTCGCAACAGCGGCCTCTTTTTGTATGTGGAGCATGTGCGACCTTGTTTTGATCAGAGGATGATTTCAATCTTTGCGGTCTCGCCTGCCTTGAAGGTGTACTGGACATGGTCGCCGTCCTTGGTCAGCTCCTTTCCGTTCACAAGGATGCGGCAGCCTTCACGGCGGTTCCTGAGCGTCAGGGTCTGGGCCTGATTGGAGGTGATGGAGGCACGGATGCCCTTCTCGTCCCAGTCCATGTGATTAAGCTTGGCAAAGGTGTACAGCCATACGCCGTCAATGGCACCGTTCATCAGGTTGTCGGGCATGACCGGCAGGAATTCCACTGTGCCGGGCTCGCTGAAGACACACATCTCAACCAGGAACGCCGGGACAGCGCCCGTCAGGTCCGGGAACACGCCCCTGTATGGGAAGTGGCTGGTCTGCAGCGTGCGGCGGACAAAGCCGTGGTTGAGCAGCTGGCTAAGGTTCTGCTCGGCTTCTTCCATGTCTTTCAGACGGATGGCCGTGAAGGCACGGTGGATGATGCCATGGGCAGAATCGTCCTGCTGGGCGCGCTTGCGGTTGGAGATTATGATGGCTTCCGACAGCTCGGGGTCCTTTTCGGGTGTGACCGCGCGACCGGGCCATACGTCATAATGGTGGGACACGTGGCGGTGGTTGTAGTTCTCCTCGATAGTTGGCCAGGCCCATTCCTTCAGGCCACCGTCCAGGTCCAGGAGATAGGTTGGAAGGTCTGCCAGCTGGGCTTCCCAGTGAGGGATGTTGTCTTGCTCGATGCCCAGTGTCTTGCAGCCATCGATCAGGTTCATCAGGATCTCGCGGCAGATGGCTATATCCATGACAGAGTTTATCCTGGTAGGATTCCGGTCTCTGCTGGTGACTGTCTCATAGCCGGGATTCGGGGTCGGGTTCTCCGGAGAGAAGGACGGATAGAAAATGACCTTGCCGTCAGGGCCACGGTCACACGCGTAATCCTCGTAGAACAGGGCCATTTCCTTGTAGGCCGGAATCACACGGGTGCGCAGGAATTCCTTGTCTCCTGTAACGAGGTAATAACCCCAAAGCTCGTTGTAAATCCAACCCAGGACACCTGTAAAGCCGTAATGCGGATAGGTGTGCGAGAAATGATAGTACAGGCCGGAATTCGGGTCGCAGTGAACGCTGGCCAGCAGGCCGCGGGCACCGTAGAGCAGCTGTGCGTTGGTGCGGAAGTCATCGAACTTGGTCTCGTAATACTTGAAATACACGTCCATCTCGTCAAAGAGGCCAGTGTTGTTACCCGCGCATACCTGCAGGTTAGTGTTGATGTTGTGCTGGCCTGTAAAAGGAGGAATATACTTGCCAGTCTCGTAGATCTGGAAGAATCGGCCCATGTCATAGAGCTTCTCCAGCAGGGCGGGATCCAGCTCGTTCCTGCTGTGGGCGCGCCGGAGCAGTTCCTCGCCGGAAAGCAGCATGTCCTGGTCGGGGCTAAGATGGATACGGGAACGGTCCATGCGTTGGCCGATGTACTTTTCGTTGCCTTTGAGCAGCTTGTCGAAATCGACCTTCATGGCCATCAGTTCCTCACGGATGGGCTTGACGCATTCAAAGGTGAAGCCGCTTTCAAACCTCTCTATCTTAGCGACGACCGTCAGACCGTCCGCACCGGAAATGTGCATACCTCTTTCGGTCTTATTCATAGCGCCGCCTTTGGGAAGGAAGCGGATGACCACGGCGTAGCCTTTTTGGCCGAATTCCGGATTGTACGCTGTGGCCAGAGTGATCACGCCGTCCTCAATATTAAGCTGGTGGGTGCTGCCGTTCAATCTTGGCAGTTGCATCTCCACGTCCATGTCCAGCTGTCCCTTGGGCGCAGTGAAGCGGTTCACGGTGACGTCGCCGTCATAGGCGCAGAAGCATTCGTTACGGAAAGAACCGCGCGCATCGGTCCACATGGAGGTAATCATGCCGTTCTGCATGTCCAGGAAGCGCAAATAGTCCCGGGTATCGGGCTGCTCCGGACGGCGGAATCTGAGCGTGAAGGCTGTGTGCCTGGACGGTCCGCCTACGGGGTACAGAATATCGTTGCCAAAATTCATGTACTTTTCAAAGCCGGCCTTTTTCTGGGCCTCGTCCACAAGGGCGTTCGCCTCATTCGGCTTGCCCTCCAGCAGGAGTTGGCGGATGCGTGGCAGGTAGGGGCGCAAGTCTGGAGGCAGGGGAGTCTCTGCCCATTTGGGCTCATAGAGCATCTCCTGGGTATAGGTCACCACATCGTTATAGGGCTGACCGGAAGTCTGGATGCGTAGTGTGCCGCTGCCTGTGATGAAATTGTCCGATGACTCTCCCGCGGGTGCGATAGAGCAGATATTGTGTTTGGGCAGGATGGCTGAGCGCTTCTCCACCGGAATATATGGGATGGAATACTCAAGCTTTTTGGTTTCTATCTTGGCATAACTCTCATCCGGGTTGTTCTGATAGCCCTTAGAGCTGGTGGTCACCAAAGCAATGCAGAAAAATGTGAAAAATGTAATTGACTTTCTCATAGCTGAAATAAGGTTAGTTCAACGAAAAATAAACCGAGCATAAAGTTACTGTAATTCTTTGTATTGCAGACGATTTCTGCCATTATTCTGACCCAAAACGCCGCAATGGGTAACATTTTCTTTTAGTCGATCCGCTTTCTTGAAACTCGCTACACTCGAATAATGCGTAAAATCGTACATAAGTATCAGTTCCCTGTGTCGCGGTCGGGGTGGAGGCGGATGTCAAGCTTGACGCTCAGACGCATGGATTTGATGGCTGATTTGGTAAGGTCGGCATATGTGGTGCGCTTTCCGCTGTTAAAGTAGAAGCAGAGACGCTTGCTCTGCAGGAAGCGCTTGGTGACTATGCAGGTTGTCTGGGCTTCCTGCCCCAGGCGCTGCCCCCATGTAGCCAGTCTGCACTGGAATTCGGCGGTGGCTCCTTTATCTTTGGTCAGTATGGCCAGCATATTGTCAAGTGATTCTATTACATCATTCCTGGTGCTGCCCATATAGAGGCAAACCTCATCGTACTGGCCGAATGATGCTGCCATATCATCGCGGATGAGCCCCAGGAGTTCCGTGTATCGGCCCACACTCATGTAATAACCGATGGTTCCGTCATCGTCCTTGTACTGGAAAATGGAATACTGGTTCTGGTTGTTTTCATCGGCCTCAATTATCTCCATGCGGATTCCTGCGGGGATGTCCCTGGCCTGCACGTTCATCAATGACATCATGATGGCGGCTGCAGTTATCAATAATCTTTTCATATCTGAACAGTCCTGTTTTTCGACATTCAAAATTAATCAAATTTGTTTAATGCAGAGAAACTTTGACGCATTGTTAAACGACCCCTTTGCGGCGTTTTTTTTAACTTTGCGGTATGAAAGTGTGTGTAGGGTTGTCGGGAGGTGTTGACTCCAGTGTTGCGGCTCTGTTGCTCAAGCAGCAGGGCTACGATGTGTTTGCCATGTTCATGCAGAACTGGCACGATACCGAGGGCACACTGCACGGCGACTGCGAGTGGGAGGAGGACCGCCTGGTGGCCGGGATGGTGGCCAGGAAGATTGGCATTCCGTTCCATTTTGTGGACCTGAGCGATGAGTACCGCAAGCGT
>CAJOLR010000042.1 GCA_905235565.1 uncultured Bacteroidaceae bacterium | reverse complement strand
GGGCGGTCAGCGTCCTCAGGGTCAGCGTCCTCAGTAAGAGACAGCAACTCAGGATTAATTCTTGAATAACAACGGGGGAATCCTCAAAAGGTTTCCCCCGTTTCCGTATCTGATTTTTCCTATCAATAAAAAATATCTTATTTTTACGTCGTGAAACGATTTGTTATAGTGATAGCCGCCATATTATATTGGTCTGCATGCCATTCACAGGGAACGCAGTCTGACTCCGGCAAGCTTACCCGGGAGTTGATGCGTTTTTCGGGCAACATACACCAGTTCAACAACATTTTCCCTCAGGAAAAGGTCTATCTTGAGTTTGACAACACGGCGTATTTCCAAGGCGAAGTCATCTGGTTCAAGGCTTTTGTCACACATGCCACCACCCTGCAGCGTGCGCCCAGCAAGGTGCTGTATGTGGACTTCATCGCACCTACCGGACATCTCATCTCCCAACAGAAACTGAAAGTCATAGCCGGCCAGTGCGACGGAGCCATCCCCCTGATTGACGCCTCCACCGCCCAAGCCCGCGAGAAGCGAGGCATACTGGAATACCCCAGCGGTTTCTATGAGATCAGGGCCTACACACAGAATATGCTTGATTTCAGTCAGGAAGCAATATTCTCACGTGTCATACCGGTCTACACTAAGCCAAGGCATGAAGGTGAATTTGATGATTCATACGTTATCCTGGAACAGGACAACCCTCTTATCAGGACTATACGTCAGGAATCCGACGAAAAGGACCGCAAGGTAAACCTGACCTTTTATCCCGAAGGCGGAGACCTGATTGAAGGACTTCCCTGCAACGTGGCATTCAAGGCTACCGGCAAGGACGGCTTGTCCATAGAAGGCAAGATACTTTTAAAAAACAGTCAGGATTCCATCGGCACTGTCCACGACGGAATGGGCTCGTTCCGGATCACGCCCGACGGATCCGAGACAGTGCATTTCATAACCGATGACGGCAAGAGCACGAGATTCGCTCTACCCAAACCGCTCAAGAGCGGTTATTCTATGATTGTATCATCCATGTCCGACACGCTGATGACGGTTGACATCCACCGTACCTCCGACAGGGATGGCGAAGTCACCGGACTGGCAGTCACTTGCCGCGGTGAACTGATACATTTTGAAGAGATACAGGATACAGACACGACATTAGTTATAGACTGCTCATCATGGCCAATCGGAGTATGCCGCATGACGCTTTATGACAAGAAAGCCATGATCCTGTCATCCCGCAGCCTGTTCCACAACAATGAGAAGTTCCAAAGCCCCACCATAGCTGTCATCACAGACAGTCTGTCTCGCCAGCCTTTCAGCAAGGAGGTACTCTCCCTTAAGCTGACAGACAGGAATGGCAACCCCATACGGGACCGCTTCTGCCTTTCAGTACGAGACGCGAGTGACTATGGCAGCGGACTCACGGATAATCTCCAGTCCAATCTTCTGCTGTCATCAGACCTGAAAGGATATATACATGACCCGGCATGGTATCTGGAGTCGACCGATTCGCTTCACCGTAACGCCCTTAACCTACTGACACTTGTACAGGGATGGGAGCGCTACGAGTGGAAATACATGACCGGTCAGAAGTTCTTTGCCGAAAAGCACAGGATTGAGGACAGTCTGACCATGAACGGATGGGTCCTGTCCTATTCCAGACGCAAACCGGTCTCCAATATTGACGTTTATGCATCGGTCGTACCGGCCGATGACAAGACCATGTTTGAGCAATTCGAGTATCATACGGACACAACCGGATATTTCGGATTTGACCTGAGTGATTTCTACGGGAAGGCCAAGATGACCATTAACCTGATGACCCGCAAGAAGAACGGCAAATCCAAGTTCGAAAGCAGCACGCGCATCAAGTTCGAGCGTTCCGATATGCCAGAGGCAAGGCCATTCCTCAAACAGGAGATAGAACTCAACAGACATGACAGCAAAGTGATTGACCCGTCTGCCATGAATCAGGAGGATAAGGAGAAGCTGCCGCTGATTATCCGCGAAGACCTGGGAATCGTACTCGATGACGTGGATATCACCGAAAAGCGCCAGTTTGTGGATTATGACACATTTACATCCTGGGATGCCGCCAAGGAAGCTGAGATGGAACTTGATCTGGGTGAATACACGACAGACCTGATGGGATATTTCCTTGACAAAGGAATCCGTTTCGATATATTTCCTCCATACTTTTATATCCATGACTCCCAGAAAGTTCTTGACAAGAAACCGTTCGATGATCCCATGGCCATAGACATGATCGACGTAAAGAGCATAATAGTCTATGATGACGGGATGTATCCCAGGCATTTTATCGATTTCACACCGCTGCTGGTGGATTACCACACCAAGCATCTCGATACCGACTGGTTCATATGGGTTGATACCTGTTGGGACAGATACCGCCTTGTGGACGTGCTTATCAAGAATGAACGTGAACTGCTCTCATACAGGGACATACGTAACCTCAGCCGTAGGACCACCACAATCGAAGGATTCTCTCTCCCAGTAGAGTTTTATGCGCCTCAATATCCCGAAGGAGCACTGCCGGGTGATGTAGACGCCCGCAGGACCATCTACTGGAATCCAAACGTCATAACGGATAATGAAGGCAGCGCCAGAGTGGAGTTCTACAACAACAGCTACTCACAGCGTTACAACATCAGCGGTGCCGGTATAACAGCTTCCGGCATACCCTACATCCTTAATCAGAAGTGGTAAACTAAAGAAGGCTGCATCCCACCAGCACCATCAGCTGTGCTGTCAGGATACGCAGGAACATGGTGAGCGGATAGACCGTCGAATATGCCACGGCAGGAGCATCGTGCTCAGTCTGGCTGTTCGCGAATGCCAGTGCCGGCGGGTTGGTGCTGGCGCCGGCCACAAGACCTATTATGCTGTAGTAGTTCATCTTGTAGCGTTTACGTGCGATAAGTGCTACCACGAATACAGGGATAACCGTTATGAGTAATCCTCCAAGCATGTATATAAGGCCGTCGCCCGATGTTACGGTCTCAAAGAAACTGGCACCTGACTTTATGCCCACGCTGGCCAGGAAAAGGGCTATTCCGACCTCACGCAGCATCATGTTGGCACTTGCCTTGGTATATGTGACAAGCCCCAGTTTGTAGCCGAACCGGCTGATAAGTATAGCCACAATCAGCGGACCGCCGGCCAGACCAAGTTTCATTGGAGTCGGAATGCCTGGTATTGAGAAAGGAATGCTCCCAAAGAGTACACCTACCATGATTCCGATGAAAATTGTGGCGATATTAGGCGCGTCCAGACGTTTCAGCTCATTGCCCACACGCTGTGCCACAGCTGCCACACTGCTCTCCTTGCCAACCACCGTAAGACGGTCGCCCACCTGAAGTATCAGGCTGGCCGATGCAAACAGCTCGGTACCTGAACGTACCACGCGGGTTATGGTAACATCATAAATGCTGCCTAAATGCAGTTCACCGAGAGTCTTGCCGTTGAGTTTCTCCTTGGTAACGACAATACGTCTGGATACAAGGGGCTCCGACCCTTTGGCCTTATCCCATTCAACATTCACCAGTGAACCCAGCAGAGTGCTGATGGCCTCGGCATCATCCTCCGAGCTGACCACACAGAGCTGATCGCCCAGGTTTACCACCGTTTCCCTATGCGGTGTAATAACCTGCCCCTGATGCATCAGACGTGAGCAGATGAACTCACGGTTTATCAGCCTGCGCAATTCTATGATGGTCTTGCCGTCCAGACGTTCATTCTGCATCTCAATATACTGACGCATGGGTTTCTGGCTTGTATCGGCTACTTCCTGACTGGCCAGCCGGGCATTCTCCTCGTCATCCCTGATACGGCAGATAAGTTTGACAATCATAGGCACCATAATGACACCCAGGACGGCCAGCGGATAGGCGCAGGCATAGCCCGATGCTATCTCCACGCCTGTATTGCCTGTCTGACGCAGGGCCTCCTCGGCGGCACCCAGTCCGGGGGTGTTGGTCACCGCACCGCTCAATACGCCTACCAGCATTGCGAAACTGTCAGGATCACTCCTGTCAAACATAAGGTAATAGACACCAATTGCCACAACCAGGTTGAGCAGTACCATATATAACGCCAGGCGGTTCATGCGCATACCGCCCTTACGGAAAGACGTAAAGAAGGACGGTCCAACCTGCAGGCCAAGACTGTACACAAAAAGAATCAATCCGAAATCCTGAACAAAACCTATAGTCTTTAGATTCCCGGTAAAACCGAAATGTCCTGCTACGATACCTGTAAACAATATGAATGCCACCCCGAACGACACGCCCCTGAACTTGACCTTCCCCAGCAGCACACCTACGGCAATAACGAATGAATACAGAAGAAGCAGATGGGCTATTGATTCGGAGTCAAAAAGCAGAGATTTAATCCAAGTCATTATCTTTCAACGTTTTAAGATAGACAAACAGGTCTTTTCAACAATTCAGGTGCAAATGTACAAACATTTATTGCAGATTATCATCCGGCAGTTATTATAAAACCTTAAAAACTTATAGATATTCGGGAATTATAAATTCCCAAAATATAAATAGGTTTACTCAATCAAATTAGTTACCTTTGCGCGGTTTTGTGCATGACAAGGCCTATTGAAAAAGGAATTATCCTATCAAACAAGTAATATTTTATGTCAAACTACAAAGAAAAACTCTTCTCAGAGTTCCCGCCCGTGTCCACCGAGGAGTGGATGGCCAAGATCACAGAGGATCTTAAAGGCGCCGATTTTGAGAAGAAACTCGTATGGAGAACCAACGAGGGATTCAAGGTTCAGCCGTTCTACCGTCAGGAGGACCTGGAGGGACTTGACACTGAGACCAAACCCGGAGAATTTCCCTACAAGCGCGGCACCAAGGCCTGCAACACATGGTTCGTACGCCAGGGTATCAGCACCAAAGACATCAAGGAGGCCAACGCCAAGGCTCTCGACATTCTTAACAAGGGTGTTGACTCACTCAGCTTCTGCTGCCGCGGCCGCCTGATTGAGGGTGCAGAACTGGAGGCACTGCTAGAGGGCATCTGCGCCGATTGCGTAGAGCTCAACTTCAGCACCAGACCGCAGCTGGCTTGCGCACAGGCCCAGGCTCTGGTTGACTATTTCACCAGGAAGGGCTATGACCTGAGTGAACTGAAGGGCTCAATCGCATACGACCCCATCGCTTCAATGCTCAAGAGCGGTATAGAGTGCGGTCTTGATGACGCCGCCAAGCTCATTGAGATACTTGAGCCTCTCAAGAAGTTCCGCGCACTCACCGTAAAGGCTTCAATGCTCACTGACTCAGGCGCATTCTGCTATCAGGAGTTAGGTTACGCACTGGCATGGGGTAACGAGTACATGCGTTCCCTCACCGAGGCAGGAGTTCCCGCCGACAAGGTTGCCAAGAAGATCCAGTTCAACATGGGTATCGGTTCCAACTACTTCATGGAGATTGCCAAGTTCCGCGCTGCACGTATGCTGTGGGCCAGGATTGTCGAGGCCTACAAGCCCGAGTGCCACTGCGGCAAGAACCCCGGGGACGGCATCTGCCGCTGCTCATGCAAGATGTTCATCAACGCAGTCACCACCAAGTATAACCAGACCGTGTTTGACCCGTACGTAAACCTGCTGCGCTCACAGACCGAGGCCATGAGCGCCGCTCTGGCAGGTGTAAACTCAATAACAGTCACCCCGTTCGATGCCGCATATCAGCAGTCCGATGATTTCTCGGAGCGTCTGGCCCGCAACCAGCAGCTGCTGCTTAAGGAGGAGTCACATCTGGATAAGGTGGTCGATCCCGCCGGCGGTTCATACTACATTGAGAACCTGACCGAGGCTCTGGCTGAGCAGGCTTGGAAGCTCTTCCTCCAGGTTGAGGATGAGGGCGGTATGCTGGCACTGGTTAAGGCCGGTAAGGTTCAGGAGGCTGTCAATGCCACCAACGCCACCCGTCATGAGAACGCCGCCAAGCGTAAGGAGTCACTCCTGGGAACCAACCAGTTCCCCAACATCAAGGAGATGTCTGAGGGCCGTGCCCCCAAGAACTGCTGTTGCTGCTGCAACTCCGAGGCAGAGGCCACCATCGCAACCCTTGACAGTTCACGCATAGCATCTGAGTTTGAGGCATTGCGCCTGCAGACCGAGGCCAGCGGCCGCCGTCCCAAGGTGTTCATGCTCACCATCGGAAATCTGGCCATGCGTCAGGCCCGCGCCCAGTTCTCGGGTAACTTCTTTGGCTGCGCAGGCTACGAGATTATAGACAACCTTGGTTTCAAGACCGTCCAGGAGGGAGCCGAGGCAGCCCGCAAGGCAGGTGCCGATATCGTGGTGCTCTGCTCAAGCGACGACGAGTACGCCGAGTACGGTCCCGCCGCATTCAAGGAAGTAGGCGACAGCGCAATATTCGTTATTGCCGGTAACCCCGCCTGCATCGAGGACCTCAAGGCCGCCGGTATTGAGAATTACGTCCATGTACGCTGCAACGTACTTGAGACTCTCCGTGATTTCAACAGCAAGCTCAACATCAAATAATCCGTAGTTATGAAACCCGATTTCAAGAATATAGACATCAAGTCCGCAGCCCCCAAGGAGGCTCTTTGCGGATGCAAGACAAAGGCCGGTGCCGATGAGATCTGGAAGACTCCGGAGCACATTGAAGTAAAGCCTGTATATACAAAGGAGGACCTGGAGGGCATGGAGCATCTTAACTATGCCGCCGGTATCGCTCCCAACCTGCGTGGTCCCTACTCGACCATGTATGTGATGCGTCCCTGGACCATCCGTCAGTATGCCGGATTCTCCACCGCCGAGGAGAGTAACGCATTCTACCGCCGTAACCTGGCCGCCGGTCAGAAAGGTCTGTCGGTTGCGTTTGACCTTGCCACCCACCGCGGCTACGATGCCGACCACGAGCGTGTGGTAGGTGACGTAGGTAAGGCCGGTGTATCCATCTGCTCGGTAGAGGATATGAAGGTGCTGTTTGATGGCATACCTCTTAACAAGATGTCAGTCTCCATGACAATGAACGGTGCCGTTCTGCCTATCCTGGCCTTCTACATCGTATCAGGTCTGGAGCAGGGCGCCACTCTTGAGGAACTACAGGGTACAATCCAGAACGATATCCTTAAGGAGTTCATGGTGCGTAACACCTATATATATCCGCCCAAGTTCTCCATGAAGATTATAGCCGACATATTCGAGTACACATCACAGAATATGCCCAAGTTCAACTCAATATCAATCTCAGGTTACCACATGCAGGAGGCAGGTGCTACCGCTGATATCGAGCTGGCTTACACTCTGGCCGACGGTATGGAGTATCTGCGTGCAGGTATCAACGCCGGCATGAACATCGATACATTCGCACCGCGTCTGTCATTCTTCTGGGCCATCGGTACCAACCATCTTATGGAGATTGCCAAGATGCGTGCAGCCCGTCTGCTCTGGGCCAAGATAACCAAGAGCTTCGGCGCCAAGAACCCCAAGTCAATGGCTCTGCGTACACACTGCCAGACTTCAGGTTGGTCACTCACCGAGCAGGATCCGTTCAACAACGTTGGCCGTACCTGCATCGAGGCTATGGCAGCAGCCTTAGGTCACACCCAGTCACTGCACACCAATGCCCTTGACGAGGCCATAGCACTGCCTACCGATTTCAGTGCCCGTATTGCCCGTAACACCCAGATCTACATCCAGGAGGAGACCAACGTATGCCGTGAGGTCGATCCGTGGGCAGGCTCCTACTACATTGAGTCACTCACCAACGAGATTGCCCACAAGGCTTGGGAGCACATCCAGGAGATTGAGAAGCTGGGCGGCATGGCCAAGGCCATTGAGACCGGTCTGCCCAAGATGCGTATCGAGGAGGCTGCAGCCCGCACACAGGCCCGCATCGACTCAGGTGTCCAGACTATCGTAGGTACCAACAAGTACCGTCTGGACCACGAGGATCCCATCGATATCCTTGAGGTCGATAACACCGCTGTACGCAACCAGCAGATTGAGCGCCTCAAGCAGCTCCGCGCCAACCGTAACGAGGCCGATGTACAGAAGGCTCTGGATGCTATCACCAAGTGCGTTGAGACCGGACAGGGCAACCTGCTTGCTCTTGCTGTCGAGGCCGCCAAGGTGCGTGCATCATTAGGTGAGATTTCATATGCCTGCGAGAAGGTCGTAGGCCGTTACAAAGCAGTAATCAGAACAATATCAGGCGTGTATTCATCAGAAAGCAAGAAAGACGCAGACTTTGAGAGAGCCTGCCAGCTTACAGCAGAGTTCGCAAAGAAGGAGGGCCGTCAGCCCCGTATCATGATTGCCAAGATGGGTCAGGACGGTCACGACCGCGGCGCCAAGGTTGTAGCCACCGGTTACGCCGACTGCGGTTTTGACGTAGATATGGGTCCGCTCTTCCAGACTCCTGCCGAGTCTGCCCGCGAGGCTGTTGAGAACGATGTCCACATCCTGGGCGTATCCTCACTTGCCGCCGGCCATAAGACTCTGGTTCCGCAGGTAATCGAGGAGCTCAAGAAACTGGGCCGCGAGGACATCATGGTTATCGTGGGTGGCGTTATCCCCGCTCAGGATTACGACTTCCTCTACAAGGCAGGTGCAGCCGCCATCTTCGGCCCCGGCACCAGCGTAGCCAAGGCCGCCTGCCAGATCATGGAACTGCTCCTCGCTGAGTAAAACTCCATTTAATAATCAGAAGAGGATGGCTCAACAGCCGTCCTCTTTTTTGTGCATTATTCCGGGAAAACTTGGCAGCCTTGATCTTCATTTCAAAAAATAATTGAGGCAACAGTTGCAGGTAATAAATCTATTACCTATTTTTGCATAAAATAAAAGCTATGCCAACTGTATTTATTATCATGGGATTCATTTTCAAGTTTTACTCTAATGAGCACAACCCTATTCATATCCACGTTGAGAGAGGTGGGGCTAATGCCAAGTTTACGATCTTTCCTGTCAAGTTAGTGGATAATCACGGGTTCAAGCCGTCGGAGATAAAAATGATGGAATCCATTATTGAGGATAATCAGGAGGTTATAGCGCAACACTGGAACAGATACTTTAATAAGTGCAGATAAAATGATAGAGGTAGAAAGGATTTGGCTTACTGACGATGCCGTCTGGATTCGGACCAAAAACGGTGAAGAGGCGTGTGAATATTACGCCGATTACCCGCACCTAAGGTATGCTACACCCCAGCAGAAAGCAAATTATAAGGCCGATGACTTTGGAATTCACTGGCCCGATATTGACGAGGATCTCAGTTATGAGGGTTTCTTCTACCCCAAGAATCATACAGAGCTTTATCGATTGTTTATTGCTCATCCCGAGCTTAACGCATCGGCCGTAGCCCGCCGTATAGGTATCTCACAAAGCCTCTTTGCACAGTATATAAGCGGAGCAAAAAAACCATCCCAAGCCCGTCTTGAAGAAATCTACGCCACATTGCGCGCAATCGGTCAAGAACTGGCTGCAATTCCTTCTTTTGTCTGACTCAATCCAAGTCGACTTTTTAGGGAAACGCAAAATGCAACAGTTTTGCAACGCTTTTTGCTTGGATTGAGATGATGGGGAGGCATACTTTTGCAGCAGAAACATATATATGAAAAATACACGTGCTCAACCTGAATGATGCCAACATAATAAATTCACCCTACTACTATCTGCAACAGAATGATGTGGTGTATGTTGAGCCCAACAAAGTCAAGTCACAGAATGCCAGTGTAGGTTCCGTTACAACAATTTCCCTGTCGGCTACCAGCATTCTCGTTTCAATAGCAAGCCTCCTGGTCAATATCCTGAGGTAACAGCGATGACACAAAAGTAACAGTTCCCTGTGCCACTCCTGGCACAGGGAACTGTTACTTTTGTGTCATAGTGTGTATAAGTTTTGACCAATTCTCAATTCTCAATTCTCAATTCTCGATTAACTTTGCATATATGATAGTATGTATTGCCGAGAAGCCCAGCGTGGCAAAGGATATTGCCGATGTGCTGGGTGCGGGGACTAAACACGACGGATACATAGAGGGTAACGGTTATCAGGTAACCTGGACCTTCGGCCATTTGTGTACCCTTAAGGAGCCCCATGATTACACGCAGAACTGGAAAAACTGGAGCCTGGGCAGCCTGCCTATGATTCCGCCCCGGTTCGGAATAAAGTTGATTGAGGATAAGGGAATTGAAAAGCAGTTTAAGATAATTGAGTCACTCATGCAGAAGGCCGATGGCATTATCAACTGCGGTGATGCCGGCCAGGAGGGTGAGCTCATTCAGCGTTGGGTGATGCAGAAAGCCGGTGCCAAATGCCCAGTAAAGCGTTTGTGGATATCATCGCTCACCGAAGAGTCCATCCGTGAGGGGTTCAGCCACCTGCAGGACCAGGATGCATTCAAGTCACTCTACGAGGCCGGACTGTGCCGCGCCATAGGTGACTGGCTTTTGGGCATGAACGCCACCCGCCTTTACACCATAAAGTACCGCAACGGCAATAACCGCCAGGTGCTCTCCATAGGCCGCGTCCAGACCCCCACCCTGGCTCTGGTTGTAAACCGCCAGAAGGAGATAGACAACTTTAAGCCCGAGCAGTACTGGGAACTCAAGACAGTATATCGTGACACCACCTTTTCATATACAAAAGGCAAGTTCACCAAGATAGAGGACGGCCGGCAGTTGCTGGATGATATCCGTCCCCTGAACTTCGTGATTACCGATGTTACCCGCAAGGAAGGCCGTGATTTTGCCCCGCGCCTGTTTGACCTCACATCGCTGCAGGTGGAGTGCAACCGCAAATACGGGTATTCGGCCGATGACACCCTAAAGACCATCCAGTCACTCTACGAGAAGAAGATAACCACATACCCGCGTGTAGATACCACGTTCCTGAGCGATGACATCTACCCCAAATGCCCCGGCATACTCAAGGGCCTGAAGGATTACGCCCAGTTCACCGTCCCACTCGAAGGCCAGAAACTGCCCAAGTCCAAGAAGGTGTTTGACAACAGCAAGGTGACCGATCACCATGCCATCATACCCACCGGAGTCTATCCCAACAACCTGAGCCAGCAGGAGCGCGCTGTGTTTGACCTGATAGCACGCCGCTTTATCGCGGTGTTCTACCCAGACAGCCTCTACGCCCAGACTACCGTACTGGGCAAGGCCGGCCGCGCCGAGTTCAAGACCACCGGCCGTGAGATACTCAAGCCGGGCTGGCGAGTCCTGTTTGAAAAGGAGAAATCAGAAGAAAAGAATGATGACGACGAGCGCATACTCCCCCAGTTCACGGTCGATGAAAGCGGCCCCCACCTGCCCGAACTCCAGGAAAAGTGGACCACCCCGCCCAAACCCTACACCGAGGCCACCCTGCTGCGGGCCATGGAAACAGCCGGCAAACTGGTAAACGATGAGGAACTGCGTGATGCCATGAAGGAGAACGGAATAGGCCGCCCGTCAACCCGCGCCGCCATAATAGAGACGCTATACAAACGCGGGTACATGCGTAAGGAAAAAAAGAACCTCTATCCCACCCCCACAGGCATCGGTCTGATAGACCTTATCCATGAGGAACTGCTCAAGAGCGCCGAACTTACAGGAATCTGGGAGAAACGTCTCCGTGAGATAGAGCGCGGAAAGTATCAGCCCGCCCAGTTCATGGACGAGCTCAAGCAGATGGTAACCACACTTGTACACGATGTTCTGGCAGATAACTCATCGCGTCTTTAATACATAAAATCTTACCGGATTCTCTTCGTCAGAAAGAGAAGCTGACAGTTGCGCCAAGCCCTATATCCCGTTGAGCAGTCATCAGGATTGACGGGCTTAGTTTCAGTTTAGAGTAATATGAGACTTCGTTAGTGGCAGCATTCTGGCTGTTGAACGTTTTTTCAACCCAATCAAGACGCCCCTTGCCTATTCCGGTAAAGATACTACCCAGGCATATCAGCGCATTTGCGCCACCGACATAAGCATAAAAAGCACCGTTCTGACTGTCAGCATTGGGATCGTATTCGACAACTGTCATGACCAGGCACAGCATACCATACAGCCAGCAGGCTCCGCCCAGGTTAAACTGATTATGACCTCCCACATAAGTGTGATACAGTTCATCATCAAAATATCTTTCAAACTGACGGCTTGTCAGTTCGGTGTTATTATGTTTCCATCGGAACATATCTCCGTACCTGTAGATGGCTCCTGGAGCCGTAACCTTGCTTTGGGAAAACGCAAGCTGGGTAAGACACAACATACAGACTGTTATAAACAGAAAACGTTTCATAATACTATACGATTACAATTCCGGTTTGGTACTACAAACTTACAAATTTATTTGAGTGTACCGCTATTATATCAATCACAATAAAATACAATAATATCAGTTATTACTATACATGAAAAGTTCGGCTGCATACCTGTTAGTTGCAGCCCTGTGGCTGTTTTGCGGCTGCGGGGCCGAGCTCAGTCTGCGCAAAGGCGACCAGAAATACGCATTGGGAGAGTATACTGATGCTGCGGCTCTGTACAAGAAAGCCTATGCTGGCACACCATCTACAGAAAAAGAGTTGCGTGCCGCTACAGCATTCAAATTGGCTGAGTGTTACCGTCGCACCAACTATGTACCAAGAGCCCTTGCCGCATACCGCAATGCCATCAGATATCACTACCCGGACTCTGTTGTATATCGGTACCTGGCCGATATGCTACGCCTGGACGGCAAACCTGCAGAGGCCGAAAAGAATTATCTGATTGCGCTGGAACATGATCCCGACGATATCCTGGCTCAGAACGGTCTGCAGTCATGCCGTCTCATCCAGCAATGGAAAGACAATCCGACCCGATACATAGTCAAGAAAGACCCTATACTGAATGGTCGATACAGTGACTGGTCTCCTGTTTTCGGAAGCCAGGAGTACGACGTTCTCTACTTTACTTCATCACGAAAAGAGGCCACAGGCGAAGAGCTGAACGGCATAACCGGCATGAAAAGCTGTGATATCTTTGTATCTCGCAAGGATGATAAAGGCAAGTGGAAAAAACCGGAACTTGTTGAAGGCGGAATAAATACCGAGTTTGAGGATGGATCCTGCTCTATGAGCCCCAATTTCTCAACAATGTACTACACCTACTGCTCATCAGATCCTCAGCAACCTCGTCCGGCAGCCATCTATCAGTCTTCACGTTCAGACGCATCCTGGTCGGCAGGCAATCCTTTCGGCAGTTCAAGAGACTCCATTTACAACTATGCCCACCCTGCAGCTTCGCCCGATGGAAAATGGCTCTATTTCGTATCCGATATGGACGGAGGCTATGGCGGCATGGACTTGTGGCGCGTACCCATCGGCGGACGCCTGATTGGTGCCGAGAATCTGGGGCCCGATATCAACACCCCAGGCAATGAGATGTTCCCGACATTCCGCAAGAACGGAGAACTGTACTTTTCATCAAACGGACATCCCGGGATGGGTGGTCTGGACATATTCAGGGCCGTCAGCACCAGTGACAGCACATGGACAGTCAGCAATCTGGGAACTCCTGTAAACTCGGCATCGGATGATTTCGGCATGACATTCGAAGGTGATTATACCCGCGGATTCTTTTCCAGCAACCGGAATGACGGACGCGGCCGAGACCACATATACTCATTCGAACTGCCCGAGACCGTTCACAAGATAACCGGCTGGGTCTATGAGAAAGACGGTTACGAACTGCCAGATGCTCTGGTCTACCTGATTGGCAATGACGGCACTAACATGAAACTGAACGTCAGGGAAGACGGTTCTTTTACCCAGCGCATCAACCCGGGAGTAAGCTATCTGCTGCTTGGTACATCAAAGGGATACATGAACTATAAGCAGGAGATGACTGCCGACAGCACCGATCAGGACCGCGAATACGTGCTCCAGTTTCCTCTGTCTTCCATATCAAAGCCGGTGCTCATAGACAATATCTTCTTTGACTTCAACAGCGCGACACTCCGTCCCGAATCTGCCGAATCCCTGAATGAGCTGGTACAGTTGCTTACAGATAACGCTGGCGTCACCATTGAGATAGGAGCCCACTGCGATTATAAGGGTGACGATGATTACAACAAGCGTCTCTCACAACAGCGTGCCGAGAGTGTTGTGGATTATCTGATTAAGCAAGGCATAAAGAAAGACCGTCTTACTGCCCGCGGCTACGGAGAGTCTCAACCCAAGACCATAAACAAGAAAGTAGCCGAGCAATACAGCTTCCTCAAACAGGATACTGTACTTACAGAAGATTATATCAAAACCCTGTCAGAGTCTGAGCAGGAAATCTGCAATCAGCTTAACCGTCGGACCGAGTTCCGTGTAATCCGCACCACATACGGACTTTTCGGTGGCCGATGATCAGCTTATGGAATTCCTTATCCTCCATTCCTGAGGATACAGATTATTAGCCCTGTTTCCAATATTCTTGACAAAGCCCAGAGGAATATCCTTATAAGTAAGCAAAAGTATGCCGCGCGGCGCATCTGGAAGCCTTAAAGCATCACAGTGCAGATACTCAAGAGCCTGCTGGCGTGTTACCTCAACCCTGTTGAAAGCATCACCTCTCAACGCATTGCTCATGGCAAGAGCATGAGCCGGTATCCAATCATGGCCTTTCATTACCGCAACCTCAACGCCCGGCACAAGTGCATAGAGTTCCTGCCCCGCCTGCCACATATCATCGGCCAAATCCGATGGCAACGCATAAATGGACTCATTCTTGATGAAAAACTCATAATCCCCGGCAGGACCGATCCAATTTCTGCACTCTGCCGGGATTCCTGAACCGGCTGGTCTGAAAGGCTTACCCTTTAAAGTAACAGCACTACCTTCCGGTTTACGCATCAGGCACAGGAAAAAGCCTTCGCCCCTGATGCGATGCTGCATGAAATGATACACAGGGAGGTCCGGTACGGTAAGTGAACTGATAATGTTCCATGTCGGTTCCGGATCTAAAGGGACCGGTTCCGCCCCAAAACGCTCCATCATCCAAACTACATTATCCTCATCCTCCATGCGGTTGAACGTGCATGTACTGTAAATAAGGTATCCTCCCGGTTTCAGCGCAGGCCATATATCCTCCAATATCTCACGTTGACGCGCAGCGCACATCTCGACGTTATTAAGGCTCCAGTCACGCAAAGCCCCTTCATCCTTACGGAACATTCCCTCACCCGAGCAGGGAGCATCTACTGCAATCAGGTCAAACATCAAGTTGGACTCGCCTATCTGTCTTGGTGTATTGCAGGTAACCATCACATCCGGACGGCCCCACTTGACCATATTCTCGGCCAGTATCTGCGCACGGGAGCGTTGGATCTCGTTTGATATGAGCAGACTGCCCTGGGGCAACAGCTGGGCCAGAAGGGTTGATTTGCCACCTGGAGCGGCACACAGGTCAAGTGCTCGGACCGGACCGCTTACACAACTCCTCAAAGCCTGGGCCAGGAACATGGACGAAGCCTCCTGTACGTAGTAGCAGCCTTGATGCAGTAACGGATCCATGGTAAACTGTGGACGGTGGTCCAGATAGACGGCATCATCCATCCAAGGCACACGCCCATCGGCCTTGCATTCAAGTGACTCAAGTACAAGACTTTGGGCATCACCGGTCTTGTAGTTGAACCTTATGCTTACCTCAGGTTCCGTCTCCAATGCAGCCAGCAGAGCATCGCGCTCAGCAGCCGGTAGGATGTTGATAAATTCCTCTGGAAAAGCCATGCCTTAGTTGGATTATAACGCGAAGTTAAGCCAAAAAATCAGTATATTCGCAGACAATAAAAAGGAAAACTCACAGTATCTCGACCTGCTTGACAGGATACTTCGTGAAGGAGTACAGAAAGGAGACCGCACCGGAACCGGCACAATAAGTGTATTCGGGCATCAGATGAGGTTCAATCTGGAGGAGGGATTCCCTCTGCTGACCACAAAGAAGCTGCATCTAAAATCCATCATATACGAACTGCTCTGGTTCCTTGACGGTAACACCAATGCCAAATGGCTTCAGGAGCGTGGAGTACGCATCTGGAACGAGTGGGCCGATCCCGATGGTAACCTGGGACATATCTACGGTTACCAGTGGCGTTCATGGCCCGATTATGACGGAGGTTTCATAGATCAGATATCCGAGGCTGTGGATACCATCAAGCATAACCCCGATTCACGCCGCATAATCGTGAGTGCATGGAACGTGGCAGACCTCAAGAACATGAATCTGCCCCCCTGTCACGCTTTCTTCCAGTTCTACGTGGCAAACGGCAGGTTGAGCCTTCAACTCTACCAGCGCAGCGCCGACAGTTTCCTGGGAGTTCCATTCAATATAGCATCATACGCCCTGCTAACCATGATGATGGCACAGGTAACAGGACTGAAGCCAGGTGATTTCATACACACCACCGGTGATACCCATCTCTACCTGAATCATCTGGACCAGGCCAGACTGCAGCTTACCCGCCAGCCACGTCCGCTGCCCAGGATGATCATCAATCCCGATGTAAAAAGCATATTTGACTTCAAGTATGAGGATTTCCAGTTGGAGGGTTATGACCCCTATCCTCACATCAAAGCCGACGTATCTGTATGATTTCAATAATTGTTGCCATATCTGAGAACGGCGCCATAGGTTACAAGGGAGACCTTATATATCACCTGTCGGCAGACCTGAAACGGTTCAAAGCCCTTACCACAGGTCATACTGTAATAATGGGACGCAAGACCTTTGAATCACTGCCCAAAGGCGCACTCCCCAACCGCCGCAATATAGTTCTTACCAGGCAAAAGGATGCCTCATTCGCCGGCACGGAGATATACGCTTCGCTGAACGATGCTCTGGCCCACTGCAATCCTGATGAAAAGGTGTATATTATCGGAGGAGCACAGGTTTACAGTCAAGCCTTGAACCTGGCCGATGAGCTGGACATCACATTGGTACATGACATCCCCAATCAGGCGGATACCTATTTTCCCGATTTCAAAAGCAATGGTGATTGGAAACTCATAAACCGCGAGGACCACGAACCTGATGAAAAGAATCCGTTCCAGTTCTCATTCCTTACTTACCGAAGATAAAACAAGAGAGGCTCCTTTCAAAAAAGAAGCCTCTCTTTAATACTTGAACGTTAATAACGTTATTCCTTGCCCTTATCCTTTGAAGCCGAATAGACGATATTCAGGGCTTTTGCCTTACGAAGCTCCTGCTTCACATCGGTTACAATACCCATCTGAACATTCTGGTCTATCTTAAGAGACATCTTCATAAGAGGTTTATCCTTCTCATACATGCTCTCACGCTCAGAGATTACGAACTCACGTATTGCTTCAGGCTCAGCAAAATACTCATTGAGCTGAATACGTGGAGCTGCACCATAGATGGCACGGTAAGACTTAGAGGGAGGACCGATGTAAATGTGTGACACCAGTGATTTCCTCTCAAGCTTCTCAATCTCTGATCCACCGGTAGGAGTCTTAACCTGAACCTTAACTTCAACATCACGCATTGACGTTACCATCATGAAGAAGAACAATACGGTAAAGATAAGGTCCGGAAGTGACGAAGTATTCAACTCCGGCATTTCCCTTTTTCCATTACTTCTGAATTTACTCATTGTGCAGTACCATATTGTTTAGGTTCAGCTTCCGAAATCTTGTTTGAGTACATACCTCTGACTATAGGCTGCTCGGTCTTGTCATCGCACTGATTATACGGTTTACCGAAAGTCTTTTTAGCCCAGGCATCCCTCAACTCGGAGTAAGCTTTAGAAAGCTCATGCTGAACTTGGAAATAGATCTCGTAATTAGTAGTACGGTCTGTCTGGAGTGAGATTACATGCTTTACCGTAGTAACCACAACTCCGTAACCCTCTATATCATAATCCTCCTTAATCGGAAGGCTGGGATTGTCGTCAGGGTTCGCAATGAACTCCTTAGCCAGATCCTTCAGTTCCGAAACTTCAATCGTACGGTTTACGACACCATTCTTAACGTGAATCTCGTTGTTCTTGTTGACCTGGACCGTCATTACGTTACGCTCCTTGATCTTCATCTCCTGCTCTACTTCATCAGGGTTCCACTCGGGCAGACGACGGGGAAGACCCGAGTCTGTATCCATTGATGTGGTCACCAGGAAGAATATCAACAGGATGAACGAGATATCAGCTGTTGAAGACTGGTTAAGTCCGGGAACTTTTCTTTTACCTTTTCCCATAACTCTGATTCTTGTTCAGTTTACTTTCTTGCCTTGAATAATCCGCACATTGAGAGTAATGCACTCAGGATAGCAATCAGGAACAAAGCGTATATTGAGTAGAGGCAGACATCAGACAGTGTAAGATTCGTTACATCGGTTTCCCAAGTCTTTCCATCACCCAGCAATACCTTTGAAGTATCAGCAAGGAAATAAGAAACTCCGACTGTTACGAAAGTAAAGAGGAATACCCAGCCGGCAAATCCTGTTCTCTGCTGTCCCTTGGTCTTAAACTTCAGATTCCTGATAGCCGATGCTATACCGAATCCGAGAACTGCCAGAATGCACATTCCGACAAGGCTGTAAAGCCAGATCAGCAGCAAACCGGTATACTGCGGGTCAGTCAGGTTCTTCTGGTTCATGTATGTCTTGTTTCCGTATCCTACGCCGAAGAACATTACAAGTACTACAGCCGAAAGTACGAAGAGAATACCAAGAGCCCAAGAAGAAGCCTTAATTTGTTTATTCTCGTTTTTCATAATCAGTTCCAATTACTTTTTGAACTTCAGATTGTACTTCATGATGATGTCGAGCAGACTTACTGATGAATCTTCCATATCAGTGTTAAGACCCTCAACCTTGCTAAGAATGTAGTTATAGAACACCTGAAGAATAAGAGCAACGATAATACCGAAGATGGTTGTGATAAGAGCAACCTTCATACCGCCGGCAACAACGTTAGGTGAAATATCACCAGCCTTCTGGATATCATCGAATGCCTGTACCATACCGATCACAGTTCCCAAGAATCCCAGTGAAGGAGACATGGCGATGAACAATGTGATCCATGAGAGGTTCTTCTCAAGGTTTGAAGCCTGTACGCTTCCGTAAGAAACGACTGAACGCTCAACTACGTCAAGGCCTTCGTCGATACGGAGCATACCCTGATAGCAGATTGAGGCAACAGGACCACGAGTGTCGCGGCAGATAGCCTTGGCACCTTCAACATCACCTTTCTCAAGAGCAGCCTGGATATCCTCAAGGAGTTTCTTGCTGTTAATCTCTGAAAGACTCAGGAAGATGATACGCTCTATGCAGAGAGCAAGACCGAAAATCATAGCGATGGCAACGAGAGACATGAAGCCTGCGCTACCCTCAATGAACTTAACCTTGATTGTCTTGTGAAGTCCCTGCTTCTCGGTTGTTTCTTCTGAGAATTCAGTTTCTTCGGTGTCAGCTGCAGCGATTGAATCAGCTGCAATTGAATCGTTTGCGGCAACCCCCTCTACGGCAGGTGCCTGTTCTGTCTCCTGAGCATTGATTGTCTGGTTTACTCCAAATGTAAGGAGTCCCATCATTGCAACAAATGCAAATACCTTTTTCATTTGAGATAATTTTAAGTTAGTTGTATTAATCGTTTTTAAATAATTCCATTTTGACTGCGGAAAGACGGGGATTCGAACCCCGGATACGCTTTTGGCGTATACACGCTTTCCAGGCGTGCCTCTTCAACCACTCGAGCATCTTTCCCTTCAGGCACTATTTACCCATAGCGTCTAAAACGGGTGCAAATTACAACATTTTTAGTGAATATAGCAACCAAAGGTTATTAAAACATGTAAAAAAGATTACTTCTCAATAATATCCTCAATTTTGTTTACTTTTGTATCGGTCAAAAAACAGACATAACTCATTCCCGGGATTCACATGAAACCATCCTTACATATATATAATGTACTGCGGCCGTTCGGATGGCTGTACGGGCTGGGCGTAGGGATACGTAACTACATGTATGATAAAGGTTTATTCAAGAGTGAAACATTCAACATCCCGGTTATCAGCATAGGTAACATCACCGTTGGAGGTACAGGCAAGACCCCCCATACCGAATATCTGGCAGGCCTACTGAAGGATAAGCAGGACACAGCAGTCCTAAGCCGTGGCTACGGACGCCGCACAAAAGGTTTCATTTTGTCCGATTCACGCTCATGCAGCGGTCTGATAGGCGATGAACCGCTTCAGATTAAAAGGCACTTCCCTGATATCGACGTGGCCGTGTGCGAGGATCGGGCCAAAGGGATTAGCCGGCTTGCCGATATCTGCAGTCCTCAGGTAATAATCCTGGATGATGCTTACCAGCACCGCAGTGTCAAGCCGTCACTCAATATTCTCCTGATTAACTATAACCGTAATATCCTGGATGATGCCTTGCTTCCGGCCGGGCGTCTCAGGGAGAGTGCCAAGGGACGCCGGCGTGCCGATATTATAATAGTAAGCAAGTGTCCGCCCCAACTCCCTGTTTCTGAAATGGACAGGCTCAGATCCATGCTGACAGTAACAGAAGGACAACAAGTCTTCTTTACAACCCTTGAGTATGATGCCATCTGTCACATGGACGGACAGAGAGTGCCACCTTCCCATGACTGCCCGATACTTGCAGTGACAGGAATAGCATACCCCGACCCTATGCTCCAAGAGTTGCGCAACTCATTCGGCCATGTACGTGCACTCACTTATCCTGACCATCACGAATTCAGCAGACAAGATCTGAAGGAGATGGAGAACACCCTTGACAGCATGCCTTCGGGCTCAATCATAGTTACAACCGCCAAGGATGCCGCCCGCCTTTCGGGATTGGACCTTAGCCGCACCCTAAGGGAGAGGATATTCGTACTTCCCGTCAAACCTGCATTCCTGCTTGACAGGGAGAGGTTTGACAGTATTGTTATCAATCACGTAGAATCATTCACCAAATAGCAATATGCCACAGACAAAACGTACCGAGATTTCGGAACTTGGAGAATTCGGACTTATAGACCATCTTACAAAAGACCTCAACCCTCAGAACAGCAGCACTCTTTATAGTATAGGTGATGACTGCGCAGTCCTGGATTATTCAGGAAAGGACAAGGAGGTACTTATAACGACCGATATGCTGATGGAGGGAGTTCATTTTGACTTGACTTATGTTCCGCTCAAACACTTGGGCTACAAGAGCGCAATGGTAAATATTTCCGATATGTACGCCATGAACGGAACTCCCCGCCAGATGACCGTATCGATAGCCTTGAGCAAGCGCTTCTCGGTAGAGGATATGGAGGATTTCTATGCCGGATTACTGCTGGCATGCCAGCGTCACGGAGTGGATCTGATAGGCGGTGACACCACTTCATCCCTGACAGGTCTGGCCATAAGCATTACATGCATAGGTGAGGCAGAGAAGGGAAAGGCGGTCTACCGCAACGGAGCCGGTCAGAATGACCTGATATGCGTATCGGGCAATCTTGGTGCCGCATACATGGGTTTGCAGTTGCTGGAGCGCGAGAAAGCCGTATTCAACAGCACCCCGCATGATGCCCAAGAGCCTTTCAGCCCCGACTTTGCCGGCAAGGAGTATCTCCTGGAGCGCCAGCTCAAGCCTGAGGCCCGAGGCGATATCATAAAGGAACTGCGTGAAGCCGGAATACAGCCCACCGCCATGATGGACATATCCGACGGTCTCTCGTCGGAACTCATCCACATCTGCAAGCAGAGTAACACCGGCTGCAGCGTATATCAGGAGCGCATTCCCATAGATTACCAGACCGCAGTAATGGCCGAGGAATTCAACATGGATGTCTACACCTGCGCCCTGAACGGAGGCGAGGATTACGAGCTCCTGTTCACCGTCCCACTGACCGACCACGACAAGATAATCCAGCTCAAAGACGTAAAACTCATCGGCCACATGACAAAGCCCGAATTAGGAAGACATCTGGTCACAAAGTCCGGCCAAGAAATAGAACTCAAAGCTCAAGGCTGGGCTTCCAACCTGTAGAATTGAAAATTGATAATTGACATTTAATACGCAGAACCTGCGTAAAACCGCGACATTAAAAGCCTTCGGAAAAAACCGAAGGCTTTTATAATTGTCAATTATCAATTGTCAATTTGTATGGAATGTGGAAAAAGCATCAAATGCTTTTCTCCACATTCCATACAAAAGCTCGCAGACCCAGCTTTTCGGTCGCAACGTCCATTGCGTGGAGTTTCTCCAGGACTATATCCACCTTGTTGTCATCAACCATGGTGATTATACCCGAACACATGGAGGGCCAGGCGTGGTTGCCGTAGTGAGGCTCGCCCTTGACCGAACCCCTGCCCTGCAGCTGCTCCACCATGGAGAAGCCGCGGCAGTTGTTTGTGGTAAGCAAGTCAATGATACGCTCCGTATATGACTGGTCGAATGCTATAAATATTGCTTTCATAATTGTTCCGGATTAGTGTTTTGCAGTCTTGTCATGAATGAACTGTTCCTTGTTCTGGGCCCAGTAAGCAGCCAGCTCCAGCTGTTTGCGGTGCTTGCGGCGTGCCTTCTTTATTCCTGTGCTCTGGAATATGCAGTACAAAGTTGGAACAAGCACCAGGGTAAGGAGTGTGGAAACTGTCAGACCACCTATTACCGAAATACCTAACGGACGCCACAATGCCGCGCCCTGTCCATGACTGAGCGCCATAGGAATCATACCCAGGATAGTGGTCATGGTGGTCATAAGCACAGGACGCAGACGGCTGCGGGCGGCAGTCACGGTAGCCGTAATGGCAGACATTCCGCGCTCGCGGCACAGACCCGTATAGTCAATGAGCACGATACCGTTCTTAACCACAATACCAATCAGCATTATGGCACCCAGCATACTCATCAGGTTAATGGATGTTCCGGTAAGAGCCAGGGCTATCAGCACACCGCTCAGGGCGAACGGTATTGAGAACATTATGATGAACGGCAGGGTCAGAGACTCAAACTGGGCAGCCATCACAATGAACACCAGCATTATGATAAGCAGAGCCAGGGTAGCCATATCGGCAAAAGACTCCTGCTGGTCCTCATAGTCGCCCGATATCTGTATGGTTACGCCCTCAGGCAGATCCATCTTGTCAATAGCAGCCTGTCCGGCCTCAACCACATCACTCAGGGCGGCTCCACCGGCAATAACGCAGGTAACGGTATTGATACGCTGACGGTCCTTACGCTGGATGGTAGGCGGAGTGAACACCTCCTCCAGATGACCTACGTCACGCACGCGGACGGCATTTGTACCGCTGCCGTAAAGCAGTATGTTCTCAATATCATCCAGCTGGGTACGGTACTCCGGAGCATAACGCACCTTAATATAATACTCCTCACCGTCCTCACGGAAATATGATGCGGTGGCACCGTAGATACGGTTACGCAGGTATGTGGCGGCCGTAGAGAGGTTAAGTCCGTGCTGAGCCAGTTTCTCGCGGTCAAACACCACCTCATATTCAGGCTGATAGTTGTCACGGCTGATATAGGCCTCGCCCACACCCGGTACTTGTTTCATCGCAGCCAGAAAATCAGCGGCTACCTTATCGGTCTCAGAAAAGTCATAACCGTAAATCTCAAATTCAGCAGAAGACTGACCGCCCATACTCATACCGCCACCGGCAGTAACCATAAAGCGTTCAATCTCGGGACGCGCATTCAGGTCGGCACGCATCTCGGCTACAACCTGATCCGATGAAATGCTGCGCTCACCAAGTTCCTTGAGTGAGATGGTGAAAGATATGATGTGCGTACCATTGGTCTGCATTGATGCAAACGTATTATTCTCATCGGCAGCACCCACACGGTAGTTACATGTTACCAGGTCTTCGGCATAACGTTTCATCCACAGTTCCGACAGTTCCTGAGCCACGCTGCGTGAGCGGTTGGTATTGGTGTTGATAGGCATGTAGATGGTGGCCGAAATACGTGACTGCTCATCGGACGGGAAGAACTCGGACTTGAGGTTTCGGGCAGTGAACAGAGACGCAACAAACAGCACTATAGCTAAGAGTACGATAGTCTTGCGGTGGCGCACAGCCACGTTGATAAGACGTGAATACCAGTGGTCCAGACCGTCCAGAGCCTTCTGGATGGGGCGGTACAGGATTGTATGCAGGCGGCTGCCCTTCTTCTCCAGCTTGAGCATACGTGAGCACAGCATCGGGGTCAGTGTCAGTGACACCACCAGAGATATGGCAATGATGATACACATCATCCAGCCCAGCTGCTTGAACATGACGCCGGCCATACCCGACATCATGGTCAGGGGGAAGAACACCGCGAATATGGTCATCGTAGAGGCCATAACCGATACGGCCACCTCATTGGTAGCGTGTATGGCGGCCTGCTTGGGGTTGGCACCGCGCTCAATATGCGTGGTGATGTTCTCCAGTACCACGATTGTATCATCCACCACCATACCGATGGCAATGGTCAGTGAACTCAGTGATATGATGTTCAGTGAACCGTCGGTCACAAACAGATAGATGAAAGATGCAATCAGTGACAGCGGTATTGTGATTGCCACGACCACAGTTGCACGCCAGCGGCCGGTAAAGAAGTAAACCACCAGCACCACAAACAGCAGGGCGTACAGGATAGTCTCGGCCAGAGAGTTTACGGTCTGGATGATATCCTCCGATCCGTCATGGATCATACCTATATGGATATCGCTTGGCAGGTTCTTCTGCAATGCCGGCAGAGCGGCATTCACCTTGCGGCAAATCTCCACCGTGTTGGCACCGGTCTGCTTCTGGATAACCATCATGGCACCCTGTACACCATTGTTGTAAGACTCCTGCGCACGCTCCTGGGTGCGGTCCACAATTTCGGCCAGGTCACTCAGATAGACGTTGCGTCCGCCTATTGATGCCACCACCAGGTTGGCCATGTCACGCGGATCCTTGAACTCGCCGTCCACGCGCAGGGCGTAAGTCTCGTTACCTACATCCAGGTTACCGCCCGGAATACTGCGGTTCTCGGAGCCTATCAGGGCGGCAATAACCTCAATGGTCAGGTTATAAGCCTCCAGCTTGGCGGGATCGCAATATACGTAAATCTCACGCTGCGGTGCACCGGTAACGGATACAGTACCCACGCCCGGAATACGTGCCAGCGGGTTGACCACATTCTCATCCAGAATCTTGTACAGGGCGCTCTGGCTCTCACCGGCTTGGACCGACAGCAGCATGATAGGCATCATACTGGTATCAAACTTGAATATGATAGGCTGTCCCGCGCCGTCAGGCAGCGAGTTGGTAATCATGCTCAGTTTGTCACGAACATCGTTGGTAAGATCATCAATGGAGTGACCGAACTCAAACTCCAGTGTAATTACGGATACGTTCTCCGATGAGCGTGATGTGATATGCTTGATGTGACTGCAACTGTTAAGTGTATTCTCCAGCGGACGGGTCACATTATTCTCTATATCCGATGCATTGGCACCGTTATAGTACGTAAACACCATGATGGTGTTGGACTCAATGTCGGGCAACTGGTCAATGGGCAGCTTGGAGTAAGAGAACAAGCCGAACACCACCACTGCCACAAAACAGAGTGCGGTAAATATTGGTCTTTTGACCGATCCTTCGTATATACTCATGGCGGCGTGCTGTTTACTTCTTTACTTCTACTTCCTTGCCGTCAGCCAGTTTGGTCTGACCCTCAACTACCACCTGAGCGCCGTTGGGCACACCCGATATCAGCTCATAGCGGTCACCCAGACGCTGGCCCAGCTCAACCTTGTTGTAAGATACCTTACCATTATTATAAACATATACAAAACGGTCACCCGATCCGGAACGCTTCTCGATAGCCAGATCCGGAACAACCACGTGGTTCAGGGTACCCAGGTTCAGCGTAGCGCGGGCAAACATACCGGGGCGCAGCTTGAGGTCCTGGTTGGCCACGTTGACCTCGACCGGAAATGTATGTGTCATGGCATCCACTGTAGGATAAATAAGTGACACCTTGCCGGTAAAAGTCTCGCCGGGATATGCATCCAACTCAATCTTAACCTCATCACCCTTCTTGACCTTTGAGTAATACTGCTCAGACACGTTGATGGTCAGCTTTACAGGAGCAATCTTCTGCACCACCAGGATAGGCTGTCCGCCGTAAAGGTCACCGTTGTCATAGTTACGGGTTGTAACCACGCCGTCTATGGGGCTGGCCAGCTGAGTGTTCTCCTTAAGTGTCTTGAGTGACTTGCGGGCCACCTCAAGCTGCAGGTTCAGGTTATCCCACTCTGACTTGGAGACACCGCCCACCTTATATAACTGGTCTATACGGTTGAACTCAGTCTCCAGGTTCTTGAGCTGCATCTCCTGCTGGCTCAGAGTGGTCTCATCCATCTGGACCAGAATCTGGCCGCGACGTACATTGTCACCCACCTCGACGTTTATCTTGCTTATACGTGCCGGTGTAGCCGGAGCAATGTTGTTCTTTATCTCACCTACTATGGTAGCTGAGTAGACCTGTATCTGGTCCACCGGCTCCTCGACCACCTTGGCCAGCTTGACCAGTGGCTTGGCGTTGGGATCAACCAATGGTGCCTGTACGGCTGTCTCTGACTTTTTCTGCCCGCAGGCTGCCATTATCAGCATGGAGCAGAGAGCGATTCCCGAAATTCTGAATGCTTTCATATTATCTTGTCTTTATTATTATAACCTTATTTATTATTGTCCGGGGCAGGAATACCCTCATCGTTGCCCAGGACCTTGTCCAGGTCCGCCTTGGCGGCCAGATAATTGTAGATGGACTGGCTGTATGTCAGTTTGGCCTGAGTAAGCTGAACCTCACTGTTGTTCAGCTCCAGAATGGTACCCTTGCCTATCTCATAGCGCTTGCTGGCTATCTCACGGCCCTTCTCGGCCTGCTCAATGGCCTCATGGTTGCTGGCCACCTGCTCGGCATTAGCCTTCATGTTATCCACGTAACTGCGCACCTGCATGTTAAGCTGTTTCTCAGTATAGCCGATATTCTCACTCAGCTGGCTAATCTGCAGCCTGGTGCTTTTCAGCTTGGTAAAGTTACCCATACGGAATATGGGCACTGAAAGTGACAGCACTATCGATGAGCTCTTGGCCCACTCATACTCGCCTATGTTAAAGTCCTTGTTGTAGAGTGACTGCAATGAATATGTACCGGCCAGTGCCAAAGTGGGCAGGAAATTCATTTTCTGCACCTTAAGACTCTGATTCAACATAGTCTCGTTGATCTTGAGCTGACGCATATTGGTGTTGTTCTCAAGAGAGTAACTGTCTGAAGCCAGAGCCTCAGCGTAAAGACGGTCCTCATAATCCTCCAGACTACCCTCAACCAGAATCTCAGTCTCCGGGTCCATGCCCATAAGAATCATAAGCTGGAGCTTGGCCAGCGTTACGGCGTTACGGGCCTGGATAACTGTAGGATTAAGTGAGCGCAACTGCACCTCGGCGCTTATCTTGTCATACTCACTGGTACCGCCCAACTCATATAATGACTTGACCACATTGAAATTCCTTTCGGCCTGCTCAAAGCTCTTGCACAGCACATCATAACTGTCCTGTGCCAGGATAACCTGATAATAGGCCTTGGTAACCTGATTGACCAGATCCAGCTTGGAGCTGCGGCTCTGCTCAACGGCATTTTCCAGGTCTGTCTTGGTCAGATTCATGGTAGCATATACAGTAGGGGCGAACAACGGCAGACTCACCTGGAACTGCCCGTTCCAAGTGCTGGTATTGTCCTGACCCATCTTGAAAGAAGATGTCCTGGTCTCTCCGGTTTCAGGATCCGGCATGCTCAGTTTCATTACAGCTGCCAGAACAGTATACTGAACCGTACCGTTGAAATCGGCAGTGGGAAGCAATGCCTGCCATGCCTCATCCTTACTTATTTTCTTAACCTCAATCTGCTGCTCGGCCACCTTGATGGTGGGGTTATCACTGAGTGCAATCTTAAGAGCATCATCCAGCGTAATCTTGAGCACCTCTCCTCCAGCAGGTTCCTGGGCATTCACCGTCAGGCCAGACATCATCAGTCCGGCAATCATCAGAACACCTGCCTTAACTAAAAATCCTCTTTTAATCATTTGTTATTGAAATTATACCTATACAACTCCAGTTGCATCATACCGTCTCTGGTGGCAATGCCGCGCAACAGCACCACAAAAGTGCCGTCTATAAGTTCATCGTATGGGAAAGTACCTTTATGACTCTCCTCACTGGCCATCCTGCCCATAGCGCTGAACGCCTTCATCAGCACATCCATATTAACGTCATCACGGAATACGCCCTGCCTTACACCCATCTCCATAAAACGGCGCATACGCTCTGACATATCCTTGATGTGTTCATTAAAGATCTGCTTGAGTCTGGGATATTTCTCCATCTCTGCAAACTGTGTGCGTTCAGCACGGCGGGATTCCTCGATAAGCATTCTCAGATGCTTCAGAAAAACAGTAAGGACATCGTCCTCCTTGCGCATCTCTTCTTCTATCTGCTCTGTAACAAGACGGCAGTGTCTCTGCATGCACTCCACCAACAGTTCCTCCTTGTTGCCGAAAATCTCATAAAGAGTACGTTTGGACACCTGCATATCACGGGCCACATCATCCATGCGCAGCTGCAGGACTCCGTCACGCATAAGCATGGCGGATGTAGTCTCCACAGCCCTGAGCCGTATCTCTTCTCTGTTACAAGGATTGAAATTCATGACGCTATGTCCTTTCGGCCCGCAAAGTTACAAGAAAACTCCGCACGCCGTGCAGAGTTTCCCGACCAAAATGGCTCATTTAGCCATTTTTAGCATTTCAGCCGTTATATTGCCAAAGTCTGTACCTCGAGGTGATCAGAAGTCATATCCACCAACAGGATCATTATCACGATAAAACAATACACCATAATCTTCCATAGCCATAGACGGTCCGGAACTATAAATCTTTGAATCAATCACGACATTGTCCGATCCAAGGCTGAAGACTCTATACCTGACATTGCCCGCTTCATAAATCCACGTGAAGAAATGCCGGCCGTCTTCACTTTCCTCTTTGTAGTCAGCATAATAATCAGATAAAGAAGACGTGTCAGAATCGCCCTTCACAAAAATCTCATGATGCACCCTTCCTGCAGAAAAGGATACACGTTGCCAGTTTTCGCCATTGGTTCTCTTCCAAGTAGTGTTTCTTATATCAGGATAAGGATTATCATCCTTTACACATCCGATGATTGCAAATACAATCAGTAACAACACTAAATATAAGCGATATCTTTTCATATTAACCAAATTAGAAGTTCATACCAAAACCCAGTTGCCAGCAATTAAAAGTATAAGGCCCCCAATAACCCCTATAAGAGCTTTTTATCAGAGCATCGCGGTACATTCTGTCCATGTCTCTTGTAAAACTTAGGGAAAGGAACAGTTTATCATACTCAAACTCTACTCCTGCTTTCATCTGGATGATAAATCTTTCAGCGTCACTATCTACAGATGATTTATCAAACAGTTCAAAATAATGATCTCTCCAAGTAGCAGATTCAACGTAACCATTCTCGGTAAAACCTATGTTATATTTACCCTGAAAGCCTAAGAAAGGAATAATACTGAAGTTTCCTTTTGTGTACAGTTGGTAACCAATCTCTACAGGTAAATACAGGTAGATATATTCTCTCTTGGTTTCATAATATGCTTTGTAACTGAATGGTTGCGGATAACCTCCTGATATTGTTGAAACAGACTCTCCTGGAGCATAAAAACCGAATTCCAGCATCTCTTTATTGCCAGATTCGTCTATTCTGGAGTAAGTACAGCCCAACCCTGTTTTTAATTCCCAGCGGGAACTTAATATCGGAACAGAAAGGTTGTAATCAATACCGGCCCCATAACCATTTACAGTAGTGCTTCCCCACTCTTTTGTGTCATAGTCATAACTTGGAAATCTGACGGGTAAATAAGAACCGGTAATGGAAAAACCGTTCCTGATTCCAGATCCTGATGTTTCAACCGGCACTGCCGTTTTTGCACTCATTTGAAAAAACGGCAACGATAAAAACATTAATAATAAGGCTTTAACTGCTTTCATATTCATTCAGTATATGTTAAAAACCATCCTTTTGTGTCATCAATTGTATCATTGTTTTTTGAATATAATGGTATTATTTCCCAATTTAAAATAAGCGGTTTCTCCTATTGGGATAAATACAAATGTGTAGCCATCAGAAAACGAAGTCACATTATAAGGATCTCCCTGATAGGATTCTCTCCATAGGGCAGAATAAGGATCTGTCCAATTGGCCTTATTGACTCCATCCACCCAGGATGTATATAAGGCCAAAGTATCTTCAGTTGACAAAACACCGTTATCATACGTATATTTACCAATGTAACGCGCACCATCCATATTAAATATCAGGTCTATGCTATCGCTTTTGATATTGATGGCTATTTCAACTGCGTCAAACAACTCTAAAGTATCCCTGAAAGGATCGGGATCAACCGGCAGTTTCCGGAAAGAATACCAAGTTCCCTGCAAATCCAAGTTATTACATGGAAGGTATGCTCCTTTTTTTAGTAATGTGTAAAAAATAAGTTGCATCAGTTGGCCGGTTTGACGAGGTAGTTCCATTTGCCAAGTTCCGGAGCGAAGACGACCTGCCTGGCAAGC
>CAJOLR010000041.1 GCA_905235565.1 uncultured Bacteroidaceae bacterium | reverse complement strand
GGCCGGTCTACTTCTGGCAGTACATCGTGAACTCGATCTTCCTGTCCTGCACGATCACGGTCCCACGCAGGCCCTGGAGCGTCTGGTAGAGCCCGAAGACAGCAAGTTCAGCGGATTCATATTCAAGATAACCGCCAATATAGATCCCAACCACCGCTCATCGGTAGCGTTCTGCAAGGTCTGCTCGGGCCGGTTCCAGCGTAATGAGCCGTACTACCATGTCAGATTGGACAAGACCTTCAGGTTCTCGTCGCCCACCCAGTTCATGGCGCAGCGCAAGAGCACTATCGAGGAGGCCTGGCCGGGCGATATCATCGGACTTCCCGATACCGGAAACTTCAAGATAGGCGATACCCTTACCCAGGGAGAGAAACTCCATTTCAAGGGCCTGCCCAGCTTCTCGCCCGAGATGTTCAAGTACATTGAGAACGCCGATCCCATGCGTGCCAAGCAGCTTGCCAAGGGCATTGACCAGCTGATGGGTGAGGGCGTGGCACAGATGTTTGTGAGTCAGTTCAACGGCCGCAAGCTTATCGGCACGGTAGGCCAGCTGCAGTTTGAGGTCATACAGTACCGTCTGGAGCATGAGTACAACGCCCTGTGCCGTTGGGAGCCGGCCAGCCTCTACAAGGCCTGCTGGATAGAGAGTGACGATGAGGCCGAACTTGAGGCTTTCAAAAAGCGCAAATATCAGTTCATGGCCTCCGACATGGAGGGACGCGATGTCTTCCTGGCCGACAGCGGCTATGTGCTGCAGATGGCCCAGATAGACTTCAAGCATATCAGGTTCCACTTTACAAGTGAGTTCTAGATGAAAGAGTATACAGAGGATATAAAGAAGGCCGTAGATGTGATGCGTGCAGGCGGAATAATCCTGTATCCTACCGATACCATCTGGGGGATAGGGTGTGACGCATCCAATTCCGCAGCTGTGCGCCGTATCTTTGAACTCAAACGCCGCAGTGACAGCAAGTCAATGCTTTCGCTTATAGATTCCGATGCCAGGCTGGGCTATTATGTCCCGGACATCCCGGATGTGGCGTATGACCTCATGGACCTGTCGGAGAAACCGCTTACCATCATCTATGACAACGTGCGTCATATGGCACCCGAACTCATTGCAGATGACGGAAGTGCCGGCATACGTATCACCCGCGAGGAGTTTTCACGTGAGTTGTGCCGCCGGATGGGTGGGGCAGTCGTCTCCACATCGGCCAATATAAGCGGTCAGCCGTCTGCAGCCAATTTCAGTGAGATTTCGGATGAGATAAAGAATGGGGTGGATTTTATTGTCGGATACCGTCGCGATGAGCAGACGCGCTCCGTTGCGTCCAGTATCATCAAACTGGGAAGCGGCGGATTGGTTAAAGTAATAAGGGAATAATGAATAATACAACCGATGAATTGGAGCGCCAGACAGAGTCGCTGCTCAACAGATTCAACCTGTGGCGCAAGGATCATATAAGCGAGCGTCAGTTCATACTGCTGCTCAGTCTTATGGTGGGTGTTTTCACAGCCTTTGCCGCACTGCTGCTCAAGTATCTTATCTCATTGATACACGGATTCATCTCCGGACATCTGTTTATCAGTCAGGAAAACTATAGCCTGCTGATTTATCCCGTGATAGGAATCCTGCTTTCGGGGCTCTTCATCAGATATATAGTCCGCGATGACATAGGCCACGGTGTGACCAAGATCCTGTATGCGCTCTCCAAGAAGAACGGCCGTATCAAGCCGCATAACATGTACTCATCGGTCATTGCCAGTGCCATCACCATCGGAATGGGCGGATCGGTAGGTGCCGAGTCTCCTATTGTGCTCACCGGTTCGGCTATCGGCTCCAACATAGGCCGGATGTTCAAGATGGAGCACCGTACTCTGATGCTGTTGGTTGGCTGCGGATCGGCTGGTGCCATAGCAGGTATCTTCAAGGCTCCTATAGCCGGTCTGGTGTTTGTGCTCGAGGTGCTGATGTTTGACCTTAGCATGGGCTCTCTGCTGCCGCTGCTGGTTTCATCGGTCACAGCTGCCACAATATCTTATGTCTTTACAGGGACCGATTCCATGTTCCACTTTGTGTCGGAACACGGGTTTGACCTTAACCGCATACCGCATGCGCTGCTTCTTGGTATTGCCTGCGGACTCGTATCGCTCTACTTCTCCCAGACCATGCACTGGTTTGAGACCTGGTTCAAGAGATTTGCCAATCCCTGGGCCAAGTTCGCCATCGGAGCCCTGGTGCTGAGTGTGTTGATATTCCTCTTCCCGTCGCTGTTCGGCGAGGGTTATGATACCATCGGTTTGCTTCTCAATGTGAATGAGAATCCCGAGAAAGTAATGGAGGGCTCACTCTTTTACGGTGGTAACATCTTGTTGTATTTGGGACTGGTGGTGCTCATGAAGGTTTTCGCTTCCACTGCCACCAATGCCGGCGGAGGATGCGGCGGTATATTCGCGCCCAGCCTGTTTCTGGGCTGTCTTACCGGATTCATCTACGGAACGCTTATCAACCGTCTTTGGCCCGGAGCCGATATCTCCGTACAGAACTTTGCCCTGCTGGGTATGGCAGGCCTGATGTCCGGCGTCATGTTCGCTCCGCTCACCGGAGTATTCCTGATTGCCGAACTCACCGGCGGCTACTCCATGTTCCTGCCGCTTATGATGGTATCGGTCATGTCATATCTCACCATCAAACTATTCCAGTCACACTCCATCTACTCAATGCGTCTGGCACAGAAGGGTGAACTCATGACTCACCACAAAGACCAGTCGGTACTGCTGCTGATGAGCATGGACAACATCATAGAGACCGAGTTCCTCAAGGTACGTCCCGATATGGACCTGGGTCAGCTGGTCAATGTGATAGCCCGCTCCAAGCGCAATCTGTTCCCGGTAGTCGATGAAAATGACTGTCTGGTGGGCGTGGTCAATATGGAGAGCATCCGCAACATCATGTTCCGTCAGGAACTGTATCATCGTTTCAATGTCCAGAAACTCATGGAACTTCCGCCTGCCCGCCTGTCGGTCCGGGACCCCATGGAGACCGTCATGAAAAAGTTTGATGAGACGGAAGCGTGGAACCTGCCCGTAGAGGATGAGGAGGGCCGTTATGTGGGTTTCGTTTCCAAGTCCAAAATATTCAATTCGTACCGAAATGTCTTACTTGAACTTTCTGAGGAGTGACCGAAAAAAAGATGATATTCCAAATCTGTTCGATATAATACCCCAAATGGAAAAGAAGGAGTTGAGGATAGTGTTCATGGGAACCCCCGAGTTTGCCGAACATATACTGCGCAGACTCGTCAGCGACCAATATAATATAATAGGTGTGGTGACTATGCCCGATAAGCCCATCGGTCGTCATGGAAGCGTACTGCAGAGCAGCCCCGTCAAGAAGTTTGCGGTAGAGCAGGGCATACCAGTCCTCCAGCCCGAAAAGTTGAAAGACCCGTCGTTCATAGAGCAGCTCCGTGCCCTCAATGCCGATCTCCAGATAGTGGTAGCCTTCCGTATGCTTCCCGAGGTGGTCTGGAGTATGCCTCACCTGGGCACCTTCAACCTGCACGCCTCACTTCTGCCGCAGTATCGCGGAGCCGCTCCCATAAACTGGGCCATAATCAACGGCGATAAGGAGACGGGCGTAACCACCTTCTTCCTCAGGCACGAGATAGATACCGGTGATATAATACACCAGGAACGCATCCCCATACTGCCTTCAGATAACGCGGGCACACTTCATGACAAACTTATGGAGTTAGGAGCAGACCTCACCGTCAAGACTCTTGATGATATCCTGGCTGGAAATGTAAAACCCATACCGCAGTCTCAGATTCCGGCCGATGAGCTCCGTCCTGCCCCCAAGATCTTCAAGGAGACCTGCCGCATAGACTGGACTAAGCCCACCGCACGGGTAAACGACTTCATCCGGGGCCTCTCCCCATACCCCGCCGCCTGGACCGTCCTGAAAGGAGCCGACGGCACAGAGCAGGATTTCAAGATCTTTGCCGCCACTCCCGTAACCGATGCACCTATGCAGGTCCCCGGCACCATAACCTGCGATGGCCGCAAGACACTCTGTGTATCCACATCCGATGGAGCATTACGTCTGACCGAAGTCCAGATAGCCGGCAAAAAGCGCATGGATATCGGCGCCTTCCTCTGCGGAAACGACCTGACCTCCTGCACCTTCATCTGATCTTCTGCCCCTCCAAAGTGTTAAAATCCACAGTTTGTTTTGGTTTTAAGAAAAATTCACATTATCTTTGCGGGAAATCCGGCCAAGATAGGCTGCGCCCGGTATAAACAAACAAGCTTGTTTCTACTCTCGCTTGCACTATCTTTGCCCCAACAATAACAAAATTATCAACTAAAACCGAACTGCCTATAGACTGAACTTTACTCCTACAACCCAGTAAAGAAGAAGTAATGCAGAATTTAATTCAGCTCACCGACGACCAGTTGGTAGCCATGTACTTAAGCGGAAACACAAAGGCGTTCGATACCCTTTTATATCGTTATCAGGACAAGTTGTATTCGTACATCAACTTTGTTGTGCGCAATCGTGACCTCGCTGATGACATCTTCCAGGATACATTCGTAAAAGCCATCGTGACACTTCAGAAAGGCAATTACACCAGCACCGGCAAGTTCGGTGCCTGGCTCACCCGCATAGCACACAACCTGATTATAGACTACTTCCGTCAGGACAAGAACGAGAACACCGTCAGCAATGACGCTCAGGATTATGACCTGCTCAACAATGCCAGCCTGGCCGAGATAAATGTAGAAGATACAATGATAAACGAGCAGACATTGACCGATGTCCGCCGTCTGGTTGACGCCCTGCCCGACAATCAGCGTGAGGTGGTGTTCATGCGCTACTATCAGGACTTGAGTTTCAAGGAGATAGCAGACATAACAGGCGTATCTATCAATACCGCTCTGGGACGTATGCGTTATGCCCTGATCAATATCCGCAGGATGTCTGTGGAGAAAGGCATCGGACTCTCTCTGGCAGTATGATGGGTTATCGGTAAAAAAAACTTAAAATAATAGCCCGCCCATATACTTTTATTCCTGAGCCTGCGTTCTAATAGTGAATTCACAAAAGGACGCCTATGGATAAAACTTTTACTCCTTCTTCTTTAATTTCAGAAAACTTCATCCGTGCTGCTGTCAGGAGCGGCTCGTACGGCGAACCATCGCCCAAGACACTTGATTTTATTCGCAATTTTGCAGCCGGAGTGAGTTTCGTAGCATAATAATGACTACTTTTGTTGCTGAAAAACAGATTCTGAATCTATGAGCACAATTGTAGCACCTTCACTCCTTTCGGCCGATTTCGGTGATTTGCGTAAGGATTTGGAGATGATCAACCGCAGTCAGGCTGATTGGCTCCATCTGGATATTATGGACGGTGTGTTCGTACCAAACATATCGTTCGGATTTCCCGTACTCAAATATGTGGCCAAGTATTGCACCAAACCGCTTGACCTGCATCTGATGATTGTAGAGCCGGGAAAGTTCATGGATCGTTTCCAGGAGCTTGGAGTAGCTACCTATAATGTTCACTATGAGGCATGTACCCATCTTAATCGCACTATATATGAGATTAAGAACCGCGGAATGAAAGCCGCAGTCACCCTTAACCCCTCCACTCCGGTAAGTATGCTGACTGATGTTATCCGTGACCTTGACATGGTTTTGCTAATGACCGTCAACCCGGGGTTCGGAGGCCAGAAATTCATCGAGCATTCCATACAGAAGGTCCGGGAACTCCGCCGCCTCATCACGGAGACCGGTTCCAAGGCCCTCATCGAGGTTGATGGAGGTGTAACCTTTGAGACCGCCCCGCGGCTGGTTAATGCAGGTGTCGATGTCCTGGTATCGGGCAACACCGTATTCTCCGCACCAGATCCGGAGCAGGCTATAATAGAACTCAAGAAACTCTAACATACCACGTGAAGCTCTCGGACTGGCCCTCAATAAGGCTGGTCATTCCCCTTACTGCAGGGATTTATATATCGGATACCATAGAGAACACCCGGGCACAGGTGCCGGTTTGGTGTGCACTTTCCATAGTTTGTCTGCTTTCACTTATAGTTTTGATATTCAGCGATAGGAGGCCGCGTATTGCCGGGCTATGCCTGTCGCTTTCGTTCGTCATGAGTGGTGTGGCTTCTTTCCGTAATCAGATGGACAGGGTGCGTGTGGATTGGCCGGACCGATATACCGTTTATCATGGCATGATCACCTCTTATCCTTTGGAGCGAGAACGCTCATACCGTCTGGAGGTAACCCTTCAGGACAGTATCTGTCGTGGGCGCAACATATATCTTTACGTCATAAAAGACAGCACTGTCCTTAATCTGGAACCCGGACAGACCATAGTGTTCGAAGGGTTGGTCAACAAGCCTTCCAGTGAGGGCGCGGGGTTTGATTATGAGTCATATCTGCTCAGTCACGGGATATCGGGAACGCTCCGTGTAAGAACCAAGGATTGGCATACGGCCGATGACGGCAGCCGTGGCAACCTTAAGACACGTACCGCCAGGCTTCGTCGCAATGTCATACACAAATATCAGGAGTGGGGGCTGAAGGGGAATGCCCTTGCTGTCGCATCGGCAGTCTCCTTGGGCGAAAAGAGAGCGCTCAGCGATGACCTTAGGGAGGTGTATTCCGCATCCGGCGTAAGTCATGTGCTTGCGGTTTCGGGACTACATGTAGGAATCATGTGCTGGTTCCTCTATCTGCTGCTGCCGTCGTTCATGTTCGGAAAGCGTGTGTGGATACGTGAACTCATTGTAATGTGTATCCTATGGGCTTATTCCTTTGCCATCGGCAGTCCCATATCTATAACGCGCACACTTATAATGTTTTCCATAGTATCGGTCTGCCGTGTCATAGATCGTGAGAGTTCGGCGCTCAACTCTTTGGGGATAGCTGCGCTCATCATGCTGGTCATCCATCCGTCTTCCCTGTTTGACATGAGTTTCCAACTCTCATTCAGCGCCGTATTCTTCATTGTCATACTCACCCAGCCCCTGTTGGACCTATACAAGCCTATCACTCCTCCAGGGCGTTACATATGGCGTGTGACGGTTCTCTCCATATCGGCCCAGATAGGGACTGTTCCTATAGTCATGTTCCATTTCTCGGGCGTTTCCACCTATGTGCTTCTGGCTAACCTTCTTGTCGTTCCGGCTATGTTTGCCATAGTGTCGCTCTCCATGTCCCTGTGGATAGTAGGATGGATGGCACCGGTCAGGGATGTTGTTGTGGGGACTCTTACATGGATGGTAGATAAAATGACATTGTTCCTTGAACGTATCGCGGCCTTACCGTATTCTCATCTTGAAATGTCGCTTAGTCACGCATGGAGTATATTCGTCTTCTATGCTGTCGTGATACTGGTGCTGTTGTGGTATAGGGAAGCCAGGACCAGACATCTGGTTTTCGCTCTTGCCTGTGTTGCTGCGGCAAGTGTTCTGGACGTATTTCAATACTTTGTGATTTGAATCATAATGAGTAACTTTGCACGGTTATGATAGAAAATATGTTTTCCGGCAGTGATGTGTCCGAATTCCGTATCTGGATGGGATGGGCAGACCGATATGTCATACTGACTCATATGGGGCCGGATGGAGATGCTGTCGGCTCGTCCCTGGCATTTTGCCGATATCTCAGGAGCAAGGGCAAGCAGGCTGTCGTCCTGGTGCCGGATTCGGCCCCCGTTTTCCTTGCATGGATGCCTGGCGCCGATGAGATAAAGGTCTATGCCGATGATCCCCAATCGGCCGAGGATATGGTTTATAAGGCCGATGTGCTATGCTGCCTGGACTTTAATGTCGTAGGCCGTATTGGTAAGGTTGCCGCCAGTTTCCTATATTCAAAGGCCAAGAAGTTCCTGCTGGACCATCATCCATATCCAGGCGCAAATTTTGACGTAACCCTGTCTCACCCGGAGGCATCGTCAACATCCGAACTGGTGTTCCATTTCATCTGTGCTCTCGGCGATTTCCAAGTGATAGACAAGGAGATGGCGCAGTGCATCTATACCGGACTGATGACCGATACCGGTGCCCTGTCATACAACAGCAACAACAGCAACCTCTTTATGATGGTTTCCCATCTGTTGGAGAAGGGAATCGACAAGGATGATATCTATCGTCGTGTATATCATAATTACACGGTGTCCCGCCTGCGTCTCCAGGGCTTTGTCCTGAATGAGAAAATGCAGGTGTTCCCGGACTGTTCAACATCTCTGATTACACTCACTGATAAGGAACTCCGCAGTTTTGATTACAGGAAAGGCGATACAGAAGGGTTTGTCAACATGCCGTTACAGATAAACGGTATCCTGATGAGCGCCTTCTTCCGCGAAGATGTTGAACTGGGATTGATCAAACTGTCGTTCCGGTCGGTCGGCAGCGTGCCCTGTAACCGTTTCAGCAGCAGTTTCTTCAATGGCGGCGGTCATCAGAATGCTGCCGGTGGGGAGTTCCGTGGTACCCTGAAGGAGGCTGTCGAACGTTTCCATCAAGGCCTTGATGAATGGTCAAAATCCAGTGAGGAATGCATAAAACAATTATTTATTAAATGATTATGAAAAAACTGATATATATATTCGCCGGTCTTGCGCTGCTTTCTGCAGTCATGGTTTCATGTGATGATGAGGAAACTTATGCAGAACAGAAAAAACGTGAGGCCGATCAGATAAATGACTGGTTGAGCAGTCATGACATCAATGTCATATCATTGTCCGAATTCCTTAAGGATACCATAACGGATAATCGGGAGACCGGTCCGGATTTTACCCGTAATGAGTATGTCCTGTTTGCGGATAACGGTGTTTATATGCAGATTGTAAGACGTGGCGACAGCCGTGCCATGGAACCTGATGAGATGTGCTACTTCAATGCCAGATACATGGAGAGGTATATCGGAACAGGCGATTCCATGACATATAACATGTATCAGCCCTCTCCGGACATCTTTTACGTCAAGCGTACCGGCGATAACTACACCGCATCTTTCACTAGCGGTATCATGGCATCGGCCTATGGGACATCGGTACCCAATGCATGGTTGATGGCCATGCCTTATATCAAGCCCGGATTACTCAACGGCAGCTCCGCCGCAAAGGTGCGTCTCATCGTGCCGCATACCCAGGGCACTCAGACCGCAGCTCAAAATGTCTACCCCACCTTTTATGAAATCATTTTAACCAAGCAACAATACAACTGACAGATATGGCAATGGTAAAGTCAATCTCCGGAATCCGCGGAGAGATAGGTGGTCCGGCCGGAAATGGTCTTACCCCTCTTGATATAGTTAAGTTCGTGTCGGCATATGCCACATGGTTGCGCCAGGGTAATCCTTCCGCAAGCCATGTCGTGGTTGGCCGTGATGCACGCCTGTCCGGCGAGATGGTCCGTCAGGTAGTATGCGGTACGCTCATGGGTATGGGTTTTGATGTGACTGATATCGGTCTCGCCACCACTCCCACCACAGAACTTGCTGTGACATGGCTCAAGGCTGACGGAGGCATCATCCTTACGGCCAGTCACAATCCGCGTCATTGGAATGCCCTCAAGCTTCTTAACAGGGTGGGCGAATTCCTGAGCGCCGCCGATGGCAACCGTGTCCTTGAACTTGCAGACCGTGAAGAGTTTGTCTATGCCGATGTGGATCATCTTGGCCACTATGCCACAGATTATACCATGAACCGCCGTCATATCGAATCCGTCCTGGCTCTTGACCTGGTTGACGTTGATGCCATCCGTAAGGCCGGGTTCAAGGTTGCCATTGATTGCGTCAATTCCGTAGGTGGTATGATACTGCCTGAACTGCTTGATGCACTGGGTGTCAAGAGTGTTGACAAACTCTATTGTGATCCTACAGGAGATTTCCAGCATAATCCGGAACCACTCGAGAAGAACCTCGGTGATATCATGAACCTCATGAAAAATGGAGGTCGTGATGTGGCGTTCGTGGTAGATCCTGATGTCGACCGTCTCGCATTCATCGATGAAAACGGCGCAATGTACGGCGAGGAATACACTCTGGTCACCGTGGCAGATTACGTGCTTAAGCATACTCCCGGCAATACAGTCTCCAATCTCAGCTCAACCCGCGCCCTGCGTGACGTAACCCGTCAGTATGGCGGCCAGTACAATGCGGCAGCAGTCGGTGAGGTAAATGTCACAACCAAGATGAAGGAGACCGGAGCTGTCATCGGAGGCGAGGGTAACGGAGGTGTCATCTATCCTGCTCTTCACTACGGACGTGATGCTCTCGTCGGAATAGCCCTGTTCCTCAGCCACCTGGCCCATGAGGGCAAGACTGTAAGTGAGTTGCGTAAGACCTATCCTCCGTATTTTATCGCCAAGAACCGTATAGACCTTAAGCCCGGAACTGATGTGGATGCTATCCTTGCCAAGGTAAAAGGTATCTATGCCAAAGAGGAAATCAATGATATCGATGGTGTCAAGATTGACTTCCCCGACAAGTGGGTTCACCTGCGCAAGAGCAACACTGAGCCAATCATCCGTGTTTATTCCGAGGCTTCTACCATGGAGGCTGCCGATGCTATCGGCCAGGATGTGATGAAAGTCATCAACTCCATGATTTAATGATACTTCCTGATGGCGGGCATATACGTCCATATTCCGTTCTGTGCCCGTCGTTGCATATACTGCGGCTTCTACTCAACCGTGCGAGAGTCAGAAGCCGCACGTTATGTAAATGCCCTCTGCCGGGAGTTGGAGCTGCGCCGTGATTATCTGAATGGAGCATCGGTCACCACTCTCTATTTCGGAGGTGGAACCCCTTCTCGTCTTACCCCTGATCGGATAGAACAGGTCATAGACTGCGTACGAACCGTATTCGGACTCAGCAGTCTCATTGAACTGACAGTAGAATGCAATCCCGATGATATCACATCAGACTACATAGCTGCTCTGCGTCAATTGGGAGTCAACCGCATCAGCATGGGCGTGCAGACCTTCAATGATGACCTTCTCCGTTTCCTCGGCCGTCGTCATACCTCAAGACAGGCCGTTGATGCTGTCGGTATCTGTCGTCAATGCGGTATTCAGAACATCAGCATAGATCTTATGTACGGCCTTCCCGGCCAGACGACCCGAATCCAGCAGAATGACCTTCTGACCGCTGCCGATCTTCAGGTCCAGCACATCTCCTCATACTGTCTCTCCTTTGAAGAGAACTCCACGTTATACAGCATGCGCTTGGACAACCGTATCTCTCCTGTCGATGATGATACCTGCGCCGCTATGTATGACAGTATGTGCTGCCATCTGCGCAATGCCGGTTTTGAGCATTATGAGATCTCCAATTTCTGCCGCCCCGGCTTCCACTCCCGCCACAACAGCAGTTACTGGGACGGAACCCCCTACCTTGGGGTAGGAGCCGGAGCCCATTCCTACAACGGCCAGACCCGTCAATGGAACCCCAACAACCTGGATGCCTACATGACCGCCATAGAGCAGGAAACTCCTGCCTTCCAGATAGAGCGACTCACTCCTACAGATCTCTATAACGAGAAGATAATGCTCTCCCTCCGAACCGCTCATGGTCTCGACCTTCAAATCCTGTCCGCTTCGGATCGTCTTTCGCTTCTGGAATCAGCTCAGAGCTTACTTTTAAATGGCAACTTGTTGCTGGCTGACAATCACCTCAGCATCCCCGAGTCTCGAATGTTCATCAGCGACTCCATCATTTCCACCCTCTTCAAAACAGATGCTTAAGTTCCACATGAAAATTTTGGAATTCTTCATATTTATAAATAAATTTGCGAGCCTTTATTTTTCAGGCACTACCTAATTGATAAATCAATAATCAAATAATATGAAGAATTATAAAACAGAAGACATCCGGAACATCGCCATCCTTGGCGGAGCCGGATCAGGAAAAACCACTCTCACCGAGAGCATCCTTTTTGAGGCTGGCCTTATCAAGCGCCGCGGCTCAGTAAACTCCAAGAACACCGTAAGTGACACCGCAACAGTAGAGCTTGAGTATGGCTATTCAGTCTATTCAACAGTATTTGCAGTCGAGATGTTCGGCAAGAAGTTCAACTTCTTTGACTGTCCGGGATCTGATGATTTCTCAGGTCAGGCTGTAACCGCCCTCAATATCTGTGATTCCGCTATTCTTGTAGTAAACGGTTCACGTGGCGTTGACGTAGGTCTCATCAACAGCTATCGTCTCGTCAAGAAACTTAACAAGCCCGCATTCTTCGTAATCAACCACGTTGACAGCGATAAGTGTGAGTATGATAACGTAGTAGAGCAGATCCGCTCCACATTTGGAACCACTTGTGTTCCCATCCAGTTCCCCGAGCAGTCAGGCCCCGCCTTCAAGAGTGTTATTGATGTGCTCCTCAACCAGAAGCTCACATTCGTTGATGGCAGTCCCGTCAATGCCGAGGATATTCCCGCAGCAGTAGCCGATAAGGCTCAGACCATGCGTGACAACGTAACAGAGTCAGCTGCCGAGAACGATGAGGAACTTATGGAGAAATTCTTTGACCAGGGTGAGCTTTCAATCGATGAGATCCGTGCAGGTTTCCGTAAGGGAATTGAGTCTTGCGGCCTGTTCCCCATCGTATGCACCGCTGCCGCTCCCAATATCAGTGTCAGCCGTCTGGTGGAATTCCTTGGTAATGTGGCTCCCTCTCCCCTTCAGGGCAAGGAAATACAGGATTCAAAGGGCGAAACCGTCAAGCTTGATGCATCCGGAACATCACTCTTCTTCTTCAAGACCACAATCGAGCCCCATATCGGAGCCGTTTCATTCTTCAAGGTAATGTGCGGAAAGGCTCATGAGGGCCAGGATATGGTTAACTCTGACCGTGGCTCAAAGGAGCGTGTAGCTCAGATATTCGTAAACCAGGGCAATAGTCGTGTTCAGGTTCCTGAACTGCTCCCGGGCGATATAGGCTGCACGGTAAAGCTTAAAGATGTCCGTACCGGCAATACCCTTAATGAGGGCGCTGACCGTTCATTCAACTTCATCAAGTATCCCAACTCCAAGTACTCGCGTGCTCTCAAGCCGGTAAACGAGGCCGATATGGAAAAGATGATGACCATCGTCAACCGTATGCGTGAGGAGGATCCCACACTCGTTATCGAGCAGAGCAAGGAACTCCGTCAGGTTATCCTTTACGGTCAGGGTGAGTTCCATCTCCGTACCTTCAAATGGTGCATTGAGAACAATGATAAGATGATGATCAACTTTGAGGAGCCAAAGATTCCTTATCGTGAGACCATCACCAAGGCCGCTCGTGCTGATTATCGTCATAAGAAACAGTCAGGTGGTGCCGGTCAGTTCGGCGAGGTTCACCTCATCGTTGAGCCTTATGAGGACGGCAAGCCCATGCCTGAGATGTTCAAGTTCGGCAACCAGGAGTTCAAGATGACCGTTAAAGGCGTTGAGGAATATCCGCTGGAGTGGGGTGGTAAGCTCGTTTATGTCAACAGTATCGTCGGTGGTTCTATCGATGCCCGTTTCATGCCCGCCATACTCAAGGGTATCATGCAGCGCATGGAGCAGGGCCCGCTTACCGGATCATACGCACGCGATGTACGCGTTATCGTATACGATGGTAAGATGCACCCGGTTGATTCAAATGAAATATCCTTCCTGCTTGCAGGCCGTAACGCCTTCAGCGCAGCCTTCAAGGAGGCCGGTCCTAAGATTCTTGAGCCCGTTTATGATGTCGAGGTACTTGTCCCCGCCGAGTATATGGGTGATGTGATGAGTGACCTTCAGGGTCGTCGCGGTATGATCATGGGTATGGAGAGCGAGGGTAACTATCAGGTGCTGCGCGCCAAGGTGCCTCTCAAGGAGATGGCCACATATTCAACCTCACTCAGTTCAATCACCGGAGGTAGCGGTTCGTTCGTAATGAGCTTCAGCAGTTACGAGCTCGTTCCTACCGATGTACAGGACAAGCTTATCAAGGAATTCGAGGCCAAGCAGAAAGAAGAGGAATAATAAGTGTGGTTATTATTTTGATAATCTCAAAAGGCGGAATCATTTTGATTTCGCCTTTTTTATCTAAAATACCATCAATAATTTAACTTAATTATTTGCAAAATCAAAAACATCACTATATATTTGCCCATATGAAAAAGTCTATTGTTTGGATATTGAGCGTTGTGATGTGCGTCTCTTTTATAATCCTGCTGTCATTGCAACTCAGTTTTATGAAAGAGACAAGTACTACCCGTCGCAAGCAGTTTGACGAGTCGGTAAAACGTAGTCTTTATGAGGTCGCCCATCAGATAGAGCTTGCCGAGGCCAAGAGATATCTTGAGGAGGATATTCAGGAGATGGATCGTAACTCCAACTTCGACAACCTTTCTATAGACGGTTTCTTCAGCCAGACCCAGTCTATCGTGTTCCAGAACGGTTCATTCACTTTCAGCCAGACCATTCAGCCTCAAGTTCAACCTTCCAATCCTTCAGGCCAGTCGTCCGGTTCATCTGTTCCGCCCATCACCATGCCTTCGTTGCAGGTGCCCCGTCCGCAGACAGATAACAGCAGTGAACTCTCGGAGCGTTCCAGGGCTTTACAGCAGCGCCAGTTGGAACACTATCTTGCCAACAAATCCCTGGTTGACGAGGTTATTTACAATATGCTCAACACATCCAGCTCAAGGTCTCTTCCGCAGAGGGTCAGCAACACTTTCCTGGCCAATACATTGACTGATGAGTTCGCCAGCAATGGAATAGACATACCATTCCACTATGTCCTTACAACCAACACTGGCCGTGTCATTTATACCTGCTGCAAGGATTACAATACAAACAATCTTGAAAACAGCTATCCCCAAGCGGTTTTCCGCAATGATTCTCCCAATCGCATGGGTGTCATCCGTGTCCAATTCCCTACTTTGGATGATTACATAGACAAGTCTGTGGGCTTTATGCTTCCGTCGCTCATCTTCATTGCCATTCTGATGGTCACGTTCGCCTTTACGTTGTTGCTTATAACACGTCAACGTAAGGTAACCGAGATGAGGAATGACTTCGTCAATAACATGACTCATGAGTTCAAGACCCCAATCTCAACCATATCTCTTGCTGCTCAGATGCTTAACGATCAGTCTATTGATAAGTCACCGCAGTTGTTGAGACATTATTCCGGAGTCATCAATGATGAGACCAAGCGTCTGCGCTTCCAGGTTGAGAAGGTCCTCCAGATGTCTATGTTCGAGCGTCAGAGCAATACCATGAAACTTAAGGAGATAGATATCGATGAACTCATTTATGGTGTTGTCAATACCTTTAAGCTCAAGGTCGAGAATATCGGCGGAACTATAGATGCCAGTTTTGAGACAGAAGATCCGTTTGCTATGGCAGATGACATGCACTTTACAAACGTTATCTTCAACCTTATGGATAACGCAGTAAAATATAAACGGGCCGATGTCCCCTTGCGCCTTGAGGTCCGAACCTGGAATGAGCCCGGCAAACTCCTTATTTCTATATCCGATAATGGAATCGGAATCAAGAAAGATGACCTGAAGAAGATATTTGACAAGTTCTATCGTGTCCATACCGGTAATCGCCATGATGTTAAGGGGTTCGGTCTCGGATTGGCATACGTCAAACAGGTCATAACCAACCACAAAGGCACCATTAAGGCCGAGAGTGAACTTGGAAACGGAACCAAGTTTATAATAATGTTACCGCAAAACAATGAATAACCCAAAATAATACGATTATGGAAGAAAAACTGAACATCCTGTTATGTGAGGACGACGAGAACCTGGGAATGCTCCTTCGCGAGTACCTGCAGGCCAAGGGCTACAATGCAGAACTCTGTCCTGATGGTGATGCCGGATATAAGGCATTCGTCAAGAACAAGTATGACATCTGCGTTTTTGACGTAATGATGCCAAAGAAAGACGGATTTACCTTGGCTAAGGAGATTCGTGCCATCAACTCTGATGTTCCTATTATGTTCCTGACCGCAAAGAACCTTAAGGATGATATCTTTGAAGGATTCAAGATCGGTGCCGATGATTACATCACCAAACCGTTCAGCATGGAGGAGTTGACGCTGCGTATGGAAGCTATCCTTCGCCGTGTCCATGGAAAGAAGAACCGCGAAGTTACCGTGTACCAGATCGGTAAATTCAGCTTTGATGCCAAAAAGCAGATTCTTTCCATCGGTGATAAGTCAACCAAGCTCACCACAAAGGAGTCAGAGTTGCTTAACCTTCTCTGTGCTCACCAGAACGAGATACTTCAGCGTGATTTTGCTCTCAAATCCATATGGATAGATGACAACTACTTCAACGCCCGTAGTATGGATGTGTATATCACTAAGCTGCGCAAGCATCTCAAGGATGATGATTCCGTAGAGATTATCAATATCCACGGTAAGGGTTATAAGCTCATCGCTCCCGAGGCTGAGTAACCATTTACGCGCCCGCGTATATAAAAGAGGTGTGCCATTGTGCGCACCTCTTTTGTTGTCAGCGAGTTATATTTATTAACAAAAAAAACG
>CAJOLR010000040.1 GCA_905235565.1 uncultured Bacteroidaceae bacterium | reverse complement strand
GTGAGGTCAACCAACCTTTTTTTAGTTTACTCCGTAAACACGCTCACTACCGTTCGCTATGGCACGGGTCATAAAAAAGAATGACCTGCGTCAAAACGCAAGTCATTCTTTAATTGTCAATTGTCTATAAGATTAACGTCTCGATTACTTCGAGATGTTAATCTTATAGACTTTGGTCTGCTTGCTGGTGGTACCGGGGAACAGGTACTCGGCAGTGATGACTGCAGTGCCCTCTTCACCCTTGATCTGCTCTACCCAGAACTGCATGGTTGACCAGAGGCACTCTACAGAAACCTTTGCCTTCTGACCGGGCTCCAGCTTGTAATCCATCTCATAATTAGTGTTGTCGGTGTAACCGTTGTTGTCATTTGAGTGAACAGGCTCTGCGGGAAGTTCGATCTCCTTACCACCGATGGTAACATTCAGGGTGGGAGGTACAGGACGCTTGAGCGATGTGGTCTTGGTGTTGAATCCGCAACCATAGAACTGGCCGAGAGCACCGTCTACAGCGGCATCAAATACCAGATAGATGGCATGCTTGCCTTCTACATCATCAACAAACTCTGATACATCGATAGTATACTTTTCAATCTTGTCTACAGGTGATGAAGCCGGAATCTTGATCTTACCGATCTCCTTGCCCTTCCAAACGTCGTTGGCCCAAGGACCGTCCATCATGACACTGATGTTGATACCACCCTCACCGACAGTACGCTTGAACCATACGTTGAATGATGAGTGCTGCTTTGAAGTGGTGCCATCGAATGCCTTGATACCCTTGCTGTCCTTCTTGAGACCGCCCAGACCGAAGTATTTGTAACCGATGATATCGCCTGCGTCAACATTGCAAACCTGCTCGTTGTTCCAGACATCCCAGTTATCCTGCAGTGAGTTGCGGTTCTGGCCGCCGTTCTTGTTGGTGAATACGCAAGCATAACCGGCTGAATAGTATGCATAAGGAGGCAGACCGTAGATATTGAATCCCTCTGATGTCACCTCGGCGCCGCTGTAGCAGTCTCCGTTGGATGCCTTAGACTCCCAAATCTCATTGGGAGCATAAGGATCATAACCGTGAAGTAGTACCTTACCACCTTCGGATACTGGCTTCTCGTCCCACTCAATCTTGATGGGAGCAACCATAGCCTGACGGGCGTTACCATTGCCTCTCGGGGGACGATGGTAGAATATGTACCACTGGTCACCGATCTGCTGGATACTGCCGTGGGTGTTGTGTGCGAAGTTGCTGGTCATGAGCTTGGTACCGTCCTCATTCAGAGTAACGCCACGTGAATCAACAGCTACACCGCCACTCTTCCAGGGACCCAGAGGAGAGTCTGCATAGCAGTAACGCAGAGCAGAGTTGGTTGATCCCAGACCGTAGTCGGGACCTGAATAACCGGAGAATATCATCACGTACTTGTTACCGACCTGACGGATGGATGATGCCTCAAAGAAATTGAATTCACCGGGATCCTGACCCTCGGCCAGAGCGGTATAGACTGTACCCTGACGGTCACGGACTACGCCATAGCGTGAACTGGCGGGAAGGAACGGGGTGATACGCTCGGTACCGGGACGTACGGAGTACATGGTCTCCTGGTCAAGCTGAGCGGCTGTTGAGCCCTGGAAGCCCCAGTAACCGTAAGCGCGGAAGCCTTTTGCATAGTCGGGATCGTTCTTGTCGGTTATCTTCTCAATGAATACTGACGGGTCAAATCCGATGCAGCTGCCTTCTATTGCTGCTCCATTCTCATCGAGGTTGAGCGGAGTGAAGGGGCCGTCGGGACGGTCACCCTTGCAGACCATTGCCTCACGACGGGGACCGCGGCTGTGAGGATAGAGATAATAAACCTTCTTGTCCTTACCCTTGGCATCCTTCTCGATCACCTCAACCAGATCAGGAGCGTACATAACGTCCCAACGGCCGTTGGCAGCCTGGTATGTGAATACGGGGCCTTCATCACGCCACTCATTGAGGTTCTCTATAGGTGCAGACCAGATGCGGATATCGGGACCGCAGTAACGGTTGGCGCTTACATCGTGTGAGCCTATGATATATGCACGGTAATGACCGGGACGGTCAGGATCCTCAAATACCTTGGGCTCACCGTCGGGTACATGCTCCCAAAGAGGCAGGTAGGGGTTTCCGCGGCCACCATAGTTATGAACGAAACGCTGCGAAGCCTTTATAGGGCCTTCCTTGTCTTTCTTTGCAGCTGATGTGTCCTGTGTGGACAGAACCAAAGCACATGCCATAAGCAGCATGATGCTTTTGAAAAGTCTATTGGCTGTCATTTTTAATAATTGGTTATTTGGTTGTTCTGATCACTTTCAAATTAGATTGCAAAAATAAGAAAAAGTTAAAAGCCTTCCCAATCATTAATTGATTAAATGACCGGAATATTCGGAGTATCCCACTTGTGTGTCTCCATACAGTTGATAATGACCGTTTACATGCAGTCAGGATTAACAGCGGAAAAAAGACAAATGGCTTACAGTTCTCATATGCTTGGTTATATAATTATTCTATAAGGTCCCACAGCAATGGGAAATCCTGCTCTGCAATGCCTTTGGATGCCAGAATGTGACGGTCTTTGTTGAATTCGGACTCAAACTCCTGTGCGCCCATCATGCTACGGCTCTGACGGTAAAGTGAGACGGCGCGCTGTATATTGCCGTCAACAAAGTAGGCGTGACCGGCGTTAAGGCAGTCATTGGCGGTTGGTTTTCCTTTAAGCAACTTATCGTAATACTCTATGGATTTGTCTGTTCTGCCTGCCAGTAATGCACACCAGGCAATGGCCCTCCAAGCCTTTGGATAATCTGGCTTCAGGTAATCAACCTTGAAGAACCGTGTCAGGGCTTCCTCATACCGTTTAAGGTCAACCAGACAGTCGCCTATCTGGATCTGGAGCGGCAGATTGTCAGGATTCCTTTTCTCGGCCTGCTGCAACAGCTGCAGGGCATCGGCCGGCTGTCCCAGTACACGTAAGCACTGGGCCGAATGACGCAGCGTCCAGTCATTGTCTCCCTGAAGTATGTCCGATCGGTGATAGGCTTCGAGTGCCTCCTTGTACGCTTGAGTGCGCTGCAACGCATATCCCATCTGCTGATAGAAACGGTAATCTGTGGAATAGGGGTGTGCGGTGGATTCCATGAGACGGAAAGCCTGAACAGCCTCATCGTAGTAGTTCTTGCCAAGCAGCCAGGCCGATATCGCCTGCTCAGACTCCTCTGTCTGGAGCAGAGGCGACAGAGGACTGTCAGTAAGCAGGTTGAGATTGCTTTCAAACGGGTTCCGGAACTCATGCCTGCGGCTGAAAAGGTTGAAGAAACGGTACAGGTCATGAGCGTACTGACGGGCCGAGAGGGTCTCAGTGAAACTTGTTGGCGATGCACTTGTGGCTTTCTCTTCCATAGCCTCGAGCGCTTCCTCGTTGATCTGTCCTGTAAGCATATTCCGCTGCTCACGGGGTATCTGTGAGAACGTAAGGGCTATGGAGTATTTGTCAGAGTTGCAGAAAATGCCGCTGGAGAGCATCGACTTGCCGATGGTGGAAGCCAGCGCGTCATCTCCCAGAGCTTTGCGTACATCGGGCTGGTCCATGCTGAATATGCGGAACCAGTTGTGTATCTCGCGGAAAAACGGATAGTTCTTGAGGTTGGAGAAAGTACTCATGTAGACATCGGCACCCTCCATCTGGAGTTCGGACATCTGCATGAGTTTGTCCTTGATTTCGGGTTTCTCTATCCACTCGTTCCAGTCGGGGCTTACGTCATCACGTTCCAGTTCCTCGCGCATCAGGTCTCCCAGTTTGGGATTACGCAGCATGGTAGGAATGAACTCCTCGCGCATACGGCGGTCTATCTCCTTGGTCTCACGGCACAGAAGCAGTGACATCTGTACCTTGAGCATCCGCTCACAGATACCGGGCTCGTCCTGCAGGAGCCTTATGCAGTCCGTTACCTCGGGGAAGTAGGGCATAAGGTCTCTGTAACTGCCCAACGTGACAGCCAGCCCGGTGAGTGCACGGACCGATACGGCCGTACTCAGATTACGGGCAGCCTGGCAGAGGAATATGCACTTCATTGGATCGAAACGCTCCATGAGAGACAGTGTTACAGCGCTTATGGCAAGAGCCGAATCGTCTTCTATAACAAGCGGAGAATCAATGAGTTCAAGCAGTGAAGCCGAATCACTTGAATTCCATTCTCCATTGGTCCAGATCAGGTCGAAGAGAATGCCCAGGTTACGCTCGTGAGTATCTGTATCGCCAAGCTCGGCAAATGACTCAAGTGACAGGCGGAGTCTTTCCATGTTCTCGGTACGGGACTGGGTGGAACGCAGGTGCTGGTAGTAAAGGAGCATGGAGGTAGGCTGCAGGCGCGCCTGGAGCACGTCATCGTTGAGCAGCAGGGCACGGCGCACCAGCTGGCGATAGACCTCGTTACGGTGCTCATCGGGCGACCCTTGGCTGTAATATTGCAACATATACCTGTATGAACGGTCTATATCCTCAAAACGGGATGAGGCCGACCAGTCCGATATGCCGGACATCTGTGCCTGGATCTGCTCCAGAGCCTCCTTGAGATGCGCACTGAGCAATAGTTCCCTGATGTGCTGCGCACGCTTTTTTATATCTTCTTCAACACCCATAATAAAAGAAACCGCAGAGTGAGACGCCCTGCGGTTTCAAATATAGGAATTTTTTGTGAATTAGCCCTTGATAGCAGCGATACCGGGCAGAACTTTACCCTCGATAGCCTCCAGGAGAGCCCCGCCGCCGGTTGATACGTATGATACCTTATCGGCAAAACCGAACTGCTTTACAGCGCTTACTGAGTCACCGCCACCTACGAGTGAGAATGCACCGTTCTTGGAAGTTGCGTTGGCAACTGCGGTAGCGATAGCCTTTGTTCCGGCCTGGAAGTTGCTGAACTCGAATACACCGGCAGGACCGTTCCACAGAATGGTCTTGGATGACTCGATTACACCGGCCATAGCCTTGGCAGAAGCAGGACCTATGTCCATGCCTTCCCAACCGTCGGGTACATTGTTGTTGTCAACAATCTGGGTGTTGGCGTTGTTGTCGAACTTATCGGCTGCAAGGCAGTCAACGGGCAGGATGATGTTTACGCCCAGTTCCTTAGCCTTGGCAAGAACTGCCAGAGCTACGTCAACCTGATCGGGCTCGCAGAGTGAGTTACCGACCTTACCGCCCTTGGCCAGAACGAATGTGTAGGCCATACCGCCTATGATTACCAGGTTGTCAACCTTCTGGAGCAGGTTCTCGATGATGGTGATCTTTGAAGATACCTTTGATCCACCAATGATAGCGGTTACAGGCTTGACTGAGTTGTTCAGGACCTTCTCGACTGCTACAACCTCCTTTTCCATCAGATAACCGAACATCTTGTGGTCGGCATCAAAGAAATCGGCCATAACGGCTGTGGTGGCGTGCTTGCGGTGTGCGGTACCGAATGCGTCATTTACATAAACGTCGGCGTATGAAGCCAGAGTCTTGGCGAACTCCTTCTGGGCGGCCTTGAGCTCCTTCTTGGCAGCATCGTATGCGGGATCCTCCTTCTCGATGCCACGGGGCTTGCCTTCCTCCTCGGCGTAGAAACGTACGTTCTCAAGCAGCAGAGCCTCACCGTCTTTAAGAGCGGCAACCTGCTCCTGTGCCTTTGCGCAGTCCTCGGCGAACTTTACATCAACACCGAGGCACTCTGAAACGTGCTTCAGGATGTACTTGAGTGAGTATTTGGGATCCGGGTTCTTCTTGGGACGACCCATGTGTGAAGCGATGATAAGACGACCGCCATCGGCGATGATCTTCTTCAGGGTGGGCATTGCAGCGACGATACGGGTATCATCGGTGATGTTGAAGTTCTCATCAACAGGAACGTTGAAGTCTACGCGTACGAAAGTCTTCTTTCCGGCGAAATTGAATTGATCAATTGTCATAATTACTGTTTGTTTATGGTTAAATTATTTCTCTCTGTTCTGAAAAAACTTGGAGTGGGGCGGCAGATCCTGCGTGAGCCATACGTTACCGCCGATGATGGTGTCATGTCCGATGGTAACGCGACCCAATACCGATGTGTTGGAGTAAATGACCACATTATCCTCGATGATAGGATGACGCGGGACGTTGATGGGATTGCCGTTCTCATCAAACTTGAAACTCTTGGCACCAAGCGTAACTCCCTGATAGAGTTGGACATGATTGCCAATTATTGCAGTCTCGCCTATAACCACTCCGGTACCGTGGTCTATGCTGAAATATTCACCGATACGGGCTCCCGGATGAATGTCAATACCTGTAAGCGAGTGTGCCAGTTCCGTGATTATGCGGGGCAGGATGGGTACTCCCAACTCCAGCAGGCGGTGTGCCATACGATAGTGATACATGGCTACCAGCGAAGGGTAGCACAGGATTACCTCTTCGTGGCTTACTGCTGCCGGGTCACCGTCAAAGATAGCCTTGACATCGGTACCCAACAGGCGGCGGAGCTCAGGTATGCTCTCAATGAACTGCTGGGATATCACCTCGGCACAACAGGGTGTGGACTCATGGAATATCCGGCTGATATAGTCAATCTGGTGTGACAGAATGGTATACAGGCGGCTTAAAGACGTGGAGAGGTCTACCGCTCCGAAGAAATTGCCGAACACTACATGACGGAACAGTTTGACCGCCTCCTTTATCTCGGCACGGTCAATGGAGCGCTCCTCAACCTTGGGGATGTACTTATCGGCTTTCTGCAGGGACTTTTTAACGTCCCTGATGCTTTCAAAAATGTCTTTCTTTTCCATTGCCTGATGGTAACAGACCGCAAAATTAATCAAAATCGCGCAAACATATGTCATTAAGGCAGCAATTTGCACATTTTGGTGCGCGCGCTGTGCATACGTATCGGCCATGCAGGATGAGCCAGTGGTGAGCTTTGGAAAGCAGCTCCTTAGAAAAATGCTTAACCAGCTCTTTTTCAACACTTAACGGGGTTGTGCAACGCTTGCTTACCAGACCTATGCGATGACTCAGGCGGAATACGTGGGTATCTACGGGCATGGCCTGGCCGTTAAATGCTACTGCCAGCATCACGTTGGCTGTCTTGCGTCCTACACCGGGCAGAGTGACCATATCTTCCATTGTATCAGGTATCCGGCCATCAAAACGGTCACATACCATTCGGGCCATCCCGGCCAGATGATCAGCTTTGGAATTGGGATATGAAACGCTTTTTATGTAAGGAAATATCTGTTCCGGAGAGGCTGCTGCCAAGTCCTGAACCGTGGGAAACGCTTCAAAAAGGGCCGGAGTGACCATATTGACCCGCTTATCGGTACATTGTGCCGATAGCATCACAGCCACCAGCAGCTCATAGGGAGACGAAAAATGCAGCTCGGTACCAGCCTCAGGGTATGCCTGAGAGAGTCTCTCGCTGCATTTATCATATAATTCCCTCTTTCTCATAAGAGGCAGGTGTAATCAGTTGGCTGCCTCAAATTCCTTGAGGAAACGAACATCGTTCTCAGAGAACATACGGAGGTCCTTGACTTGATATTTGAGATTGGTGATTCGCTCAATACCCATACCGAGAGCGAATCCCGTGTATTCCTTGCTGTTGATGCCGTTGAGTTCCAGCACGTTGGGATGTACCATTCCGCAACCAAGTATCTCGACCCATCCGGTACCCTTGCAGAATGCGCACCCCTTACCGCCGCAAATATTGCAGCTGATGTCCATCTCGGCCGAAGGCTCAGTGAAGGGGAAGTAACTGGGACGCAAGCGTATCTTGGTGTCCGGACCGAACATCTGCTGTGCGAATGAGAGCAACACCTGCTTGAGGTCAGTAAAACTTACGTTCCTGTCAACGTACAGAGCCTCAACCTGATGGAAGAAACAGTGTGCGCGGTAACTGATGGCCTCGTTGCGGTATACACGACCCGGGCAGATGATACGGATAGGGGGCTGTGTAACCTCCATGACACGGCTCTGGACGGATGATGTGTGAGTACGCAGGATGATGTCGGGATGTGCCTCGACAAAGAAGGTGTCCTGCATATCGCGTGCAGGGTGATCCTCGGCAAAGTTCATGGCGGAGAAAACGTGCCAGTCATCCTCTACCTCCGGGCCATCGGCCAGAACGAAACCGAGGCGTGAGAATATCTCTATTATCTCATTCTTGACGATATTGAGCGGATGGCGTGTGCCAAGTTCAACAGGGTAGGCGGTACGGGTAAGGTCAGGCTTCTCGGCAACGGCCTTCTGGGCCTCGAATGCTTCCTTGAGGCTGTTGATCTTATCCTGAGCCAGGGTCTTCAGCTCGTTGAGTTTCTGACCCACCTCACGCTTCTGCTCTGCGGGAACGTTGCGGAAATCGGCCATAAGGTCATTGATGGCACCTTTCTTGCTCAGGTATTTTAGACGGAGAGACTCCAACTCTTCGGCCGATGTGGCCTTGAGAGCGTTTACCTCATTGATTAACTGTTGTATTTTCTCTAACATTGCTGTTGCTGTTTTTCTTGAGGCGCAAAATTAGCATTTTTTGAGTGGAAAAGCAATTAGATTCCGTATTTTTGCAGCCATGACAATACGAGATAACTGTTCGCTTGCCGGCCGGAACACTTTCGGCATGGATGTAAGGGCAGACCATTTGCTTGAATGGTCTACCCCCGAAGAACTCATAAGCCAGTTGCAGGATATTGAGAAGCCGGTCCTTATGATTGGAGGAGGCAGCAACCTGCTTTTTATGGGCGACTTCAACGGCACTGTGATACATTCCACAATATCAACCATAGAAGTATTGGGCCGCACGGGTGATAATGTCCACGTCAAAGTGGGTGCAGGTGTGGTCTGGGATGATTTTGTGGCCTGGTGCACCGTACACGGGCTTTGGGGAGTGGAGAACCTTTCGGCCATACCTGGTGAGGTGGGTGCCGGCGCAGTCCAGAATATAGGCGCATACGGCGTTGAGGCCAAGGACGTCATAGATACGGTTCAGACCATTTGCCTGGAGGATGGCAGCGAGCGTGACTTTAGTAATTCGGAGTGCAAGTACGCATACCGTCAGAGTATTTTTAAGAATGAGCTCAAGGGACGTTACGCTGTTGCATATGTTATTTTCAATCTGTCCGGGACACCACAGCCCAAGTTGGGATACGGTGCCCTGGAGCAGGAGGTGGAACGTATGGGAGGCCCTACGCTGGGTAACATCAGGCAGGCTGTCATCTCAATACGTGACAGCAAACTGCCCGATCCCAAGGTACTTGGCAATGCCGGCAGTTTCTTCATGAATCCTGTGGTGACTGAACATGAGTTCAATATTATAAGGAATAGCCATCCCGATGTACCGTCATATCCTGCGCCCGGAGGAATAAAGGTTCCTGCCGGCTGGCTGATAGAGAAATGCGGCTGGAAGGGACGTTCACTTGGCCCTGCCGCCGTTTATGACAAGCAGGCTCTTGTGCTGGTCAACAAGGGTGGAGCAACCGGGGCCGATATAAAACGTCTGGCAGACACTATAATCGGGGATGTAAAAAAGAAATTCGGGATAACCCTCTCCACAGAGGTGAATTACATATGAGACTGACTTTTCTTGGAACAGGAACATCAATAGGCGTACCTGAGATGCGCTGTCACTGCCTGACATGCATGTCGGCAGACCCTCACGACAAGCGTCTGCGCACATCGGCCCTGATAGAGACCGATACCACGAAAATCATTATAGACTGTGGCCCGGACTTCCGTCAGCAGGCTTTAAGGGCCCGCATTGAACAGCTTGATGCTGTGATTATTACGCATGAGCATTATGACCATATAGGAGGTCTTGACGACCTTCGTCCATACTGCACGACTACCACCATTCCCATCTATGCCGAGAGGAACGTGATAGGTCATATTGTACAGAGTATGCCGTACTGTTTCAACCAGAATATCAACCCCAGAGTGCCTCATATGGAACTTTGCGAGATTCAACCGGGCAATAAGTTCAAGGTGGGTGATATGGAGATTCTCCCCATACGTGTTATGCACGGCAATCTGCCCATCCTTGGGTTCAGAATCGGAAACCTGACATACATTACCGATATGAAAAGCATGGATGATGTGTCTTTCAGACTGCTGGAAGGCACCGAGACTCTTGTGGTGAATGCCCTGCATACCAAGGAGCATCCCACACATCAGAATGTACGTCAGGCTGTGCTGCTTGCCCAGAGAGTGGGCGCCCGCGAGACATATTTCGTTCACATGAGCCATCGGGCCGGAATACACGCCATAATGAACGCCAAGTTCCCGCCACACATGCAGTTTGCCTATGACGGGCTATGTGTAGAGGTTTCATCATGAATGTTACAATTCTGTTAAGATTCTATTAAGATCAATTTGAAATATTGTTACCTTTGTACAACAATTGACAGACTACAAAGGTGAATTCCTTATTTTATCAGATTCTTACAATGCTTGGCTGCCTTGCCCTTTTCCTTTGGGGCATGAACCTTATGAGCAGCAGCCTTCAGAGATTTGCAGGCAAGGGCTTACGTTCCTTTATTGAGAAGATGACTTCAAATACCGGTAAATGCCTTTTTACCGGTTTTTTAGTTACCGTCCTGGTTCAGTCATCAACCGCAACAACACTTATGCTGGTAAGTTTCGTGAATGCGGGACTTATGACACTCAAGAGCGCCATCGGTGTGATTATGGGCGCCAACATCGGCACAACGGTTACGGCATGGCTGTTTGCAGTCAGCATGGACGGCTCTTTCAGTCTGGGCGCCATCGCCATACCGCTTATTTTCATTGGATTCGTATTGTCTTCTTTTTTCAAAAAGCAGAAGGCCAAGGATTTCGGCTCGTTCCTGATAGGATTCGCATTCCTGTTCCTGGGCCTGAGCATGCTTAAGGATACATCTTACCCTCTGCTCTCAAGCGAGCCTGTACGCAATTTCCTGGCTCCTATAACCAATATGGGATTAAGCACCGTGCTGTTTATAATAATAGGTGCAGTAATGACATTCTGCCTCCAGTCATCGGCAGCCGCAACCAGTATCACCATGCTTTTGCTGGCATCGGGTGCCATAACATTCCCCAATGCGGTGGCATTCATACTTGGTGAGAATATCGGTACCACCATAACATCAAACCTGGCAGCTACATCAACCAACATAAGTTCCAAGCGTACGGCACGTGCGCATCTGGTGTTCAACCTGTTCGGATCGATACTGGTGATAGCTCTGTTCAAGCCTTATATGATGCTGAACGCACAAATTGTAGAGTGGATGGGATTCCCCAATCCTCTGACAGCCGACTTCAGCATACTGTCTGAGACAGGCCTGGAGGGTGAAGCCCTTAAAAGCCAGACTGTTCTGGCCAGCAGCCTGCCGTACAGCGTTGCTATTGTACACTCACTATTCAATATCATAACAACACTGATACTTGTATGGTTCATCCCGCAGCTTGAGAAACTTGTCATAAAGATGGTTCCCAACAAGGAAGAGGAGAAAGAGGTGTTCCACCTTGTTTATATCGGTAAGGGTAACGCCAATCTGGCTGAGCTCTCCATTACCGAGGCACGCAAGGAAATCAATCACTATGCCGAGATATGCTCCAAGGGGTTCGGATATGTACGTCAGGCCATAAAGGAGTCCGAGTCTGACAGATTTGAGGAGTTCAGGCAAAAGCTTGTCAAATATGAGGAGATTACTGACCGTATTGAGTTTGAGATAGCCACATACCTTAATCAGGTAAGCCAGAATGACATATCGGATGAGTCCCGCATGCAGGTCAAGGCATATTTCAAGATAATAGGTGAGCTGGAGTCTCTGGGAGATTCGGGTGAGGCCATCTCCCGTCTGCTGCAACGCAAGCGTGACCACGGCAAGGTATTTGACAAACTGATGCTGGAGCGCATAAACGAGATGCTTGACATAATGCAGAAGGCATACGATGTGATGAACGAGAACCTGGGTATGCCTAAGGTCAGCGATATATCCAATGCATATCAGGCCGAGGATGCCATTAACGATATGCGTGACCGTCTGCGTGAGGAACACCTGAAGAACATGGAGGTCAAGTCATATGACTACACTGCCGGCGTTTATTACTTTGACCTCATACAGGAACTGGAGACTATGGGAGATTTCATGATCAACATATCCCAGGCTCTTGCAGGACTTAAATAATCCCTGATAATCCCGGAAATAAGAAAGGCTTGTGGTTCCGATCACAAGCCTTTCTTAAGTTTATTATCTTACGTTGCTCCTCAGGACATCCTGAATGTTGTTCTTGAGTTCCATTATAATCTCATCGGTCCTGGACTGTTTGTCCGGTATGTACAACTTGTTGTATTGCGGCCTTACAAGACGGATGTGCCTAAGGGGGTTCTCGGCAATATCATTGATCGAACCGCTTATGCTGACACCCAGAGGGATGGGGAGCGGTGAGTCAATAAGCGAGACTGTATACTTGCAATCCAGGTCCTTGTTGATGAAGTGGCGTCCGTCTATGATGGCGGTATACCTGTCCATGTGAACCCTGAACGGATAGAGGGTAACCCTGTTGCGTATTACCTGCATCTGTACGTCAATGCTGTCAATTACGTTCTGGGCATTCTTGCTCATCAGCAGTTTGCGCTTGATACCGTCAAATACCTCATTGTCAAGAAGCACCAGGTTCTTGCCGTCGATAGCCGCTGCACCAAGCAGGGTGGACATGATCGGAGTATTGTCTTTGAGGAATGTTTCGGCTGCCAGATGGAAATTGGCCTGACCGCTGAATGCCTTCAACATAGGAACGATCGAGTCAACCGACGGTATGAGGTCAATAAGCTCGTCAATCTCTATGTCAAGCAGATGGAAATCCATTTCGATGAAAGGATCATCCTGGGGTGAGGGGGTTCTGTAGATGGCGGTCAGCTGCATCTCGGCCGCATCGGATGAGAATCCCAACTCCTGGAGTACTGCAACTCCGTCCTTGATGGTGACATCACCGCCAACATTGTTGAAGATATGGTCATTGAAATTGATCTCCGACAGATTAGTATACAATGTCAGGTCTATGCCCTTGGGTACAATGAACGGTGTCGCGGTCAATGTATCCTTACCGGTCTCTATCTCCTCGATAGTCTCTTCAGTTTTTTGAACGGTCTCGTCTTCTGCGCTAAACAACTGCATCAGTTTTGTAACGTCAACATAATCGGACTCCAGGAACAGCTCTCCGGTCAGCAGGCCGGTGCCGTCAATGTACTCTCCGATATTGTAGACGTCACCCCAAAGCATGATGTCCGAGTCGTCAATCTCCAAACGGCAGTCATTTATATTGAAACAGCCGAGAGAGAAGTCCATATTCAATACAGGGAGCAGGATGGGTTCATCAAGCATCTCAAGATTTCCGTCCTCGAACGTAACTTTAACGCGAGGGTTATACTTGAGCAGCAGATCGTCCTTTGACTCGTCATACTGGGCAACCGCAAGCAGGTCTGTCTTTCCGAGAGAGGCATTGATAAGACTTCCTACAGATGCCGTAAGGTCATTGAAAGCTATATCGGCCATCATTGCGGTGGTGCTTTCGGCGGGTGCAATGGTCAGGTTGATATCGGCGTTGCCCAACGTTCCGGATATCGTATCCATATCGGCCTTGAGCTTCTCTGCGCGCAGTCCAAGAAGTATGTTCATCTTTTCGGTCTCTTCATCAAGACCGGCAATGGATGCATTCAGGTCAAGGTTATCGAATGATGCGTTGATTATGGTTGAATCTATCACCGAAACGGCCAGATCGGCAGCCAGAAGGGCAATATCGGCAGTCTGACGTTCCTTGTCAACCGCTATCCTGCTGGGATAGGTGATATCGGCCGAAAGCTTGCCGGATAAAGCCTTTAGAGAATCATTCAGCATGGCATCGAGATTCTTGAGTGAAAGCTGTGCCCTGGCATCATCTACCAATGGCCCGTTCTCACCGATTGCGCCCTTGACATCAAGGTCAAGTCCAAGTATTCCGTGTATGTCTATCCCGTCGAGGGCATCCTTGAATGCATCCGGAATCATTGAGATAAGCCTGTCTATGTCCAGGTCATCGATGGTCCTGATTCTGGCGCGGCCGGCAACTGCCTGCTGTCCGCCCAGAGTACCGTTGGCGCTGAATCCTATCCTCTGGCCGTCAATGTTGACATTTGCGCCCTCCCTGATGTTGAAACGGTCCATGTCCATCGTGGTCTCAAGTGGTACTGCAAGACTCAGTGACCAGCCTGGAACATAAACATCGTTGCCCATCTTTACATTGAGAGAGGGGGTAGAGAAACGGGAGTTGAGTTCAACATCCTTATTGTGTATCTTACCGTCTGCAATGAATGATACGTTATCTGTAATCACACTCATTGGCGATTCTCCTCCTGATTCGAATCGGGTTTCCTCCATTGTCAGATCCAAGCCGGTTTCCACATTCGTCATATCCAGTTTCAGGCCGCCTTCTATTCCCAGTCTGACTTTTCCGACCGATGCCGTAGTCAGCGTGCCGGCCGAATCCTCAAGTTCCAGACCGATGTTATGTGAGTCAAAGACAAATCCGTGGACATTGATGCTGTCGCCGGTAAACACGGCTTTATCGGCACTCATTGAAATGGCGCCTGTGGATGTTGACATTCCGTCCGATGAGAACGTAAGGTCCTTTGCGGTCATTGCCAGACCTGCCATGAGGTCCTTGAGGCCTTCCTGGCTGAGAATGAATGTCAAGTCATCTATATCCAGCTGCAAGTCATTCAGGTCAGCGTCCATGGTTCCGGAGTGTGCGGCTGACTCCTTGAGTGTCAGCTTTATATCGGCATTCACATCATCTCCGTACCTGGACAGGTTTCCGTTGATCTTAAGGTTATTCAGGGTGGCTGCGGCATCGACCGAATCATTCCTTATCATAGCGTTCAACGATGCAACCTTTATATTGGCCTTGGCATCAAGGCAGTCGTAGTTGAGCAGTCCCTTAAGGTCAATGTCTATACTGTTGACTCCGGCATCAATACCGGACTGAAGGTCCTTGTATGAGGCGTTGATATTATTTATGATGATCTTCTGCAGGTCTGCGTAGATATTCATGTCACTGTTATCCTTGGCAGGTTCCTCTTCTTGCGATGTCCCGAATACATCCAGGTTGGAACGGCCGTCGGCAGCGGTATAGGCATTGGCGTGTACTCCGTTGACAAATAGATTGGTAAGGATAATCTTACGCTCCTTGTACAATGTCTTGAAATCTACCGTAACGGTAAACTCGTTTATGGCAGCAAGAGTGTCATACGGCGAATCCTCCATGTCATCATATATGACCAGGCCGTTCAGCCGGAAACCCAGGAACGGATAAGACTTGACCAGCTTCAGGTCTACTTCATCAATCTTGGCACGGGCAGGGGAGTACTTGTCTAAAGCTTTCTCCGCAACTTTCTTAAGGCCGGCTGATGAGAATATCAACCAGCAAGCCACTGCAACAACTATAAGCACCAGTCCGATGAGTGAGCCAAGGGTGATGCCTGTTATCTTTAAGACCTTTTTTGTCTTTGTTTCCATACTATCTGGTGAATGTGTATGTATAATCGTCTCCGACGAGATGAGCTTCCATACGTGATGATGTGAGTTTCTCTAATATGAATACCTCTCTACTTGGCTTGCCCAAAGTACCGCTCTTCTTGTACTCTATGGTGAGCTCATCGTCATACAGGTCCCAAGTAAAGTCCATACCTCTATCATCGGAATCAAAGCACCTGCCTGAGCCGTACTCGTCAAATCTGTATGAGAAGCCGTCGGAACACTTCCATGTACCGATCAACATATCTTCATCAAAGTCATCTTTGCCGCAACCGGCAAATAATACAAGTACTGTGGCCAGCACCAGAGACAAACGGATAATTCCCTTTTTCATGAGTCCAGTTAAGATGGTTTGTACCTTAAATATATATAGAAATCCGTGCGAAGTTAAGCATTTTCTGCATAAGTAGAGCATGCTGAAGGCTATAGAACAAATCAGACATTATTATTATGCGGTTATCAAACAAAAAAGTAACTTTGCAAGTCTTTTGAAAGATATAGTAAATATGTTCAGAACTAAAACTTGTGGAGAGCTCCGCCTGGCCGATGCCGGAACGACCGTGACACTGGCTGGATGGGTGCAGAGAGTAAGGAAAATGGGCGGTATGGTCTTTGTTGACCTGCGTGACCGCTACGGTATTACCCAGCTTGTGTTTGACGATGCCACCGATGCCGCCCTGTGCGGGCAGGCAAGCCGTCTGGGACGCGAATACGTGATTCAGATTACCGGTAAGGTGAGCGAGCGCTCAAGCAAGAACTCCAGGATTCCCACAGGTGACATAGAGATTCTCGTTAATAATCTGACAGTTATCAATGCTGCCGATACGCCTCCCTTCACAATCGAGGATGATACCGACGGCGGTGATGACCTGCGTATGAAATACCGCTATCTTGACCTGCGCCGCCAGTGTGTCCGGGGGAACCTGGAGCTGCGCCACAAGATGGTTATGGAGATACGTAAGTTCCTGGATGACCTTAATTTCATGGAGGTTGAGACTCCCATACTTATTAATTCAACCCCTGAGGGCGCACGTGACTTTGTGGTTCCCTCACGCATGAATCCCGGTCAGTTCTACGCTCTGCCTCAGAGCCCCCAGATCCTTAAGCAGCTGCTTATGGT
>CAJOLR010000039.1 GCA_905235565.1 uncultured Bacteroidaceae bacterium | reverse complement strand
GCGTGACAATCGCAATACGGCCGATGCCCATATCCTTGCACTCATAAATGTGCCTGCCTGGGTGATGGAGCCCCGCCGTGACCTTCAGGACCGCATAAACGGTCTGGATGCCGCCAAGACTCCGTTGCAGATGCCTCTAACAACGCATTGGCTGCACAACATGGCCGAGGACCGCGTTATCTGCACCCTGCAGGGTATGGGATTCCGTAATGCTCCCGATGATAATATAAAGGTGCTGTTTGTGCCGTGTTACCTGGATGGTAATGACGGTATATTCGGCAAGACATACTATGACCTGCTTATAGGTCAGGACCTGGCGGTCTATCCGTCATACTATGAGCCGTGGGGGTATACTCCGCTGGAGAGCGCCGCTTTCCACGTGCCTACGGTGACATCGGACCTGGCAGGTTTCGGACTCTGGGTCAACACTCTGCTGGGACACGATGCTGAACTTGAGGATGGAGTGAAGGTGGTGCACCGGACTGACAGCAACTGGAATGAGGCATCCGACGAAATATGCCTTCAGATCGAGAAATGGGTGGGCAAGAGCGAAACTGAACGCGATGTAATCCGCAAGAATGCGGGTGATGTGGCTCAGAAGGCTCTGTGGAAGCACTTTATCAGGTACTACCTGGAAACTTACTCATTGGCGATAGAGAAAACCTGGCACAGAATCGAAAATTGAAAATTGCGCATTCGGGACAATCCCAAATGCGTCAAAAACGATAAAAACACAATATGAAGATCAAAGCAAGCAATTCAAACCAGCCCTCATGGCGCGACATTTATGTAAAATCAAGCGTGCCCGAGGCATTGCAGAAACTTGACGAAGTGGCTCACAATATCTGGTGGGTATGGAACGAGGACGCCAAGGCCCTGTTCAAGAACATCAACCCCGAATTATGGACAGACGTGCGTCACAATCCTATCATGATGCTCCAGCGCTTAGGCTATGACAAGCTGGAGGAACTCTCTAAGGACCAGCTGTTCCTGGACAAGATGAATGCCATCTATGACAAATTCCGCAAATACATAGACGTAAAGCCCGATGCCAAGCGTCCGTCTGTTGCCTACTTCTGCATGGAGTACGGCCTGACCCATGTGCTCAAGATCTACTCCGGCGGCCTGGGCGTTCTGGCCGGCGACTACATGAAGGAGGCCAGCGACAGTAACGTGGATATGTGCGGCGTGGGTTTCCTGTATCGTCACGGATACTTTACCCAGACACTTTCGATGGACGGCCAGCAGATTGCCAACTATGAGCCGCAGGATTTCAACACCCTGCCGCTGGAACGCGTCTATGACAAGAACGGCCAGCCTCTGACTGTAGCCGTACCTTATATAAACTACACCGTCTATGCCGCTATCTGGAGGGTGAATGTGGGCCGCGTGCCTCTGTATCTGATGGATACCGATATAGACATGAACAGCGAGTATGACCGTCCCATCACATCACAGCTTTACGGCGGTGACTGGGAGAACCGTCTGAAGCAGGAGATCCTGCTGGGTATAGGCGGTATGCTTACCCTTGAGGCCTTAGGCATTAAGAAGGATATCTACCACTGCAACGAGGGCCACGCCGCCCTGTGCAACCTGTACCGTCTGACACAGTATGTAAAGCAGGGCCTGACTTTCAACCAGGCTATGGAGGTGGTCCGCGCATCGTCACTGTACACTGTCCACACTCCGGTTCCCGCAGGTCACGACTACTTTGACGAGGGCCTGTTCGGCAAGTACATGGGTGGATATGCACAGCAGTTAGGCATCAGTTGGGCCGAGCTGATGGATATGGGCCGAACCAATCCAGGCGATGCAGGCGAGAGGTTCTGCATGTCAACGTTTGCATGCAACACCTGCCAGGAGGTCAATGGCGTGAGCTGGCTGCACGGCGAGGTGTCCAAGAAGATGTTTGCAGGCATCTGGAAGGGCTACTACCCCGAGGAGAGCCACGTGGGTTACGTTACCAACGGCGTCCATATGCCTACATGGGCATCAAAGGAGTGGCAGGCTCTCTATGCAGAATATTTCAGCAAGAATTTCCTGCAGGACCAGTCTAACGAGAAACTGTGGGAGGATATCTGGAAGGTGCCCGACAAGGTGGTCTGGGACCTGCATAATGACCTTAAGAATCAGCTGATTGAGTATATCCGTCAGCAGTTCAAGGACAGCTGGCTCAAGAACCAGGGTGATCCTTCACGCATAATGAGCCTGATGGAGAAGATCAATCCTGACGCCCTGACAATAGGTTTCGGCCGCAGGTTTGCCACTTACAAGCGCGCACATCTGCTCTTTACAGATCTGGACCGTCTGGCCAAGATCGTAAACAACCCCGACTATCCGGTACAGTTCTTCTTTACCGGCAAGGCTCACCCGCATGATGGTGCAGGTCAGGGACTTATCAAGCAAATCATCGATATAAGCCGCCGTCCGGAGTTCTTAGGCAAGATCATATTCTTAGAGAACTATGACATGCATCTGGCACGCCGTCTTGTATCGGGCGTAGATATATGGCTCAACACTCCCACAAGGCCTCTGGAGGCATCGGGTACATCGGGCGAGAAGGCTCTGATGAACGGTGTGGTCAACTTCTCGGTGCTGGACGGCTGGTGGTATGAGGGTTACCGCGAGGGTGCCGGCTGGGCTCTGACCGACAAGCGCACATACAGCAACCAGGCTTATCAGGACCAGCTGGATGCCGCTACCATTTACAGCATCCTGGAGAACGAGATCCTGCCGCTGTACTACAACAAGAACGCCGAGGGCATATCCGAGGGATGGGTCAAGACAATGAAGAACTCAATCGCCCGGATTGCTCCTCATTATACTATGAAGCGTCAGCTGGACGACTATTTCAGCAAGTTCTACTGCAAGATGGCTGAGCGCTCACGCTATCTGCAGGCCGACAATTATGCCAAGGCCAAGGAGATTGCAGCCTGGAAGGAGGTCGTGGCAGAGCGTTGGGATGCCATTGAGGTGGTTAGCAGCAACAAGACCGAGACCGTGGCTCAGGGTCAGTTTGAGACCGGTAAGAACTACGAGGTTGAGTACGTGATAGATGAGAAGGGTCTGGACGATGCAATAGGCGTTGAGATGGTTGTGATGGGCACCGATCAGGATGGTGCCGACAAGCTGTACAATGTTTATCCGCTGGAGCTGGTTAAGCGTGAGGGTAACCTCTACACGTTCCGCGGAAGCGTAAAGAATGACTTTGCGGGATCATTCAAGCTGGCTTACCGCATGTTCCCCAAGAACGCGGACCTGCCTCACCGTCAGGATTTCTGCTACGTCAAGTGGTTCTATTGAACCGATAACGTATAAAACGAAAAATCCTTGCGAGAATCAACATCGCAAGGATTTTTTTTCATTGTTGCATTTCGGCGTATATTTTCCTGAATGAGCCGTCGGGATTCTGCTGTATGCAGAGCCCGTCAGGGGCGGATATAGGACGCCCGTGCAGGTCAAAGTATCTGACATCGGCCAGCTCTTCCTCATCGGCCTCCGGAAGTATCATGTCGGTAGCCTCACGGTCAATGGTGAACACGAATGTGGCCAGACTGCGCGGCGGCATGTTGAACTCTACCCTGCGGGTGGACTGGTCGTATGTGAATTTGGTCTTCTTGCAGAGTGACTCATTTGAGGTGGAAAGGATCTGGAATCCGCTCTTGACGTAATAGGGCAGCTTGAGCTTGAGGTCATATGACGAACCGGTGGTGTCAATGGCTATCACAATCAGTGAGTCACCCTTGATATAGGCCGATGTCTCAAACTCAAAGTTGTTTCCGCTGTCTACGGTGGGAGGTACATTCGTGTTGTTTGGGGTGGCCTTGAGGCGGGTAGAGCCTGTCACATACTTTGAGAAATGTGACATGACCAGTCCGCGGGGCAACAGTTTGTTCTCAATGTTATCGGGACCGTATTGGGTCTCGCCGGTGCCGACGAATGCCCAATGTGCGCGCATGTACCAATAGATATAGCCTGTGCCACCGGCCAGCATGCATTCGTTGAGTTCTTCGGCAAACAGCAGCTGCTCATGCCAGTTGGGCAGACGGCCCTTGATGTTGTCACTTATGGAATGCTCTGTCATCCAGACCTCCTTGCCGTATTGTGCAGCCTTCTCTGCGGATGACTGCATCTCGTTCAATGGCGGATGTCCGTAAAGGTGTCCGGCTATGATGTCTATCTGGTCGCGGGCCACCTCATCGTCAAGCAGCATGTTTGAGTATCGGGGGTCAAACCCCAGAGGCTCGGCGCTGATAAGACGCACTCCCTTGTAGGTCTCGCGGTCAAGCATGTAGGCATAATTCTTGACAAGTTCCAGCTGCTGCTCGGGGGTGTAGAGGCAACCTGAGTAATCTACCCACCAGTCCGGCTCATTCTGGATTGATACTGCATCCACATTGACACCCTTGGACTTCATGTATTTAAGATAGGTGTTGAGCCAGGGGAAGAACTTTTCATAGCAGTCCCGGCGCAGCTCGCCGCGCTTATTGCCCTGACTGTCACTCTTGCCGCCCTGAGCCGTACCGTTGGTCTTGTACTCGCCGGGAGGAGACCACGGAGTGCCGAATACTATTCCGCCATGTTTTTTGACATAAAGTGCCGACGGAACCGATCCCTGCCAGTTGTAGGTGCTCCAGCTTGCATCGTTGTCACCTACAAAGCTGGGGGATATCTCCATACGCATGATGTTGAGTCCCACCCTTGATAACTTTCCGTACAACAGCTCTACCGGTTTGGTGTCTGTGCCGAATGGGCGCATGGCTCCGTCACAGCAGGCAGCACCGAATCCGGTGATACGCTGATACTGGGTCTTGGTGATGTTGACTGTCACTGACCTGGCATGCGCAACCGCAAACAGGCTCAGTGCAACTATTGAAAACGTGAGTATCCTTTTATTCATGTCAGTGTTTTTTGCAAATATATTATTTTTTTATTTTCCATCCAAGTTATCTTATATCGGATACCTGTTGATAAATAATTCAAAAAATGGATATTATGGCCGGTGGCGAGTCCTATTTATTTGTACCTTTGCAGAACTAAAAAACATTCAAAAAAACAGTCATTTCCTTATGGATTCAAGCAATTCTTTCCTGGTCTTTTGCGGTACCAACACTATGTACCTGGCCAAAGAGATATGCGATTACCTTAACTGCCCCCTGGGCAACATGAATGTGGCTCATTTTGCAGACGGCGAGTTTGCAGTATCTTACGAGGAGTCAATCCGCGGAGCCGATGTGTTTCTGGTTCAGTCCACATTCCCCTCATCGGACAATCTTATGGAGCTTCTGCTCATGATTGATGCCGCCAAGAGGGCATCGGCCAAGTCTGTAAATGCCGTTGTACCTTATTTTGGATGGGCACGTCAGGACCGTAAGGATAAGCCGCGTGTATCAATAGGCGCCAAGCTGGTGGCCGATATGTTCAGCACAGCGGGTATTGACCGTCTGATTACGATGGACCTGCATGCAGACCAGATCCAGGGATTCTTTGACGTGCCGGTGGACCATCTGTATGCATCGATGGTGTTCCTGCCTTATATCCAGAGTCTTAAACTGGATGAACTGGTAATGGCCGCTCCCGATGTAGGCGGCAGTAAGCGTGCCAGCGCATATGCCAAGTTCCTGGATGTGCCTCTGGTTCTCTGCCAGAAGACCCGCACCCGCGCCAATGTGGTGGACGATATCCGCATCATCGGTGACGTTCAGGGCAAGAACGTGGTTATTGTGGATGATATAGTCGATACTGCAGGTACTATATGCAAGGCCGGTGACGTAATGATGGAGGCCGGTGCCAAGTCTGTCCGTGCACTTGCATCGCACTGCGTGATGTCGGGCGACGCTCCCGTGCGCGTTGACAACTCTTGCCTGGAGGAGATAGTGTTTACCAACAGCATACCTTACCGTAACTCAATCCCCTGCAAGAAACTTAAGCAACTGTCTGTGGCACAGATGTTTGCCGAGACAATCCGAAGAGTTATATCAAACGAGTCAATCAGTTCACAATATCTTATCAAGTAATTTATGAAAAGGGTTTTATTTGCAGTTTTGTCATTAGTGCTGCTGGTCTCTTGCAGCGGTTCGGACTCCTTCAGGATAAAGGGTACGGTCAATGGTATAGAAGACGGTACGGTGATGACGCTGAGCATATTTGATTATGACGGTCTGTCCACACTGGATTCCACCGTAGTAAAGGGCGGCCGGTTCTCTTTCAAGGGTAATGAGGATACTGTTCAGATTGCTGCAATAACCTATATTTCAGATGATCAGCTTAGAGGTTGTGAGCTTTTCCTTGAGAGTGGTGTCATTAAGGTCAATATCGATTCGGAGACCGGCAACCAGACCATATCGGGCACACCTAACAATGATGTGTTCCAGAGGTTCTATGACGATACACAGATCCTGAACGATGAGGCTACCGAACTGGAGGACAAGATCCGCATTACGGTTGCCACCAATGGTGACTGCACAGACCTTTACAACCAGATGGGCGACATTCAGGACAGATTCAAGTCCCTGCTTGCACAGAGCATCACCGATAATGCAGATCTGTACTATGCCTATCGGCAGTTGATGGATAACTACACTATGTTTGAGCCCGATGAGGCGATTGATATGCTGGAGAAACTGGCTCCTTCTTTCGGCCAGGATTTCATGTTCAACCAGGTTACATCATTGGTGAATTCACAACTCATCACCAGTCTGGGTCATCCGTTCATTGACTTTGAGGCTCAGTTACTGGACAAGAGATACGGTTTTGACGGGAAGGCCACCCTGTCACAGTATGTCCGGAATAACAAGATTATCCTGCTTGACTTCTGGGCAAGCTGGTGCGCTCCCTGCCTGAATGAACTGCCGTTCCTTAAGGCTGCCTACGCCAAATACAAGTCAAAGGGATTTGAGATAGTTAGCGTTTCTGTCGATGACGGTACCGAAGAGTGGATCAAAGCAGTCAAGGATAACAGCATGAACTGGGTTCAGCTTTGGAACGGCGAAGAGATGGAAAACACGGCAGCATCCAAGTATGCAATTACAGCAATCCCGTCAACATTCCTGATTGATGCTGACGGGACTATCATTGGTCGTAACCTTCGTGGCGAAGAACTTGGGAATGCACTTGAAGATTATTTCAAGAACCTGAAATAAGTTATCTGGACTCGTTGGCGACAGCTCTCGTCAGCTTGTTGCGGTCAGAACTGTATTTTAATGTGTTTACTGCCAGATAATAGTTCTGAAGGTCTACACAGTTATCGATTGCATCGGCCAGGAAATCATATCTGTTGCTTTCAAACTCGAATGTCTTGGCCATATCGGCTATCTGACGTGATGTGAACAGTGTTCCGTACACTATCATGCGGCCCATTTTCTTGCGGGTTGAGTCAAAAGTCATGCCTTTGAGAGCCTTGATTATATCGTTCAGATCGGACTGAGAGACTCTGTAGTAGCCATCTCCGTTGCGTAGCTCGTCCCTGCGGCAATCCATCACGTAATCAATGATTTTCTCGCGGCTTGAAGAGAATTCAAGTGCGGGCAGGACCTTGTAGAAATTGGCACGGTCTATGCAGTTGAGATATGCCTTTTTCAGGAACTTGATCCTGTTGCTGTCAAAATCAAAGATGAGTGTTATCTCACGTATCTGTGCAGTTGTCATAAGACCGCCGGTGCTGAATATCATATCGGCCATTCTGAGACGGTTGCTGTCAAATGATTCACGCTTAAAGGCACGTATAACTTCTACATCTACTGGTTTGGGCGGACGTACGGGCCTGATTGCGGGAGTCTCTTTCCTTATAGGGTTTCGGCGCGGGTCTTCATTCTGAATGAGACGTTCATCCCTGCTATCTGTGCGTTGTCTCTGTACTACTCTGGACTGAGCCTGAACATTCCCGGTGCAAAGCAGAAGCGCTGCAACTGCGATGCTAATCATCATTCTTGTTTTCATCGTCGTAGTCTTTAAGTGTTTGAACTTTGTTCGGCTTGTAGAAAACCTGCTATTATTAAGACGTAAGAAAACGCGGAATGTTAAATGATACAATTGGAGACAGTCCCCAATTGTATCATTTTGCTACGACTTCACGCTCAAAAAAGTCCAGGAAGAATGGCCAGTTGGGGCCGGCCTCGTGACCGCCGTGATGCTGGCGGTATGTAAGGCGGCCGTCCATCAGACCGTTGTCCATGCCGGGGAACAGGTCAGTGCCTACGCCCTTGTAACCAAGCAGTTCATAGACAGGTGATGCCTTTGAGGCCGATATGAACGAGCCTACCACATCCTGCCACTTGTCTCCGCTCCAGCTTCCGGTTGAGATGAAGCAGGCACGGGGTGCGCACAGGGCAATGAGCTCATGCTGGTCTACCGGCAGGTCATTTTCTGTATAAGGATCAGTGCCGTATTTGATCAGATTGCCGCATACCCAGTGATACTCCTCGTTTGATACTATATTGCCGATGCTCTCGCCGCAGTCACGACGCCACCCGGCAGCACCGGCCTTGCCCGATGATGCTATGAATCCGGCAGCGATACGCTCCTCGAAGGCCATTGCCACAAGTGATGCCTTGCCGTAACGTGACACGCCCTCGATGGCGCACTTTGTGGCGTCAAAGGTCTTGTCGGTCTCAAAGTAGTCTATCAGACGGGATAATCCCCAGCCCCATGCGCGGAGCGACCCCCAGTCGGTGGGCTGGCGGAACTGACCCTTGTTGCAGAGTCCGATGATACCGTTGGTAAGGCCAGATCCTGCATCGGCCTGAATGGAAGAGGGGTTGATGGTGGCTGCTGCCCAGCCGCGCTCAATGACCATCTGCTGCCATGACTTGGAGTTGCCGAAGGAGCGGGTGGGGTCTCCGCCTCCGAATCCGAACTCGATGATGACGGGCAGGTTCTGCTTGCCTTCGGGATAGACCACGTTGGCCTGTATCTGGACGGTGATCGAGGGATAGCTGGAGTTGTCCACCACACCCTTTAGAGTGCGTACTACTACAGGCGTTCCGGCAAACTCCTTGCGGTCCTCATTTGTCACTTCCCATCTTACCCCGGGCACATTGTCGGGGATTCGGCCGTAAACATTGTCTTCAAACAGCTTCACTATCTCCGGACGGCGTACCTTTTCCCACATCCTGGCATTCTTTACCTTCTTGCCGCTTTCAGTTACAAGAGGATCAGGATAGAAGGGGTAGGGGTTGGCTGTCAGTTCATCATAGTTGGGGTGTTTGCTCTCATCCAGGTTGTTGGGCTGACGTCCCTCACGGGGCTGGCCTACGCCTACTTTTGCCAGCATATCGGCATAATCGGCTGCAGCTATCTTGCGCAGACTGTCCTGTGAGGCGCGGTTTCCTGCACCGAACATCATGAATTGGGCATTTACTGTAAACGGTATGCAGGCCAGAATGGCTGCAACCGGGATGTACTTAAAGATTCTCATATGCTATTGGTTTTATTACTGTGTCCAAAGAGAAACAAAAAAGGTCATTCTGCAAAGGGATGACCTTTTATATTATGGTTGTTCAATCCTTACTTGCTTGTCTGGTTGTAAGCGGCGTTCAGACCTTCCAGAACCTGGGCTGTGATGTTGAGGCCCTCATCGGCAAAAAGCAGGCTGGCCTTGCTGATGATAAGGTTGTAGCCATGGGCCTTGTTGTATTCGGCTATGAAATCATTGACGGTCTCGCTGATTTTCTGTGAGTTGGCGTCTCTCTCCTCCATAAGTTCCTGACTGTATTTCTGGGCTTTCTCCTCAAGAGACTGCTGTCTGCGGCCGATGCGGTTGTATTCTGAATTCTGGCGCTCTGCCGATGAGAACACGTTGTTTTCAACCTTCTTGTTGAAGTCCTTGATGTCCTGGTCTATCTTTTTCCTTTCCTCTTCAAGTACAAGAGCGTAGTTTTCCTGCTTACGCATCATTTCTTCGGCCAGATCCTGATAGAATGCGTAATTGGCCAGAAGAGAATCAACATCTACAAATGCAATCTTAAGGCCTGAAACTGCTATAGGGGTCTGCTCCTGCTGAGCGGGAGTGGTGTTTGCAGGCTGGTTACACTGGCATAAGCCTAGTATCATAGCGGCAGACAAAACTGCTGTTGAAACTGATTTGAGATTCATATTGCTTCTATTATTAGTTGGATTTCATCCCACCTTTTCTCGCCACGACAGAGTGAGTAAACTCCCTCTGTCCGTTTGGCTTATTGAAAACGTTTGCTTTTTCATTGACGGCCATAGGGTTGGCGTTCTGAGCCTGTCTGTCCTGTGATTCAACGCACCCGATACCTCGTTTTCTCATAGCCGGGTTGCTCCCTACGTGTATATTGGGGAACTTGCCGTTCTTCTTGAGCAGGATGCTGACTGAGAGCAGAACTACTGCAGCGAGAAGGAAAATAACTACTGTAAGATACGTTTTCCACATACGCGGCGCTAAGTTAGGGATTTTTTGTTGAATTATTTTAAAGAATAGTGTATTTTTGGAGTTGTTTAGATTTCAATAACATTACAATGAATAATATAGACTGGTCAAAGAGAGTGATGGACTTTTTCCTGGAGATATGCAGGATTCCGCGTCCATCGGGCCGTGAGGAGAAAATGGGTGAGTATCTGATGGCATTTGCCACCGCACGCGGTCTGGCTGCCAAGAAGGATGATGTCGGTAACGTGCTGATCAGTAAGCCGGCCAGCCCAGGGTATGAGGGCCGTCAGACGGTAATCCTGCAGGCGCATCAGGATATGGTGTGCGAGAAGGATGCCACTCTGGAGCACGATTTTATGACCCAGCCCATTGAGACATACGTTGAGGACGGCTGGCTCAAGGCGCGCGGCACAACCTTAGGGGCCGATGACGGCATGGGTATTGCAATGGCTCTGGCAATCCTGGACAGCAGGGAGATTGAGCACGGACCTGTGGAATGCCTGTTCACCGTTTCCGAGGAGACCGGCCTGACTGGTGCCATGAACCTTAAGCCGGGCATGATGAACGGCAGGATGCTAATCAATCTGGACTCGGAGGATGAGGGTGAGATATTCATCGGCTGTGCCGGCGGAATCAATACCAGCGTGGAGTTTGACTTTAAGACCGAGCCTGTGCCTGCGGGGTATTTCTTCCTGCGCGTGGGCGTGGATAAACTGCATGGCGGACACTCGGGCGACGATATAGACAAGGGTTATGCCAATGCCAACAAGATACTGGCGCGGTTTCTTTACGGTGCACTCGATAAATATGACCTGAGACTGTGCTCTATCAGCGGCGGAAACCTGCACAACGCCATTCCGCGTGATGCCGTGGCTGTGATTGCCGTCCCGTTTGCCGACCGCGAGAAGATCAGGGTTGACTTCAACGTGTTTGCATCGGAGGTACAGGATGAATATCATGTGACCGAGCGTGAGGCCAAGTTCTTTATGGAATCGACCGATGCTGTGGCTGCCTGCATTGAGCAGGGCGTGGCACATAATATCATACGGTCTGTATTTGCTGTGTTTAATGGTGTATACGCTATGAGCATGGATGTGCCGGGACTTGTTGAGACATCGTCCAACCTGGCGCGCATACGCACGGAGAACGGTAAGGTTACCATGCTGGCCAGTCAGAGGAGTAGCGTTGAATCGGGCAAATATGCTGTTCAGGCCACTCTGGCGGCTTGTTTCCGTCTGGCCGGTGCCAAGGTTTCATGCAATGACGGCTATCCCGGCTGGGCTCCCAATCCCAAGTCGGAACTGCTGGATATATCGGTCCGCACTTATAAGGAACTGTTTGGGCGCGATCCCAAGGTTAAGGCAATTCATGCCGGACTGGAGTGCGGTCTGTTCCTGACATCATACCCGGACCTGGACATGATATCCATCGGTCCCACATTGCGCGGCGTGCACTCACCGTCCGAGCGACTGGAGCTGGCTACCGTCCCGATGGTCTTTGAGCACCTCCTGGCTATCCTCCGCACCATAAAATGATACAATTGGGGTCAGCCCCCTTTTGTATCATTTTATCAGTCCGGTGCGGTAGGCCTGGAGCAGGGCGCGCAGGTCGTCCACACGTGCCATCAGACGGCGGCCCTTGTCGGTGTTGCGCACCAGAATCTGGTCATCGGAGTATTCAACCACCTGCGTGGCGGCAATTACATCCATACCGTCTGCTACAGCCTGCTGAATGGACTCAAACGGATGGTGGCGTACCAGACGCATGCCGTGAGAGTTGTAAATAAGGGTATATCCGGCTATTCCGGTAGTCCGGTGATAGACTTTGGAGAATCCTCCGTCTATAACCAGCAACCGGCCGTCGGCCTTGATGGGACTCTCGCCGCTGGACTCCTTTACGGGAATGTGTCCGTTGATTATGTGGGCGTGCTCCAACTCTGTTATCCCGAACTCACGCAGTATCATTTCGCAGATGTCGCGGCGGTTCTTGAGGCGGTAATAGTTGCCCTTATCCTCATGATGAGTCTCTTTCTCTGCCAGGAAATAGCGCTCAAAAGTGGCCATGCGTTTCTTGTCAAACGGAGGCGATACGGGGCCGCACCACAGATACCAGAACAGGTCCTGACCGTACTGTTTCAGGGGGGCGTCGTCCGATGCATAATATGCGGTACGCACGTACTTGTCTATCGTATCAAACAACTCACGGCCCTTATAGTCAACACCTTGGATATTCATTGAGGCTAGAGTGCCGTCCTCGTTCAGGGGAACGCTGCCGTGATAGAGCAGGTTGTTGTTATGCACCAGATAGAGCGACCCGTGCTCAAAGAGGCAGTCCACGTGACGGGCCAGCGCCTTGCTGTTGGTAAAGCTGTGCGTCAGTCGGTCTATAACGTTCTGCTCGGCAGGGGTAAGCCTATAGGGGTCAGCCGGGTCTATGGTGGGGAAGTTGGTGTCAAGCAACTGATACTCACGGCCGTCGATGTTTATCACTCCGCGCCCGAAATCAATCTTGTCCAGCAGGTTGCGGTGTTCCATATGGAACTCCGGGTGGCGGGCTATTACCCCCGCCTCAATTTTGAACTGGATTATGGCTATGGCCTTGTGCATCTGCGACAGCAGGTCCATCTGCGGCAGGTCCTCAACAGGGGTGTCATCGGTCTTGACGGGAATGAATAGCGTGCAGGGGTCATCGGCGTATGTCTGCATGGCGAATGTGGCCAGCGGCAGCAGGTTGATGCCGTAACCATCCTCAAGGGTGGTCATTGCTGCGTATTTGAGGCTGTTGCGCACAACGTTGGCCACGCAGGCTGCGCTGCCTGTGGCGGCCCCCATCCACACTACATCGTGATTGCCCCACTGGATGTCAAAATCGCGGTAGCCACACAGCATGTCCATTATGCGGTGGGCGCCGGGGCCGCGGTCATAAATATCGCCTATTATGTGCAGTTGGTCTATAACAAGTTCACGTATAACGTTGGCAATGGCTATCACATATTGTTTGGCGCGTCCGGTAGATACGATTGTATCAACTATAGCCTTAATGTAGTTGTGCTTGGAGCGGAATGTCCCCAAGGTTTCATGAATAAGTTCCTCTATTATGTAGGCGTAGTCTTTGGGCAGGGCCTTGCGTACCTTGGAGCGTGTGTAGCGTGACGATACTCGGGTAAGTACCGCAATCAGCTGTTTAAGAGTCACTTTGTACCACTCGTCCATATTGGGCATTTGTGCTTTGAGCACGCGCAGTTTGGCCTCGGGGTAACTTATCAGGGCACTCAGGGTGCGTTTATCATCCACGCTCAGCTCATCGCCGAAAACCGTCTCAATCTTCTGCTGTATTACGCCCGATGCAGAGCGCAGCACGTAATCAAAGGCATCGTATTCACCGTGGATATCGGTCACAAAATGCTCCGTACCCTTGGGCAGGTTGAGGATTGCCTCCAGGTTGATTATCTCTGTCGATGCCGCCGCGATTGACGGGAAACTCTTGGCCAGCAACTGAAGATATTCTATACTTCTCTCCATAGTCCTGATTTGTTATTACGCAAATGTAGCAAAAATGCCGCAAAGGGGGCGTTTCCCTTTGCGGCGTTTTATTTATATTTGCATAAAATGCATAAAACCAACTATCCTGAGTATGAAAGCATTGTTTATCGGCGGAACGGGGACTATCAGTTCCGCAATCACGCGGCAGCTGGCCGCTCAGGGCTGTGAACTCTATCTCTTGAACCGAGGCAACCGCAGTGACCGCGTTCCTGAGAACGTAAAGGTGTTGAAGGCCGATATCAACAACGATGAGGCGGGCGTGGCTGCGCTCATTAAGGATATGACCTTTGACGTGGTTTGTGATTTCATCGGGTTCGTGCCCGGGCAGGTGGAGCGCGACTACCGTCTGTTCAAGGGCAAGACCAGGCAGTTCATGTATATCAGTTCGGCATCGGCCTATAACAAGATGCCGGCCAACTATGTGATTACCGAGGGCACGGCGCTGGCCAATCCCTATTGGGACTACTCGCGCAACAAGATTGCGTGCGAGGATTTCCTGATGCGCATGTACCGCGAGAACGGATTCCCCGTGACCATTATACGCCCCAGCCATACCTACGATGAGCGTGCCGTTCCTCTGGCCGTTCACGGACCCAAAGGCAGCTGGCAGGTTGTAAAGCGCATAATGGAGGGCAAGCCGGTCATCATTCAGGGCGACGGAACATCGCTCTGGACCATTACCTGCAATGAGGATTTTGCCCGCGGTTTCATCGGCCTGATGGGAAATGAGCGTGCCATTGGTGAGGCTTTCCAGATAACTACCGATGTATCAATCACCTGGAACCAGATATATCAGATAGTTGCCAAGCATCTGGGCGTGGAACTGCATCCGTACTATGTTTCATCGCAGTACCTTATTGATGTGGCACCGTACAACTATACAGGTGAGCTATGGGGAGACAAGGCGCACACCGTGCTGTTTGACAACAGCAAACTTAAGCGCGCCGTTCCAGGATTCTGCGCCACCATCACTCCGGAGCAGGGTATCGCCCGCACACTGGATTATGTCCTTGCCCATAAGGATTGCCAGACTGAGGATCCGGAGTTTGATGCCTGGTGCGACCGCGTAATTGCAGCCCTGGAGCAGTCCAAAAGCACATTGAAGTAAAAAACAGTACAAAAGGGGCTTGACCCCAATTGTACTGTTTTTTACAGGACTCCCTTTGAGGATGGGAGGGTGTAGTTCCAGATGTCGCGGCGCACGGCTGCTTTCAGGGCGCGGGCAAAGGCCTTGAAGATGGCCTCTATCTTGTGGTGCTCGTTGTCGCCCTGGGCCTGGATGTTCAGGTTCATGGCGGCGGCATCGCTCAGGGACTTGAAGAAATGCAGGAACATCTCGGTGGGCATTTCACCAATCCTTTCGCGCTTGAAATCAGCGTTCCAGACCAGCCAGCTGCGGCCTCCAAAATCCAGAACCACCTGTGCCATGCAGTCGTCCATGGGCAGGGCGTAGCCGTAGCGCTCTATACCACGCTTGTCGCCTAATGCCTTGCGGATGCACTCGCCAAGCACTATTCCGGTATCCTCGATGGTGTGGTGTTCATCAACATAGAGGTCACCCTTTACCTTGACAGTCAGATCCATACCCCCATGACGGCCGATCTGCTCCAGCATGTGGTCAAAGAATCCCAGACCGGTGCTGATGTCGCACTGGCCGGTGCCGTCTATGTTGAGTTCTACAAGTATATCAGTCTCTTTTGTTGCGCGGTGGGCCGATGCACGGCGGTCACCGGCAAATATGTACTCGGCCACCTTCCACCAATCGCTTGTGCAGAGAGCGCAGACAGACTTTAAATCTTCCGATAAGCCATCGGCACTGTCCTGCAGCAGGATTGCGCGGCAGCCTAAGTTGTGGGCCAGTTCCACATCGGTGGCGCGGTCGCCAATCACATAACTGGCGGAAAGGTCATATTCATCGGTCATATACTTTCCGAACATTCCGGTGCCGGGCTTGCGGGTGGGGGCGTTGTCCTGTGGGAAATGGCGGTCTATGAGGATGTCATCGAATTCCACACTTTCTCCCTTCAAGGTGTTAAGGATGAAGTTGTGGGTGGGCCAGAAGTCTGCCTCGGGGTACGATGAGGTGCCTAATCCGTCCTGGTTGCTGGCCATAACGAACTCAAAGTCAGTGTGCTGGCGCAGGAACGTGAGGCTGCGGAATACTCCGGGTACAAACTCCAGCTTGTCAAAGCTGTCAAGCTGCTCATCGGACGGCTCTATCACTATGGTTCCGTCGCGGTCTATGAATAGGACTCGTTTTTTCATTTTTTTACAGCTTCTTAGCCTTTTAATATTGTTGAAACATCAATTTTGTCATACTCGTCATGTGTTCCTACAAAGCGTATGAATATTAGGCGTTGTGCAAAGCATCCAGCAATGCGCTGTTCTCTATTTTTGTGCCGATGGTTATGCGCAGGCTGTTACCGCACAGGGCAATCTTGCTGCGGTTGCGGACAATGATTCCCTGCTCTACAAGATAGTTGTAGGTGGCGGCGGCATCCTTTACGCGGGCCAGGAAGAAATTGGCATCGGACGGAAAGACCTTGATGCAGCAATCCAGACGGGCAAACTCCTCCATCAGGCGCTCACGCTCCTTGAGTATTGACTCAACCCATACCTTTACGCGGTCGTGCTGCATTACCTCCTCCATGGCGCGCTTCTGGGTGAGCAGGTTGATGTTGTAGGGGTATTTGACCTTGTTCATGATGCCTATTATCTCAGGCTGTGCGAATGCCATTCCCAAGCGGATTCCGGCCATTCCCCATGCCTTTGAGAAGGTCTGGAGCACCACCAGGTTGGGGCGCTCGGAAAGTTGCTGCAGATATGACGGAACGCCTGCAAAGTCAATGTAGGCCTCATCCACGATCACGATTCCGTCAAATGAGTCAAGCACCTTGTCAATCACCCCACGGTCAATGTTATTGCCGGTAGGGTTGTTGGGTGAGCAGAAGAACACCAGTTTTGTGTTACCGTCTATGGCATTCAGGAGCTTGTCGGCATTAGGCTGGAAGTTGTCATCCAGCAGCACGCGGCGGTACTCCACGTCGTTGATATCGGCACAGACACCGTACATTCCGTAGGTGGGCTCTATGGCCACAGCGTTATCCACTCCGGGACGGCAGAATATGCGGAACATCAGGTCTATGGCCTCGTCGCTGCCGTTGCCAAAGAAGATTGTATCCTCCGATACGCCCTTGATGGCGCAGATACGGGCTTTGAGGTCACGCTGCAACGGGTCAGGGTAGCGGTTTACCGGATCGTTGTAGGGGTTCTCATTGGCATCCAGGAACACCTTGGCCTCGTGGCCTTTGTACTCGTCGCGGGCCGATGTGTAGGGGCTCAGGCTCCAGATATTGGGCCTTACCAGTTCTTGTAGCGGTTTCATTGTCAATTGTCAATTATCAATTTTCAATTGTCCGCCGCAAGGCGGATAGTTACTGCATTTTTGTGGGCATCCAGGCTTTCGCCGGCGGCCATGGTCTCTATTACCGGACCAAGGGTTGTGAGGCCTTCGCGTGAGAGCTGCTGGAAGGTTATCTTGCGCATAAAACTGTCAATGTTCACGCCAGAGTATGCCTTGGCATAGCCGCTGGTGGGCAGGGTGTGGTTGGTGCCCGATGCGTAATCGCCCGCACTCTCGGGTGACCAGGGGCCTATGAACACGCTGCCGGCGTTGACCACGCGCTCTGCCAGGGCCGATGCGTTTGCGGTCTGGATGATAAGGTGCTCGGGGGCGTACTCATTGGTCATCTCGATTATCTCATCGTCATCACGGAGCAGTATCATGCGGCTGTTGCCCAGTGATGCCTGAGCAATCTCATTGCGGGGCAGCAGGGCTATCTGACGGTCCACCTCGGCCTGTACCTTATCAATAAGCTCTGCCGATGTGGTGAGCAGGATCACCTGGCTGTCTCGTCCGTGTTCG
>CAJOLR010000038.1 GCA_905235565.1 uncultured Bacteroidaceae bacterium | reverse complement strand
GTTACATCGGGGTCATCGCCGGCATCCTTTATAACCGATGCCTGCGCCCAGTCCCGGCCTATCCGGCACTCCTCAACTGGCAGAGTGAATGTCTCTCCATCGGGTATGCTGAACTTGATGCAGGTCTGCTCATCGCCGGTAAGCAATGCTGTCAGGGCGGCTTTTGCAGCGGCGGTTGCGCAGGCTCCGGTGGTGAATCCGGTGCGCAGGTCATAGAATCCGGGCACCAGACGCTCTATCTCGCGGCGCAGTCCATGCTGGCCGGTTACTGTAATGAACCCCTGTGGTAGCTCCGGCCTCATTACTGCGTACAGCGGAATGCCCAGGGCTTTTGCGGCAGCGGCTTTGTCGGGGAATCCTCCGCTCAGGCCGCTCTCCTTGGTAATCACAGCACCGGGTTTGAGGCGCTGCATCAGTTCCAGGTCTGTCTCTCCTACTCCGTAATAGACCAGATGGTCGGGGCTAAAACCGGACTTGACAGCCAAATCCACGGACTCCTGGCGGTCCAGTACACGGAATATGCAGTTGTGGCGTTCCCAATAGGGTTCCAGGGCAGGTATTGTCTGGACTCCGGTCAGTGCCAGCAGATTGTCCACGCCGTTGTCCTGCAAACGGTTTATTGCATCGGCATAACCGGTGCACCAGATTATGTCATCGGTGCGGTCAGGGTAAGTGCGTTCGTACCGCACTACAGGGATATCCAATGCTCCGCTTACTTGGCTTACTGTTGCGTGCAGGCGGGTGGCAAACGGATGGGCTGCATCAACAATCAGTCGCACCTGATGCTCGCGGCAGAATACCGTCATGGCATCCTTATCCATTGCGCCGGTCACATGCACGCCGTTATGGCTTTCCACCTGCTGCAAATCGCCCCGGGTGGAATACCAGAAACGGCGACCGGCTTCATCGGCCACCTTTACCGCCATCCGGCCCTCTGTAGTACCTCCCAATATGAGTATCATCTGCCTTTAATATCTCAGGCAACCAATAGGTATGACGAACACACCATCTTCCTTTCGTTGGTAGGCGAAATCGCCAGTAGCCGTAAGTACCATGAGGAACGAAGGCTTCTTCATCTTTGTAGTGTCAATCTTATCGGCAAGAGTTTTCAATGCTGATGCTCCGTCGTTGATAAGTTCATCGCCACCGAGTTTAATTTCTATTAACCCATATTGTCCATTTCGTAAATGAAGAACGGTGTCACATTCCAACCCTGTCTTGTCTCTGTAATGATATACCTCGCCGTCCAAAGCATCAGCATATACACGCAAGTCTCTTACACATAGGGTCTCAAAAAACAATCCCATTGTATTAAGGTCATTTATTAAATCCTGAGGCCCGAGTCCGAGTGCCGCCGTAGCTATTGATGGATCTACATAATAGCGCGTGTCGCTTGTACGTATGGCTGTCTTAGAGCGTAGATTGGGATTCCATGCGTGCATGTCTTCTATGACAAATATCTTTCTCAGTGCTTTTAAGTAACTGTTTACTGTATCCTCGTCGAGGGTACTGCTGTCATTGGCAAGCATATCTTCTCTTATTACGGCAAGAGCTGTCTGGCTACCTTGCTGACGTGCGTATGAACGCATTAGCCGCTTGACTCTTTCAGGATCACGCTGAACACCATCAACTTTCGAAGCATCTACATTTGCCACGGCATCAAAGTATTCCAGCGCCCTGTCCAGGGCGATGTCCTCACTTTGCAAAGTGGCTTTGGGCCAACCTCCCCGGCATATAAGATAAGCAATGCGTGAAAGGTCAAGGCTGTTTTCGCTGTAAAGACCTTCTGTCTCACCCCTAAATAATGCTTCAAGGCTTATCTCCCCATTAGACTCTCCTGATTCAAACAGACTCATTGGACGCATTGTCAATCTTGCAATACGCCCTGTTCCGGAATGTACCATTTCGTTTTTATTGTCCTTGTTCGCTTCTGGGGGTACAGATGAACCTGTCAGCATATAAAAGCCGTCACCTTCACGATGGTCAACGTCATATCGTATTGCATCCCAGAACTTGGGGGCTACTTGCCACTCGTCAATAAGTCTTGGTGTTTCACCTTCGAGCAACTTCTTTATATTGATGTCTGCCAATCGAAGGTATTGACTTTTGTGTTCTGGGTCTGACATATATACTGTACTCTTTGCCTGTTGTTCACAGGTTGTCGTCTTACCACACCACTTGGGCCCTTCCATAAGTACAGCCCCACATCCTTTGAGCTTACGTTCAAGCAACTTGTCGAGAATCCTTTTCTTGTACATTGTAACGTTCATTTTATAGGAATCCGCTGCAAAGATGATACTTTTTTATTTATATTCGGTAATATGGCCGAACATTTTTCGGTATTTTGGATCGTTTTCATTCGGTAATATGGATTTATTTTACTCGGCAATATGACGCAAAACGCGCTCGGCCCGAAGGGGCGCTTTTACCAAGCGAAGCGACTAAAAGAAACGACCCCTTTGCGTCACTTGCGGAACAGGTGCTTGAAATCGTGGGCGTAAAGTCGGGACAAGCCCTGGCGGTTGTCTATAGCATCGCCCACTACCAGCAGGGTGGTCAGCGTAAGGTTGTGGTCGCGTACTATGCGGGCCAGGTCCTTTAGCTGACCGCGGTAAATCTTTTCCTCTTTCCAGGTCAGTTTGTAGCAGGCTGCCACAGGAGTCTCGGGCGGATAGGCCTGCAGGAGCTCTTCCTGAACCTGCTCCACAATGGCGGCACTCAGGTAGATGCACATGGTGCTCTGGGACTGGGCCAGCTTGTGCAGCTGCTCCTTCTCGGGCATGGGCGTGCGGCCACCTCCGCGGGTCAGGATTATGCTCTGAACCTTCTCGGGGATGGTGAACTGGGAGCGCAATGCGGCAGCGGCGGCCTGGAACGATGATATTCCCGGGGTGATGTGGTAGCGCATACCGTAACGGTCAAAGAACGCCATCTGCTCCTGGATTGCTCCGTAGATGCAGGGATCGCCGGTGTGCAGGCGCACCACAAAGAGTCCCCGGTCATAGAAATCCTTCATCAGGCTGAACTGCTGCTCCAGGTCCATATCGGCCGATGAACGCACCACCGCGCCAGGTTTGGCGTAAAAGGTGAGTTCCTTGGGTACCAGACTGCCGGCGTAGAGTATCAGGTCGGCACGCTCCAGCATGCGTTTGCCGCGCACCGATACAAGCTCGGGGTCACCGGGACCGGCGCCTACAATCTCTATGAATCCGCCGCGCATCCTATGGCCGTCCATTGCAACGGCAAATGTAAAGTCATTGCCCTCTGACAGCCGGCCTTTCTGCTTCTCTATCAGCAGAATACCATCATTGCTGGAGCGCAGTGCGGCGCCTTCGGCCACACCATAGACGCCTGTCACCTCAAACGCTTTCTCCGACGGGTTGAGCACATCAATCCCCTCCAGGTCCGATGCAGTCCAGATGTCAGTCCCGGCCCACGGCCAGCGGCTCTGCAATGCCGCCAGCAGCGGCTCATCCTTCTTGAGTCCTATTGTGCCTATGCCGGCTATAGCCATCGGTGAAAGGCCGTTCTCCCGGAGAGTGCTCTCAATATGCTCTGCTATGCCATCAGGCCTGCACTGACGACGGCATCCAAAGCCGATGCGCAGCACCTGCGGATAGTAGCTGAGCACAGGTATCGGGGCATCAAATGTATGCGGCCCAACGGTTAGGAGCAGTTGGAACTGGCTGAAATCTATATCGTCATACTTACTGAACACCTTGACGTGACCGGGCAGAGTGCTCTCCAGATAATCAGTGCCGGCATCACGGACCTCAAGCAGCAGGGCTGTAGGGTGCTTCTCCACAAACAGGGCTATAGCCTTGTTCATAGCCGCACGGCTCAAATCCGTTTTCCAGTTGTACTTAGCGGCCAGTGTATCGAGCGCCCAAAGGCCGGCATTGTCGCTTTGGGTTGTAACAACAGCCTGCCCGCCAGTAAGTTCAGCAATCCTGCGAGCCAGATCATTCGCTCCGCCTATGTGCCCTGACAGAACGGGTATCACAAACTGTCCGGTGCTGTCAACACACACCACAGCCGGGTCCCTGTACTTATCCTTTACGCAGGGAGCGATGCTGCGCACGCAAATTCCCATTGCGCCTATAAAGACTATCTGCTCCAGATTACTCCAGTTCTCCCTGATGAACTGGGCGTAAGACTTTATCACCTTGCAGCCATCCAGTTCTTTCTGGCTGTATATCTCACAGTCTGTCAGTGCTGTCCGGATTTTCCGGGCCAGGCTGAGCGAGCTCTCCGATACCAATATTATTGCATTCATTCTGCTTTCATTATCAGGATTGGGTTATGTTCATCGACCGCTATTCGGGTACAGCCGGTCACTCTGCGGCCAATACGTTCTATCCCCTGACGGAATGCGGCCGCGCTCTCATCGGACACGGAATTGAATACTATCGTTCCGCCGGGTATAAGTACTTGATTTATAGTCTCCAGAATCTCTTTCATGTGACCGCCGTGACCGCCTATGAATACGGCATCGGGGGCAGGATACAGATTGGGATCAATCTCCATGAAATCAGCTATCACGCCGCTTATGCCGGGAGCGCCGAAGCGGCGGCTGTTGGCAAGCAGCAGGTCGCGGCCCTGCGGGCGTTTCTCAAAGGCGGTTATATCCAGGTGCGGAAACTGCAGGCGGGCCTCGATGGATACTGACCCGGTGCAGAAACCTATGTCCCAGAATGAACGGCGCCGGCCCAACTCAAGCGCTGCCAGCGTGGCCAGGCGGATGGGCATCTTGGTTATCATATTGACGCGGCCGTCCAGCAGATCAAAACGCTCCTCGGGTATTCCGAACAGACGTCCGCGGCTCTCTGCCTGCTGCAGTATCAGGCAGTTGGGCTGAGCGGCATCGTAAAACATTGCCTGGGCTACGGTCATGGTGGTTACCTTCTCATGATCCGGATTGCCCATGCATTCGCCTATGGTTATGCTGTAATTGTCATAGCCGTACTCCTGCATCATGGCGGCAATGGCCCGTGGCGTGCGGGTCTTATCGGTCAACACCCCTATCAGTTTCTCTCCGCGTATCAGGGCGTTCTCAAAATCCTTCCAGGCGCGGCCGGTCAGGGATACGGCACGCATATCCTGATACGGCAGCAGCATACGGTGAGCCAGCATCTGAAGTGAGTTGAACCAGGGATAGACCTCAATCCGTGCATCGGGAAACTCACGCTGCAGGGTTGCGGCAAATCCGTAGAAGAGAGGGTCGCCCGATGCAAACACCACAATCTCCCGGTGGCCTTTGTACTGCTTGAAGACATCTGTCAGCGGAACGGTAATATCAATCCACCTGGCGCCCTGCGGCAGACGGCTCTTAATGAGCTCGTAGTGACGCTTGCCGCCGGAGAACACCTTTCCGCATGCAATAGCCTCCAGCGCCTCCTTACTGAGCTCCTGCTCAGGGTTGTCGCTTATGCCAATGATCAAAAACGACGCAAAGGGGTCGTTTCTTTTAGTCGCTTCGCTTGGTAAAAGCGCCCCTTCGGGCCGAGCGCGTTTTGCGTCATTTTTAAACATCGCGACCGGGTTTTAGCTGGGCGGCGTCATCAAAGGTAAGGATGGCGTTGGTAAGGGTTGCTGCCAGGTTGCTGCCTCCCTTTCGGCCCTCAACAATCAGTTTTGGTATGCCTGTAAACGGCTTTACCATATACTTGCTCTCACGAACATGTACAAATCCCACGGGTGCGGCAATCACGCCTGCGGGCTGAGCCTTACCCTTGCGGATAAGATCACAGAGCTCCATCAGCGCGGTGGGCGCGTTACCGAAAACAAACAGCGCATCGGGATGTTCATCGACAGCCAGACGTATGCCGGCCTGCGTACGGGTTATGCCCTTATCACGGGCCATCATGGCGGTGCGTTCATCGGACAGGTAGCACTTAACCTCCACTCCCAGACGCTCCAATGCGCCTTTACGTATGCCCGATGCCGCCATCGTCACATCGGTAACGATAGTCTTCAAAGAGCCGTCACGGAACTTTCCGTACAGCGACTCCACCGCATCAGGGTCTGTGTAGAGGATATCCTCCATCTCAAAATCGGCCGTGGTATGGATGGCGTGCAGAAGCGCCCACTTGTGTCCCAGCGGCCAGTCGCGGCGCTTGAGCAGCCCCTGGATAGTACGGAAACTCCTTATCATTATCTCCTGCCCTACACCAACGTTATCATCCTGTTCCTCCCGGTAATACCCGCGCGGAGTGATCATGGTGCCGTTCCAGTTGTAGGACTGGCTGTTGCCTATTATCACAACCGTGAACATATCCACCTGCTCCGGGTCAAAACCGGCCAGCGTGGTTACCGTCACCTGCTGCTCATCGCGTCCGGCCTGGCGTACGTAACCCACAGGCGTATCACCCGAGCGCTCCTTTAGGAACAGCTCCTTAAGCCGATACAGCTGCCAGTAACGCTCAACGCTCTTGGGATTGTAAACTGCCGTTACAAAATCAGCCTGCGCCGCGGCAGTGATGCGTTTCTCAATCAACTCCCACGGAGTCATCAGGTCCGACAGCGATATGACGCAGAAATCATGTCCGATGGGCGCACCCAGCAACGATGCCGCCTTCTGGAAAGCGCTGATGCCCGGCAGTACCTCAATCTCCATCTCACTGCCTCGTTCCCGACACATCTCCCAGATGAGCGGAGCCATGCCGTAAATACCTGAGTCACCGGAGCTTATCACACATACCTTACGACCCTGCTCCGCCAGATCGAACGCCTGGCGGGCGCGGTCACGCTCGCGTTTCATACCGGTGTCAACGCACTCGGTACCGAGGCTGAGATACTGCTCCACAAACCTGAAATAGTACTTGTAGCCCACTACCACATCGCACTCACGCAGGGCCTGCGCCACCGCCGGTGTAACATCGGACTCACTCCCCGGGCCTATCCCGGCAACCGTTATCTTTCCTTTACTCATATTGGTACAAAAATATGGACAGATGATTCGGCATGGCATCACCGTCCTTGTAACTGTATTCCATCCGGGCGGAGTGCGATTTTATTATGGCCAGCGAGATATCATCGTCGCTCTCTCTGACATCAAAACGGTCACCGTTGTAATCAAAGGCTGCAGTCAGAATACCATCGCGGCCATATTCCAAAGTGACTTTGATACGGGGCTCACTGAGACGGGGCAGCAGCGTCACCACACACACCTCCTCAAAAAGAGATATAAGGGCTCCACGTGTACTGCCCACAATATCGTTTTTGGCACAGAATTCTTCTATGGTAGTGTTGCAGCCCAGCAAGTCGACATCTTGTGAATCAATAAAGATGTTCAGCACCTTCAGACGCCGGATGAACTGGCGTGTCTTTTCCCGGCTGGGATTTTCAAAAATCTGCTCAGGAGAGCCCTCCTCATACACCCCACCCTCATCAAGGTAAAGCACACGATTGGATATTTTACGGGCAAAATCCATACTGTGTGTTACTATCATCATCGTCACACCCTCACGAGCCACCCTGCCTATGACGCTTTCCACCTCGCCCACCATAGTAGGGTCAAGGGCGCTGGTAGGCTCGTCAAAAAGCAATATCTCCGGTTTCATGGCAAGCGCCCTGACAATGGCTATGCGCTGCTGCTGACCGCCACTCAGTTGAGACGGGTAGTTAAGCGCCTTGCTCTGCAGTCCCACACTCTTGAGCAGTGTCATGGCCTGTTGATAGGCCTCCTGCCTGCCGAGATGCAGCAACGATACCGGAGCCGCCATGATATTCTCTATAACCGTAAGATGAGAGAACAGGTTGAAAGACTGGAATATCATGCCGATTTTACGGCGCACCAGGTCAATGCGGCACCCCGGGGCTGTTATGTCCTCGCCATCAAACATTATACTGCCGTCTGTGGGAGTCTCCATACGGTTAATCATTCGAATAAGGGTGGACTTTCCAGTCCCGGAAGGGCCTATTACCGCAATGATATCCCCCTTGTGAATATCAAGATTGACACCACATAGAGGCGTGACATTGTCATATCTCTTGGTCAGGTTCTTTATCCTTATCAGCGTCTCACTCATCACTTCACTCCTTTTAGTATTTGTTCGGGTTTACGGTTTCTTGTATCGATTCTCTTTAGCAGAAGGTCCATTCCCTTGATTATAAGCCAGGATATAAGGAAGTATATAAGCGAGGCTATGATGAGCGGGACGAATGCGTCAAAGGTACGGGAGCGGATGAGATCACCCACCCGGGTCAGATCCTGCACTGCGATGTATCCCACCACAGAGGTGGAGAGCATAAGGTCCACCAGCTTGTTCTGATAGGTGGGAAAGAATACTGTAACCACCTGCGGCAATATGAACTTTAGGAACGTCCTGCGTTCGGTGAATCCCAGAGCCAGCGCGGCCTCAGTCTGTCCTTTCGGTATGCTTTCACTGCCGCTCTTAAGCATGATGAACACCGACACGCTCAATATCAGTGCAAACACTATGACGGCAACAATGGTACCGCTTATATCAACATTGCCAAATACAGCATAATAGAAGAACATGAGCAGTATCAGGTCCGGCAGTCCCTGAAGGAACCTGACCGATGTGTCTATGATTCTGTTCAAGGCGGCATGTTTCTCATGGTAAAGCAGATAGACAACAAATCCTAGCAGTGTACCGAAAACGGATGCCAACAGGGTGATAACCAATGTAACCCCTATTCCTCCGGCAATCATCTTCCAGCGGTCCTCGTCAATCAGAGTAGCCCTGACCTTTCGGCCCAGTGATCTTAAGAAACCGCCGCCGACAGCCTGGCCAGTTCGGTACACCATGACGCAGCAGCCTTCTTCTATGGGAATGGAAAACAGAACGTTATCGTCACGCCCTGGAACATCCTCTATATAAGAGGCCGCGATGTCAATCTTACCTGCCGACAAGCTGGCTATCATAGCATCAAATTCACTTGTAATCAATTTGTATTTATAGCCGTAAGCGGCACAGAACCTGTCAAGGATCTCTATCTCGTAGCCGGTAGCCTCACCATTCTTTATGTATGAATACGGCACTGACTCAACTGAACTGCCTATCACGATGGTTCCGTTCTCTCCCGAGCTCTCTGCCCTGGTAAAGACTCTGTCGTTCTCTTCGCCTTCCAGCCATTTTCTCTTAAGGCTGTCAAGAGTGCCGTCGGCATCAATTGCAGCCACGTATTCGTTGACCTGCTGCTGTAGTATGCGCCCACGTTCGGATACGGTGAATGCATATACATCGGGAACACTGCAGAGTGTGTCCGGAAAATAGTCAATGGCCATACCTTCCTTAATCAGTATATCAGCCATGATACGCTGTATCATAATGGCATCAACCTTACCGATAAGCAGGTTCTGCACCAGATCGCTCAGGTAGTCAAGCCTTACAAACTTAGCTTCAGGAAATAACTTCTCCAGATAGTATTCCTCACCGCTTTCTGTCCACGTTCCCAGGCGGGCTTGCCTCAAATCATCGATTGACTCGGGAGGCCCCTGCAGTCGTTTTCCCGAATGAGAGCCGCATGCCGCCAAGCAAACACCCGCAACAAGTATCACTATATAGAACAGCCCTCTTAATTTACAGTATTTCATATTATGGCACTTATTCAAAAGTAAGTGTCAAGCCCATAGAGAAGTATAATGACTCCACCACTGGATTTGCGGTAAACTGCATATAGACAGGCATACTGAGACGGTCCGACGATAGGATATCCCTTGATACTCTCAGGCCTACATTACTGACGGCAAATCCGCTGGTCCCGTAAAAATCAGTACTCCAGGGAACTATACCCAGCTGAGCCTGCCACGTCAGCCCTGCCAGTTCCAATCCGGCAGATGTCAGCTCTATATATGAGCTCCACTGCTTATTATCATCTTCATCCCTGTCCTGGCCGGCGAAAAAGGTGTACCAGCCCACGCTTACTGCACCGGAATAATATTCGGCATAAGCCTCCCAGAGATGGCCAGTTTCGGGCATACTGAAACGGAAGTATCTCGGGTTGTCGGTATTCAGCCAATAGTCAGTTACTCCAAAGCAGAAATTACCAAGCTCAAAGTAGGCCGTCATGTCAATCTCATACACTCCTGCTCCATTACCGAACGCAGATCCGCCGAACGCCTCCAGATGGAGCCCCTTCCATCCGATATCAAGTGTGCCGCTTGCCATGGGAGTCCCATAGTCAATTCCACGCCACGAGTATCGGGAGCTTAACTCTGTCTGAAAACTGGAGACAATATCGTCTTGAGCACACACCGGCACAGGTACCATAAAGAAAAGTACCAGACAAATGGCAGCTAAAACGATAGATTTGTGATTGCTTTCCATTGTTACAAAAATAATTTGTAGTTTTCAACATTCACAAAGATACAAAAAAATGTGAAAGAGACCCAGGCGGTTACGTTTTCTGATGTTTACACAAGTCACTCACCCGGATGATAAAGGATAGAGTCCGCTTTATAAGAACGAAACGACCCCAATGCGTCGTTTTGACAGATGCTTTTGTTATCTTTGCATCAATGAATCGTGATAATGACAACGAGTTGTTCCCTATTGTCGATGAGCAGGGAAATGTGCTGGGCCGGATACTGCGCGGACAGGCGCATGACGGCCGCAAGGTTCTGCATCCCGTGGTGCATCTGCACCTGTTCAACTCAAAAGGAGAACTCTACCTGCAGCGCCGCCCCAACTGGAAACCCATCCAGCCCGGCAAGTGGGATACCGCTGTGGGAGGGCACATATCATACGGTGAGACCGTCCAGCAGGCATTCCGTCGTGAAGTCATGGAGGAGCTGGGCATAAATGTGCCCGATGCCACCCCTATAGGTCATTACGTGTTTGAGAGTAAGGTTGAAAAAGAGCTGGTATATGTGTTCCGGGCCATATATGACGGGCCGGTCAATCCCAGTGCCGATGAACTGGACGGCGGCCGGTTCTGGACCAGGCAGCAGATTATGGACGCTATGGGACGAAACATACTCACGCCCAACTTTGAGTCTGAATACAAACGATTCTTTGGATTATGAGAAAGATAATACTGATAACCGGAGGCGAGAGGTCAGGCAAGAGCGCTTTTGCCGAAAGGACAGCACTTTCGATGAGTGCGAATCCCGTGTATCTGGCCACTGCCCGGGTGTGGGACGATGAGTTCCGCGAACGTGTGCGCAGGCATCAGGAGCGACGCGGCCCGGAGTGGACCAACATTGAGGAGGAGCTGGAGCTGAGCCGCCACGACCTGAGCGGCCGAGTGGTGGTAATTGACTGTGTAACACTGTGGTGCACCAATTTCTTTTACCGCGACTTGCAGCGTGCCGACCAGGACCTGAACTGGGTCAGTGAGTGCCTGCAGGACCTCAAGACGGAGTTTGACCGGTTTACCGCACAGGACGCAACTTTCATATTCGTAACCAACGAGATAGGTATGGGAGGCGTATCGGCCAACACGCAGCAGCGCCGTTTTACAGACCTCCAGGGCTGGGTAAACCAGTACATCGCTTCCAGAGCCGATGAGGTAACGCTTATGGTGAGCGGAATCCCCGTAAAAATCAAATGACAGATATGCAATTCAATATACAATCCACAACCGATGCGGAGTTCCGGGCGCAGGTCCTTGACAAGATAGACAACCTGACCAAGCCAAAGGGCTCACTTGGCCGGCTGGAATCACTTGCCGCACAGATCTGTATGATACAGCACACCCTGAGTCCGGAATTCAGCAACCCCTGCAACATACTCTTTGCGGCCGATCATGGAGTACTTGCGCAAGGCGTGAGCGTATCGCCCAAGGAGGTCACCTGGCAGCAGTCTTACCATTTCCTGGAGGGCGGCGCCGGAATCAGTTTTCTTTGCCGTCAGCACGGATTCCACCTGATGGTGGTGGATGCGGGCATAGACCACGACATGGACTACAGCAGCGGCATAGTCAACATGAAGGTTCGCAAAGGTACACGTGATTTCTCCGTCGAAGCTGCCATGACTCAGCAGGAACTTGAGCTGGCAATGGAGCGCGGAGCACAGTGCGTTGACAAGGTGTATGCCGACGGTTGCAATATAATCAGTTTTGGCGAGATGGGATGCGGCAACACATCGGCCTCTTCAATATGGATGTCACTGCTGGCCGGTATTCCGCTTGATAAATGCATAGGAGCGGGAGCCGGTCTGGACAAAGGCGGAGTGAACCATAAGTATGATGTACTGAAACACTCCGTTGAGATTTATCCCGGTCATCACACGGTGCCTGAGATTATGGCCCGATACGGTGGCTACGAGATGGTTATGGCAGTAGGTGCCATGCTGCGTGCGGCAGAGCTCCGCATGGTCATCCTGGTGGACGGATTCATAATGAGCGCCTGTATGCTGGCTTCGTCCAAGCTCTGCCCGGACGTTTTGGACTATGCCATATTCGGGCATCAGGGCGACGAGAGCGGCCACAAACTGCTGCTGGAGAGTATGAATGCCAAGCCTTTGCTCCATCTGGACCTACGCTTGGGCGAAGGCAGCGGAGCGGTCTGCGCCTACCCTATCGTGCAATCGGCCGTCAACATGATCAATGAAATGGATTCCTTCAGGAAGGCATCCGTAACCAAATACTTCTAAGAATATGAATAACGTCCTTGCTGCACTTATGTTCTTTACGCGCCTGCCGTTCCACAGGATCAAGCAGGTTCCGAGTGAGTGTTTCAGTCATGTGACCGGATGGTGGAGCGTAACCGGATGGCTGACCGGCGGCGTATCGGCCCTGACGTTCTGGCTGCTTTTCAATATCACCTCACTGGGCATTGCCATCGTTATGGCACTACTTGCAAGAGTCCTGCTTATGGGCGCCCTGCATGAGGACGGGCTGGCCGATTTCCTGGACGGATTCGGCGGCGGGACGGACCGCGACAGCACACTTCGCATCATGAAAGACTCGCACATAGGCACATACGGGGTTATCGGACTTATTCTTTACTTCCTGCTGTCTTATGTTATCCTTGCCAACATTCGTCCTGATTATGTCCCCCTCATAATTCTTTCGTCCGATGTGTTCAGCAAGTGCATAAGCAGCCACATAGTATGGTTCCTGCCATATGCACGCCCCCAGCAGGAGAGCAAGAACCGCACAGTCTACACTCACCCTACGGCGCTCGAAGAGGCCCTTACAGTCATTTCCGGATTGGCTGCACTGGCCATCATAGTCTTACCTGACAGCCCGTTCATAACCAACTATCTGAATCTCAGTCTGGTTGCCTGTGTTCCCATTGTGGTCGCCATGCTGCTCCTGCTGCTGTTTAAGAAAAAGATAGGGGGTTACACCGGCGACTGCTGCGGCGCCATGGCCCTCATTACCGAACTTGTATTCCGTCTTGTAACCGCAATCGTATGAACGTATATATTATCCGGCATACCGCCCCCGATGTACCTCAAGGCACATGCTACGGGCAGACCGATGTCCCGCTCAAGGAGACCTTCAAAACCGAGGCCCGGGCCGTCAAAGATTCAATCCCCGACATCACGTTTGATGCCGTCTATAGTAGTCCCCTATCCCGTTGCAGATTTCTGGCAGACTATTGCGGATTTAGGACACCCCGTCTGGACAACCGCCTCAAGGAACTCAATTATGGCCGATGGGAGATGCTCCGTTACGATGAGATAGATGATCCCTACATCCAGGAGTGGTATGATAATTTTGTCGATGCCCCTATACCCGGCGGCGAATCGTTCCGCGAGATGTACCGGCGCATATGGGACTTTATGGATGAACTCAGACAGAAGGAATATGACAACGTGCTGATATTTGCACACGGCGGAGTGCTGGCCTGCGCCCGAGTCTATGCCGGCCTCTGTGACCTGCGTCACGCCTTTGAGAACCTCATCCCCTTTGGCGGCATGATCAGAATAGAGCTCTGAGCGCAATCACAATAACAACCATTATCACCTCCGATATAACATTGATGCGGATGGCGCGGCGGGCGTCCTCTGTAGTCAGCTGCCTTGGGTTTTCTCCTATGTAGGGTTTGTAGAATTCCTGGCCGAAATAGGTGTGGGTACCGCCAAAACGGCAATCCAGAATACCCGCCAGGGCCGATTCGGGGTAGCCGGAGTTGGGGCTGGCATGCTGACGGCCGTACTTGTTCACAAACCGCAGCAATCCGGGACGGCCGGCGGACAGCACCATCAGCAATGCGGTCAGGCGTGCGGGAATCCAGTTGGCAACATCGTCAATATGCGCGGCCCAGCACCCAAAGTCCTTGTAACGCTCTGTCTTATAACCTATCATGGAGTCCAGCGTGTTGATCATCTTGTACGCCGCCATACCCGGCACTCCAAGAAGCATGTACCAGAACAGCGGGGCAACCACGCCATCGCTCAGGTTCTCAGCCAGGGTCTCCAGCGCGGCGGTACGTATCTCCTGAGCATCAAGGTTTGCGGTATCGCGCCCCACAATTCGGGACAGCTGTCTGCGGCCTTTGTCAACTGATTCGTCTACTGCTTGAAACACCATTCTGACCTCTTTTATCAGAGTCTTTCCGGCCAGGAAGTAGAATATGAATATGGCCGATACGCACACGCCCAGCCACTGGTTCAATCCGTAACAGAACGGGATGAACCACCAGAACAGGATGTATGTACAACCTATCAGGAACAGTGCGGTGAGTGCGCCTTTGAGACGGCGATGAGCACCCTTGTTGAACCAGCGCTCAGCGTTTGATATCAGCCAGCCGAACTTGACTACTATATGCGGCAGCCAGGCCGGATCGCCCAGCAGAGCATCCGTCAGAACGCCAATAAGCAGCGGCAAATGTGCTATAATCAATTGCTGAACATCCATTCCCTAATTCCTTCAATTAGCAGATTATCAGCCTTCTGACTCTGAACCGCAATGCGGAAACAGCCCTCGTCCAGCCCCGTAAAGTTTGATGCGTCACGTATCAGCATACCCTTCTCTACAGCCAGGTAATCCTTCAAAGCCGATGCCTTTCCCATGCGGAGTCTGGACAGAAGCATATTGGAGTCCGATGGCCACACCTCAATCAGCCCGGTCCCGTCAAACTCTGCGGCTACCCTCTCCCGTTCTGCAATAAGAGCCTCGGCATCAATCAAATAAGAGTCACTGTTCAGCAGCAGGAACTTGCCTGCCTCAATGGCCAAAGCGTTGACAGACCACGGCATACGGAACAGGCTGAGCTGTTTGATCAGACGCGGATTACCGCTCACGCCCCCTATCCTCAGTCCCGGCACGCCAAACTGCTTGGTCATGGAGTGAAGCAGCAGCACGTTAGGCATTTCTACAGCCCACTTTACATCAATAACCTTATCCAGAGTATAGGGCGCATATGACTGGTCAATTATGAAAATGCATGCGGGATTGGACTCAATCATCTCCGTCAACCAGGCATGATCCCAAACCTTTCCGGTAGGATTGTTGGGGTTGCAAAGCCAGATCAGACCGCCCGGCGTAGGCTTAAGGCCTGCTACAGAGTATATTTCCTTAATCTTATGGCGGTTCAGGCGGCAGGCATCGGCATACTCGCTGAACGTGGGAACCGGTATCTGCGAGTTGCTTTCGCGGTACACCTGCGCTATCAGGTAGATTGCCTCGGTTGCACCATTGGTAACGCACAGGTTATCGGCCGATATTCCCATCAATGCGGCCCACAATGCGGCCAGCGAGGAGGCATCGGGCTCGGGGTAAGAGGATATCCGTGGCATACAGCTGTTAAGATGCTCATACAGCGCATCCAGGTCCCTGCGGCACACGATGTTTGAACTGAAATTGTGCCTTATTGCGGGGTAAGAGAATATGTCGTCGCCGTGTCCCTTAATCATCCTCAGTCAGTATATTGTACAGAAGCGGTATATTGATATGCTTGCGCACATGGTCTGCCAGCAAGTCATATTGCTGCTGTTTGAAATCATTGTAACTCAATGCGGTAGAGCCAGATTTTGCTGTCTCAAACGGTGCCAGCAGGCGTTCTATCACCTGCGGATTGTCCAGTATGCCGTGAATGTAGGTTCCCATGGTACGTTCATCGGCAAAACAGCCGTCGGCAGTGCCGTCAGTGAATGTATTAAGAGCGCTGCATTCAGCATCTTTTGCGGCTTCGGTGCGTCCCATATGTATCTCATAGCCCGTGCAGCCATCCGAATCCCTGAACCGGAATGTCACCTGACGCGTTACCTTGGTGCCCTCCATAACCGTATCGACCGGAAGCAGTCCCAGTCCCGGAATCCTGCGAACGCTTCCCTCAATACCCATGGGGTCATCCACACTCATGCCCATCATCTGATAACCGCCGCAGATACCCAAAACCGTGGTACCATCTTTATGGGCGCGCAGAACCGCCTCGGCCACACCGTTGCGGCGAATCTCATAGAGGTCATCTATAGTGCTCTTGGTTCCGGGCAGTATTATTATATCGGCCTTACCTATCTCCTCAATGTTGTTGGTATAGTAAAGATTCACCCTGGGATCACGCTCCAGCATGCCAAAGTCCGTAAAGTTGGAGATGTGGCGCAGCAGTATTACCGCCACGTTCACACGGCCGCTCACGGCGCTGTGCTGCTTGCCGGCCAGTTCCATGGAGTCCTCCTCCTCTATATGTATGTCCTTGAAGTACGGCACTACGCCCAGCACCGGAACCTTGCAGATATCCTCCAGTATCCTGCGACCCTCCTCGAACAGACGTAAATCACCGCGGAACTTATTGACTATTATACCCTTTATAAGTTTTTTATCCTCCGGAGTCTGAAGCGCCACTGATCCGTATGCGCTGGCAAAAACGCCGCCGCGGTCAATATCGGCCACCAGAATCACGCGCGCTCCGGCGTATCGGGCAATAGGCATATTGACAAGGTCCGTATCGCGCAGGTTCAGTTCCGATATGCTGCCTGCACCCTCCATTACGATGGGGTTGTAGCGGCTGCTCAGGCGGTCAAACGCCGCATGGACCTCTTTACGCAAAACTTCACGCCCATCATCGTGGCGGAAATAGTCATATGCGCCCATATTGCCCACAGGCTTGCCGTTAAGCACCACCTGCGATGTGTGGTCCGAACTGGGTTTGAGCAGCAGCGGGTTCATATCGGTATTGCAGGGAATACCCGCAGCCTCGGCCTGGACAGCCTGCGCGCGGCCAATCTCCAGACCATCAGGGGTTGCGTAAGAGTTGAGCGCCATATTCTGCGCCTTGAACGGAGCGGGACTGTAGCCGTCCTGACGGAAAATGCGGCACAGGGCAGTAGCAATCACGCTCTTGCCTACATCGCTGCCCGTTCCCGCCAGCATCACAGGATGTAACTTTGCATCAGCCATCACTTACGGTTCTTATAAGAAAACGCCTTCCATTTCTCCTCGGGCCATCCCTGACGGTCCAGTTCAAACCGGGCCAGAATAAAGAAAAGGTCACTCAGACGGTTCACAAAACGCAGCAACTCCAACGGCAGAGGGTCCTCCCTGTGCAATGTCCAAAGCCTTCGTTCCGCCCTTCGGCATATAGTCCGGGCCATCTGCAACTGTGCAGCCAGCGGCGTTCCGCCGGGGATCAGGAAGTGCTCATGCTCTCCTATCTGCTGTGTCATGCTGTCCATCCAATTCTCACAGAACTGCTCCATCCCGGCATCCAGGCTGTTGGGATTACTGTCACGGTTTTTAGAAGGCGTTGCCACCAGGCTCATAACCGCCATCAGTTCACACTGTATCCTGTACAGCCCCTCCTGCCATCGGTCATCGGCCTTGAGCATACTGCGCACAATGCCTATCTGGGTGTTGAGCTCATCCAGAGTGCCGTTGGCCTCTATGCGGATATCGTCCTTGGGCACCCGCTCGCCGCCGTGGATTCCGGTGGTGCCGTCATCGCCTGTACGTGTATATATTCTTTTCATAATTCCCAAAATGCATTGATATCGGACTCACCCCAATACCAGTGTGTGTAGCCCGCAATCACGTTCTTGTATCGGAACAACTCAGTATCCACTTTCTCACCCCGCGCATCAAACTGAAGTGACGCAAAACGCGCTCGGCCCGAAGGGACGCTTTCACAAAGCGAAGCGACTGAAAGAAACGACCCCTTTGACGCATTGTTAAACGACCCCTTTGCGTCAATTTTAGAGTAATGAAACTCGTGACCGCGGAATTCTGTGCCACCGATGGTCATGCGACGGTAGCCCAGGTGCAGGCGCGCGCCCTGCATGGTGCACTCAATGGGCAGCACCCCGGCCATTGGCCAGACCTTGCCCTCCTGATCAGTCAGCGATCTGCCCAGATACATCATTCCGCCGCACTCTGCAAGAATGCGTCCGCCAGCCTCGGCATACTGAACAAGTTGCGATGCCAGCATCCTATTGAGCGCCAACTGCGGCGCAAAAAGTTCCGGATAACCGCCGGGCAGATAGACCAGATCCACGTCCTTGGGTAATTCATCACCGGCAAGCGGGCTGAAATAAACCACCTGACCCATCTGCGCCAGCCGGTCCAGATTCTCCCGGTAAGCAAAATTAAACGCCCTGTCCCTTGCTACTGCAATCCTCTGCATATTACACAACGGGGACGGTTCTCCCTGTGTTAATGATCCTGATTGCACAGAACTTTTTGGAGTATCGGTATCGGAAACCATCGACGCCCGTGTCGCTGTGAACGGGAGGGGCCCGCGCCCAAAGGGCGTGGGAGGGATAGGACCTGAAAGGTCCGTAGTTTCAGATACTGATATTCCAAAAAGTTCCCGGAATATTGCACTCATAACACAGGGAGAACCGTCCCCGTTGTGTTCGATGCGGCTCTGTCAGCAAGAGCGCTTATCTCCTGCTCCAAACCTATGGTGAGGCCAAGGTGTCTGGACGGGACTTCTATGCCCTCGGTACGCGGAATCCAGCCCAGGCTGCGAACGCCCGCATCGGCCGCCGCATCCCGCAGAAAGGCATAATGTGATTCCGATGCCACCTGATTGAAAACCACGCCGGCAATGCGCACATCGGGCCGGAAACTCCTGAATCCGTGCAGCAGCGCCGCTACGGAATATGCGGTGGAGCGCGCATTGACCACCAGTAGCACCGGCACATCCAGCAGAGCCGCAATCTCGGCACTGCTTCCGCGCATATGGTCATAGCCGTCAAACAATCCCATCACGCCCTCAATCACGGCCGCATCGGCCCCTTCAGAATAATGTGCAAAGACCTCACGAACATGTTCGGCCGATGCCATCCACGTATCCAGATTGACGGACTCAGCACCCGCCGCAATACTGTGAAACTGCGTATCAATATAGTCAGGACCGCATTTGAAAGGCTGCACCCGGAGACCGCGCCGCGTAAGTGCACGCAGCAGTCCCATCGTGAAAGTAGTCTTGCCACTGCCCGATGCGGCAGCCCCAATGAGTATCCTGATCATTCAATTTTTATTAGGTGGTATAAAGATAATGATTTATTACTAATTTTGCTGCGTCTTGTTCCGATACTCTTTCCCTGAGTTAAGGATCAAAAGGGAATCAGGTGAGAATCCTGAACAGACCCGCTGCTGTAAGCCCTCAAAAAGGGATGTCCATCACCACAAGTGCCACTGGCTGCAAAGCCGGGAAGGCGGACAGACCGGGGTAAGTCAGAAGACCTGCAAGACACGTTATAAAACTGCCGGGATTCAGTAACTTATTAACAATAACTACAATGAAAAAAGTTTTATCATTTGCTTTGATGGCCCTCGCTATGGGCTTTGTGTTCACTTCTTGCGACAAGGAAGAAAACGGTGGTGAAGAAGCCGCCAAGTCTTACACACTTTCAATGAGCCTTGACAAGGCCGAGTCTTATTATCTTTCCGATGATTCAACAAACAGCGTAGGCTACTATTTCAGGTCTGACATAACCATCGATCCGTTCGTTCTTGTACACGGATGGAGTCCAAAATACGGTTTCGGCGGCGGTTTCACATATTCAAACTGCACCGATGACACCACAGCAACCAATTCAAATCTTTCGGCCATCACAAAGAAAGGTGTAAAGAACAACACATATTTCATCTCATACACCGGCACAGAGGATTGGGGACTTCCTGTTGAGATCTCATTCAAAGACGGCAAGGCCTATCAGGCAAAGGAGTGCTATGTAACCAACAGCACAAGCGCATATCTGGCCATTAAAGAAGGTAAGGACGAGCAGGGTTCGTGCAAGGAGTGGACAAAAGATGACAAGTTCACACTCGTCATCACCGGTTTCAACGGCAAGGAGCAGACCGGAAAAATCGACTTCCTTCTGGCCGACGGTCTGGATGTTGTCAACACATGGCAGCAGGTTGACCTGAGCAAACTGGGTAAGGTTACCATGATCAAGTTCTCTCTGACCACAACAGATATGGTAACTTATGACGGATCCACATATTATCCCAGCACTCCGTTGTATTTCTGCCTGGACCAGCTCACTGTAACCGAGTAATCATGTAAGATGTCTTTTGACGTAAAATACTGTTTGATAGCAATCTGCACCCTGTGTTTCCATCTGGAGACACAGGGTCAGGTTTTATCTGACACCATGCGTACAAAAGACATTCCGCAGGTAACCGTAACAAGTGACCGCACCAACAGCCCGGGTGCGGTATCCGCTTCAAAGAGGGCCGATGCCCGACTGATGCAGGCCACCGGCACGCTGCAGGTATCGGACGTAATCAAATACATGAGCGGCGCCACTGTAAAGGATTACGGAGGCGTGGGAGGACTCAAGACAGTATCGGTACGCGGACTGGGAGCATCACACACCGCCGTTGCGTACGACGGCATAATCATTACCGATAACCAGACCGGCCAGATAGACCTGGGCAAGTTCTCCGCATCACAGGCAGAATCCGTGCGTATGGTGAGCGGTCCGGACAATGACCTGCTGCAACCGGCATCGCTTGCCGCACAGGCCGCAGTAATAAGCATAAACACCGGTCTGCCGCAACTTAAAGAGGGCAAATCGCGCAACAGCGCACAACTCAAATACGGAAGTTTCAACACCCTGTCGGCCCAGGCAGAGAGCGCATTCAAAGCCGGTCAAAGCAACACCGTATCATTGCAGGCAGAGTGGCTCAAAACAAAGGGCGACTACCCCTACATGCAGAATAACGGAGCAAGCTCCATAGAGATGCGCCGTGACAACTCCGATGTGCAGCGCCTGCGCGTAGAAGGGGCTCTGCACAGCAATCTTAGCGACAACTCCCGGCTGACAACCCGCGCATACTGGTTCCAATCAGAGCAGGGACTGCCGGCCAACATACTTTACAATGAGAATGCCGCCCGTGAGCGTCTATGGAACCGCAACGGGTTTGTGCAATCCACACTCACAACCTCCGTCAGCCATCGTCTGACCCTACGTTTCAATGCCAAGTACGGTATAACATACACCCGCTATCTGGACCCCAAAGTGAGCAACACACAAGGCAGGACCGATAACCGCTACACCGAGCAGGAGGGATATCTGTCAGGCGTTGCATTGTATCGCATAACTGACTGCCTGTCGGCATCAGCAGGCGTGGACGGCCATCTTTCAGGTCTGGACGGCAACGGAGCCGATCAGGCCCGCCCCACCCGATACACCCTTAACAGCACCGCCGCGATCAAATACGCATCAGAACAGATTACCGTTACCGGCCGGCTCAATCACGTAATAACAAAAGAAAAAACAATCCTGCGCCAGGCAGCCGAGAGTTACAACCACCTCTCACCCACAGCAGGCCTCAACTGGACAGTATGGCCCGCCGCAGGACTCCACCTGAGAGCGTCTTACAGCAACACGCTGCGCCTGCCCACCTTCAACGACCTCTATTTTGAGCAGATAGGCCGACGCGACCTGCGTCCCGAGCGGGCATCGGTGACATCGGCCGGTATGGTAATTGAAAACGAAGCCGCAGGTATCCGGTACTCCGTTTATGCCGATGCCTACAACTGCGATGTAAAGGACCGCATCATGGCTGTACCCGGCAAGAACACCGCGGTATGGATGATGAAAAACATAGGACTGGTTACCACCCACGGACTGGAAACCGGACTTGAACTGCACGCATTGCAGGGTCTGGTCCGCCCCGCCCTGCTGGTTTCATACACCTACCAGCGCTCCATGGACAAATCGGACAGCAACAGCTCCACCTGGAACCACCAGTTGCCTTATACCCCCAGGCATTCGGCATCGGCCGTAACCTGGATAGAGACTCCTTATGTAAACGCCAGCCTCAATCTGCTTTACAGCGGAGAGTATTTCTGCAACGGTTACAACGGCCCCGAATACCGTATGCCACGGTACTACGAACTGGGTTGTTCGCTATGGCGGACGTTCAGCATAAAATCATTTGATATATCTTTGAAAGCCGAATGCATAAACCTGACCGACAGCCGGTATGAACTGGTCCGCAACTACCCCATGCCTGGCCGTCAGGTGCGTCTTACCGCAACAATTGAACTATGAAGAGAGCCCTTAAGATACTGCCCCTTATCCTGACCGTCCTGGCATGTGACCCGGAGCCTGTACTGCTTGAGCAGAGCCAGGTGATAGCCGACGCCGGTTATACAGGAATCTATGTCCTGAGCGAGGGCCTTTTCAACCAGAACAACAGCAGTCTTGCATGGATAGACTTCGGCATCGGACAGCCCGATTCATGGAACCCATCCGCTGGCCGTTCATTTGACTGTTTTGAGAAGGTAAACGGCCGCCGCATAGGAGATACCGCAAATGATATGATCCTGTATGGAAGCCGCCTCTACATAGCAGTATCCGAGTCCAGCACAATAGAGATTCTGGATGCATCCACCTGCCGGTCCGTCAGCCAGATTCCGTTGCAACGCAATGGTGTGGCATCACAACCCCGCCGACTGACCGCAAACGGAGGATTTGTCTATGTCTGCTGTTTTGACGGCACCGTGACCCGCATTGACACCCTTACCATGCAGGCCGATGCCACAATTACCGTAGGCCGAAACCCCGACGGTATATGCTGTGCAAACGGCAAGCTCTACGTTTCAAATTCCGGTGGTCTGGACACTCAGAATCCCGACAACACGGTCTCTGTAATAGACATAAGCACGTTTACAGAGACCAATCGCATAACCGTGCGTGAGAACCCGGGCTCCATCTACGCCGACGGCACCAGTGTTTACGTGGTGTCCCGTGGCATATTCGATTACGGCACAATGAATTATGACAGCCGTCTGCACCGCATTGACACAGAGACCGATCAAGTAACCGCAACATTTGACATCCCCGTCCTGAACATGGACATAGTTGACGGCAAGGCATGGTTCTACGGTTACGGAGCGGGAGGCACCATACAGATACTGGATCTGGCAACCGGGCAGGTCACAGACTCCGATTTCATAACAGACGGCACCCGCGTGGAATGTCCCTACTCGATAAAAGTTGAACCTACCTCACGCAAGGTATACGTATGCGACGCTATGGATTACGTTACACCGGGTTCACTGCTATGCTTTAGCCCTGAAGGCCGCCTGCTGTACCGCGTACCGGGCATCGGTATAAACCCCAACACGGTTGTATTCTGTGATGCCGATGTTACTCTGACCCAGTATCAGGGCGAACCGGAGATAATAGGAGACATTGACCGCGTATTTGAGTACATGCCCGCACCCGGACAGTTTGTAAACCTGCTGCCCAAATATGAGCCGGGCGATGATGCGGCAAGTATGGCAGCCAAGTGCCTCAAGGTCCTGCAATCGGGCGGAATGGTAACTCTGGGAGCCTTTGGCGGTTACATTACCGCCGGATTCAACGCCACCGTGCAGAATCAGGAAGGCCCCGATTTCAGGATTGACGGCAACGCCTACAACGGCAACGCCGAGTCCGGAGTAGTCTGGGTAAGTGCCGATGCCAACGGCAACGGACAGCCCGATGACGCCTGGTATGAGATTTGGGGATCGGAGCAGAAAGCAGGCAGGGCCACACCCGGATACGCCATAACATACCGTAAGCCCGCGGCACAAGATGGCAACTCTGAATGGAGAGGCTCTGACAACCGTACCGGAAGCATACTGCATAACACATTCCACAGTCAGCCATATTATCCGCAGTGGTACAGCATTGACAGCATTTCGTTTACGGCAACGCTTTTGCCTGACAACGTGGAGTTTACCAACAATGTCTATGTAATGTCATCGTTTGAATACGGCTATGTGGACAACAAGCCCGACAGCCCTGAAAATTCGGCATTTGACATAGACTGGGCCGTAAAACCTGACGGAACTCCCGCCAACCTGACAAGCATAGATTTTGTCAGGATACAGAACGGAGTGATAGGCTGCAACACCACCACGGGTGAACTCTCCACCGAGGTATCTGCCATTTACAATCTCAACCGACCCGTAGAATGAAAAAATCATCAATAATACTGATTACAGCGTTACTCCTGAATGCCTGCAACGGAGGCGTCAGGTTCCAGGCCGAAGGCGGCATAATGGAACTGGCCAGCCACATAACCGTACAGGAGACCGCCCACAGTTACCACGTACGCATAGCCAACCCCTGGAAAAAGGGCACGCTCCTGCACACATACACATTTACAGATTCTCTGGACACTGATTACAGATTCAGTCGTGATGTCAACACGGTTCACGTTCCGCTCAAGCGGGTGGTTGTGATGACCAACAGCCTGGCGCACCTGATGGTGGAACTGGGGGTAGAGGACTGCATTGCGGGAGTTTGTGAGCCTGAGTACATATCGGACTCACTCATTCGCGCACGCCTGGCCGACGGAACTATTGCGGACTGCGGCAACAGCATGTATCCCACCGTTGAGAAGATCATGGAACTGCACCCCGACGCCATCATGGTGTCTCCTTTTGAGCAGACCGGCTACGGCCAGTTGGAGAAGTTGGGAATACCCCTGTTGGAGTGTGCCGACTACATGGAGACATCACCACTGTCAAGAGCCGAATGGATACGGTTCTACGGACGTCTGTTCGGTGCATCAAGGAAAGCAGACTCGTTATACAATAAGGTTAGCCAGGATTACAACAGCCTCAGGGAATTCGCCTCCCGTACAGTGTTGCGACCCAGGGTTATGCTTGACACACGCAGCGGATCCGCCTGGTATGTAGCAGGCGGGGCAAGCACTATAGGCCGGATGATAGCTGACGCCGGTGGAGAATACATATTCAAAGACAACAACAGCAGCGGTTCTGTTCCTCTCTCGTTCGAGACGGTTTTTGAAAAGGCTCAGGATGCCGATGTCTGGCTGCTCAAGAACAGCAGTTCCATCCCGCTCACTTACACTCTGCTTGAATCGGATTTCAAGTCATACGCATCATTCAAACCGTTCAAGGAACATAACATCTGGGTGTGCAATGTTAATGAAGTGCCTTATTTTGAGCTGTCATCATTCCATCCCGAGATGCTGTTGAGCGAGTTCATATCAATATTCCATCCCGAAATAAAAAGCGGACGGTTTTTCTACCATCCGCTAAAGGATTGATCTTTATACAAGACTTTAAAGCACTGCTATTCAGGAACTGAGAATCATGCGGGCAATGGTACGGTCAACCGATGCCTTGTACTTGCGGGACCAGGTTCCGCCAATTGACATAAGGTATTCCAGATCATTGACCGGAATGATATTCTTTCCGTCTGCATCGGCCGAATACACCACATTAAGATGAGCCAGGCTGCAGGCAGTATTGATGAAAGTCTTCATATCATCTGTGCAACCGGTAAAGACAACAGTTGCACCTCTACGGAAGTCCTTTACCATAAGGCCATACGCAAGCTTACGGACCTGTTCCTCAAAGACTCTGGAAGATACGTTTATCCAATCACCCTCAACAGGTGCAAACGGTTTCTTATCCCCTATCAGGGACTTGATTACCGACTGGTTGCAGTCAAAAGAACAAATGGTTGTCATATAGTTTATACTTTGATTTTCTGCAATAATTTCATCACAAAGATATGTCAACTGTCCAATGGGTGAAAATAAAAGGGATATACAGTAGGGCAAAGTGACTAAATAGAACATTTAGGGGCTAATTTACAAATATGAGGATGAAAATAAGATGAAATAAATTTCACCCCTGATGATGTGGGATATAATTTTACCCCTATATTTGCAATCTGAACTCATAATTGTCAAGAAAATGCATAAGATTCCAGACTCTTATTTCAAAGGCAATATCCTGGCCGCCTATATATTGCTCATCCCATTATACGCTTTCTTTTTCCTTATTGGAGCCAAGCCGTATCATCTGGACACGTTCATGCAGGTAACCCAGGGTCAACTGGCATTCAGGGCCGCCATTATGGCTTCAATAGAGATTGTAGTTGCTCTTATAAGCCGCCTTTCAATGCTTCTTGTCAGGAGCAAGTATCAGATTAACTATACAGGATTCATCATCTGGGAGCTATTGGAAGGGCTGGCAATAACTATGTTCTGTACCCTGTTCGTATGGCTGATGGACAACCGCGCAATGCCATATATGGAACTGCTGCCCAAACTATTCATCATAACATTCTCCATTCTGGTATTTCCATACGTCATAATGGCACTACTCGCCGAAATCAAGGACAGGGACATCCGTCTGGCCAAGGACTTGGTTACCATAGAGAAATACGCAACCGGACAGATAGGACGCGAGGACAGCACCCTACCTTTCCTGGATGAGAAGAAATCACTCAAACTGGCCGTTACCGCAAATGCCATATTGTATATTGAGGCTGCCGACAACTATGTAAACATCTGCTATCTGAACAATGACAAACTGGTCAGGTTCCCATTGCGCAGTTCCATGCGTTCCATAGAACAGATATGCGAGGCAAACAACATAGTCCGCTGCCACCGCTCCTATTACGTCAACCTGCGTAAGGTCAGAGCCATACAAAAAGGTCCCGACGGTATGTTTGCCGAACTGACCTATGCGGCAGCACCTCACATCCCCGTTTCAGTCACCTATTCTGAAACGGTTACAGGAAAGTTCTCTACTCTTACTAACTAGGGTCTTGTTTTCTGCGGTTATGAAGCTTTTCAGTCTTCTTCTTCAGATCCTCACCTGCTTCCTTGATTTCACGAACCGCCACACGCAAGTCCTTGCGTACACGTGCACGCATTGCCATCATAAATTCCGCACCCGGCATCTTGTCTGACCTGTACAAGCGCTCATAGATGAACAGGGAAAGCATAAAATAGACTCCGGTCTGAATCCAAAGTGCAATGCTTTCATTCCTGACATCCTGCAACAAAGCGCCAGTGGTATTTATGAGTGCAAAACCGTTCACTCCGTGTGTTGACGGGAATATCTGCGCAAATACTTTCCAGAATGCAGGAATGTTTGATGTAGGCCATGATATGCCACTCATGAATATGAGCGGAACTGACATGAACACAAACAGCAGGAAACAGGATTCCCTGTCCCTCACAAAGAATGATATGCAGATGGCAAAGAATATGCTTGCCAGCAGGAACGGCACGATGAATGCCACCAGGGTAGGAAGTTGCCACAACTGAGGCATATGGAAGAGCCATGGTACAAAGCAGAGTACAATTGTGGCAGTAAATCCATAAACCAGCAGATATGCCAGACCTTTACCCGCCAATACAACCATAGGATTGCCATATTCCTGTCCCAGGATAATGGCGCCGCTCCTACGGCGCTCGTGCTCGGTTCCGGCCAGCATGGCCACACCCAGCACAAGGGTCTGCTGAAGCACCAGTATCAGCACCGCCGGAATAAGGAAAGCCTGGAATCCGTTGGTGGGATTGAACATGGTCACGTATTCATTCTCAATCGGCATTGTCATAGCCTCCATCTCCCAGTCTGACAGACCGGAGAGCCGCTGCATCTGAATGTCACGGTTCATATCGAGCGACACTATGGTACATCCGCTCAGTAGAGCCTTATAGTATAGCATGCCGCTCATGTCACAGTACAGGTTTACAGTAGCCTGACGGCCTTCGGTCAGCGTACGCTCAAACTCAGCAGGAATATGTATCACACCGTATGCCTTATGTCGGCGCAGAAGGTTGCGTGCCTCCTCCATATCCGGACAGTATGATATTATCTTAAGGTCAGGAGTGGCGTCACTCTTGCGCAGGAATTCACGGCTGGTTGCGCTACGGCACTCATCCACCACCACTACGGGAACCTCATGCACCACCTCACGGCTGTAAAGATAGGCATAAAGCAGCGGATATAGCAACGGCACTATAATGAAGAACACCAGCACACCTTCATCAGACAAGGTTCTTTTAAGTTCCTGACCACATACATCAAGTAGATTCTTAACCCACATATCATCATTCCATTAAGGCAAGTATGTATATTCATGAGCAGTTTTCCTGAGCAGACTGATATCCACAAGCGGCAGAATTGTGATAACAACCATGGCTACATAGTACCAGGCTGAATATACCAGCGGCACTCCGTTCAGGGCCTGATCCACATAAATCAGGAAATAGTAACGGAGCGGGAACATATAGGAAAGAGCCTGTAACGGAGCCGGCATACCCATAACAGGGAATGAGAATCCGCAGATGGGTATGGAGAGCACTCCCCAAAGTGTGCACAGGCTGAGCGACCAACGCAGAGACGGAATGGCCGATGTAATGAACACCGCAAACCCCTGCGATGCCAGAATGAGCAGTTCGGCAGCCGCAAACATCGGCCAGAAACCGTTTTGCAGCGGGAATCCCATCAATCCATAGAGCAGTACCAGATAAATGACCGCCATGAGCGAGAACACCATTGTCTGCGGGAAAAGTTTGGCGCTGACCGCCTTGAGTATATTGCCACCGGACATTGAGAGCCACTCCATTGCGGTACCGTCCTTAAGTTCAGTATGGATGCTGAAACAGGTCACCATCAGTATCATCAGCGACAGCACTGCCGGAAGTATTGTGTTGCTCAGATACACGCTGTAGTTGAGCCACGGGTTACCCAACGGGCGCATATCCATCTTTATGGGCTGCAGAAATCCCATAGCCTGGTCCATGCCTGCACCCTTGGCCAGCAACACCTCACGACCTACTGCCGCCGATGCCATCGTGGCCATGGTCTTCATGTCACGGTATAACAGCGATGAAGGAACAATGTAAGCGCCATTGGTATAGATGGAAATCTTGGGCTGTTCCTGATTTGAGGCTTTCTCCTGCGTGCCTTTAGGTATGTATAAGAATCCGTAAATCTCATTATTCTGCAATGCCTCACGTGCCTCGGCAAAATTGGAGTACTGCCTTATGATCTCGGTCTGCTGATATGAATCGAGATTGCGGAGTATGGAGCGTGAAACAGAGGTATTATCCTCATCGACCACTCCGGCAGGCAGGCTCTCGGGCAGACCCTCTTTCATAAGGGTTATAAAAAAGACAAAGCAGAACAGCGGCGCAAATATCATGCTTAGCCCATAAAGCGGCCGAGACTGCATTCGCACTATCTCACGCCCTGCCACAGCCCGGAATCCTTGCTTTGTTCCACTCATGGCCTATCAGTTTCTGTCTATGATTACAGTCATTCCGGGACGCAGGTTCTCAACCTTCTGCTGCGGAACGGCACGGACCTCAAAGGTCTTGAGGTCATACTGACCGTTAACTTTGGTGGCCTTCCAGGCTGCATACGAACCCAGGTCACGCATATATGTAACCTTGACCGGAACATTCTTGCCCAATGCCGGGACGTATGCGTCACGCACCGCGCCCATTGTCAAATCCTGCAACAGGTCCTCACGGACATTGAAAGACACCCACATATCACTCATAACGGCTATGTTCATGATCGGAGCACCGGTACCAACCAGTTCACCAACCATCGGGAATATCTCGCTCACCTCACCGTCCAGTGATGCGGTCAGCACTGTCTCGTCAATATATGAGTTCACCTCGGCCACAACGCCCTCGGCCTGACGCATCTGGGCGGCAGCCATCTCCTTGACCTCCTTCTCGGCACCGTTCACGGCCATATCATACTGTGACTTGGCAGCCCTCTCGGTGGCCACAGCGGCATCGTACTGAGCCTTGGCCTCGTCACGTTTCTGCTCGCTCACCACACCCTCCTTGAAAAGGTTCTCCACACGGCGGTATGATTTTTCATATATGTCCAGACCTGCTTTGGCTTTCTGCCACAACTCAAAAGCTCCCTGTATCTGCTCCTCACGCGCCCCCTTCTGGGCCTTAGCGTTCTGGGCGGTGGCGGCACTGAGCACTGCCTCGGCCTGAGCCTGCTTGGCGTTGATATCCGGGGTATCAAGTATGGCCAGGGTATCCCCAACCTTAACCTGCTGTCCCTCATGAACCAGGATCTTGAGTATACGTCCGGGAACCTTGCTCGATACGCGGTATTCACTGGCTTCGGCCTGTCCCTGGACAATCTCAGGTTCACGATGGTTGAATGTATAGATACCCACCGCACATACAATCACAATCACCACTGCAAATGCTGTCAATGACAGCACAATGTTCATTCTCTGTGTCTTGTTGTCCATATTTAATATGTTTTATCCGATTCTAATATGTATTATTTAAGCTGTCCTGTAGCCTGACGCAGGTATATGGTAGCCATTATCCGGTCAATTCGTGCGTCTATCTCCTCGGAATGTGCCTGCAGCCAAGCCGTCTGTGCGGCCAGCACCAGTGATGACTCCACCACGCCCTCCTTGAATCCGATGTTTGCCACACGCAGGTTCTCCTCGGCGTTCTCCATGTTCCTAAGCGCCATCTCCAGGCGTGAATCGGCCTCTGCTATCTTTTTCTCATACTGGTTTACCTGCAGCGAGACCTTGCCTTTGGCATCATCCAGCTGATACTGAGTCAGTATCACGTCCGACTTGGCCTTGCGGTACTTGTTCATACCCTCACCGAAGTGAAACACCGGAATCCTGGCCACAACGCCCACGTTCCACATACCGTGAAAATCGTTGGCAAAACCGTCGCTGGCCGACGGGTTGGTTATCAGATAATTACCCATCAGGGCTACAGTAGGCAGATAGTCGGCACGGACTATCTTTGACTTAAGGTCATACATGTTGACCGCCAGCTGCAGGCTCTTGAGTTCTGGACGGTTCTCATAGAGGTTCTCCTGAGTATATGTAACCTCATCGGCCGGAATCTCCAGAGTCTCGTTCATTTCATCCTGAAGTGTTATCTCGCTGTCCAGCGGCATTCCGCATAACTGACACAGCAACATCTTGGATAGGGCCAGGCCGTTCTGTGCCTTGATCTGTGTCATCTGGGCCTCGTTCAGCTTTACCCTTACCGAAAGCTGGTCCGATGCGGTAGCCACACCCTCCTGCTTCATTATCTCCACGTTCCTGTCCATTTGCTCCAGCAGTTCCACATAACGGTCAGTCAGGCGCAGCTTGTTGGCAACCGATACAATCTGCCAGTAAGCCTCATCGACAGTAACCAGCACCTTCTGGTCCTCACCGCTCAACTGGGTCTCGGCCAGTTCCTTAGCGTATGCAGTCACCTTATTGTATGCACGTATCTTACCGCCCACATAAATGGGTTCCTCAACGGTTATAGCACCAACATAAACATTCCTGATATCCAGTGTAAGGTCATTGGACAGTTCCTGCCCCAGGCCGTTGAGCGTTCCGGCCACATCGGCGGTGGACATCTTGCTTATCATATAGTTGACAGTATTCTTTACTGTTGCATCAGTCATGTACAATGAAAGGAAATCAGGGTCTGTCATAAGCGAGTTCTTTATACCCGATGTCAATGACGTTCCCATACCCGACAACGAATTGCGTTGTTCCTCACTGGCCAGGTTAATGTTATCGCTGTTGTGAAGATATAGTGCCGTTGCCGAAACCTTGGGCAGATAGTTGGCAAAAGCAGTCTTGCTGTCATACTCGGCTGCAGCCACCCTCTCCCTGGCCATCTTGGACTGGCCGTTGTTCTGCAATGCCATTGTCCTGCACTCTTCAAGCGTAAGAACAGTCTGTGCAGCCGGACGGACAGCCGGTACTGCCATCAGGACCATACACGCTGCAATCAGAAATCTGTCGTTTATTTTCATATTGTCTTGTGTTATAGCTTTCTTTATTTCCGGATGCAAAAGTAGTGCCATTTCATTGTTCCGGGACAATCTATTTAATCACTCTTTATATCTATTGGTTGAATTTAGCAACCAATCGGCATAATAATTGATAAATTCATATTACTTTTGGCATAAAAGCAAGCATCAGACAGATGGAAAACTATTCCGAAACACTTATCACACCATCCAAAATCAAGCAGATGGTACCTTCCGGCATATCGATCGGTATCGGTGATGACTTCTTTATTTCACGTCTGCAGGAGAAGCCCCAATACACCTACCTGCGTTATCCGTTCCGGGTGGACTGTTACCTTGCCGCATACTGCGTGGAAGGATCGGTTGACTGTTCTGTCAACCTGACAGACTACCATCTCACCACCGGGACACTGCTTCTTATAACGCCGGGCAATATCGTAAAGATAACCCAGCCTGATGAGTTGGATCAGAATCTGCGGGTAACACTGTTATGCGTCTCCGCCTCCTATCTTGCAAGCGTAGGTATCAACCCAAGCAAATTCCTCATGGAGGCGGTCGAAGTATTGCGTGACCCGTGCATACATCTTTCGGATGATGAAACAGGTTTGCTTCATAAATACGTAAACCTGGCACTTGACATAACAAAAGCTGATTCACAATTTATTAAGGAGAGTATAGGCGGTCTCATATCGTCAGTATTCTACCAGTTTGCAGGTTTTCTGGCCAACTCCAAGCGCCGGCAGGACATGGAGACTCCGGTCCGCACCACCCGCCAGCGCCAGATGCTGGAGCAGTTCATCAAACTGGCCATAAACGACCATGCGCAAGAGCATATGGTAGCCTACTATGCTGATAAGATGTGCGTAACGCCCAAATACCTCTCCAGGATTGTAAAAGAGACAAGCGGCAGGTCCGTACCGGAATGGTTGAGTGAACTGCTGATACTTGACGCCAAGAACATGCTGCGTCACACAAACATGACAATAAAGGAGGTATCGGCCAGCCTGAACTTCCCCAGCCAGTCATTCTTTTTCCGTTTTTTCAAGAACCACACCGGCCAGACTCCCACTCAATACCGCGAGGAATGAAAACAATTGAGAATTAAGAATTGAGAATTATAAAGGTTCTGCGTTTCAATTCTCAATTCAATAAGTACAGTATAAGGCCGGTGATGACAGCAATTGCCACATTGATTGCTTTGGACATAAGGAACGCACGTCGGCTCTGGGCCAGCAGCGGGAGTGATGCGTGACCGTCCTGGCTGATGCAGCTGGCTATAAGGACAGGCAGAGGAACTACACCTGCGGCATACAGCGATACGAATACCAGATGCGGTCCGGATTCAGGGATGATTCCCACTGCGGCCGCCAACAGAATCATCAGGATTGTGTTGTCACTGATCCATGAGTTTATGTCAAAATAAGACATCAATACCCCTATTATCAGAATTGTTCCGAATGTCCACAGAAAAATACCTGGCAGGTGATGACATACTATGTGTTCCCACAGGTGCTCCTCTACAAAATGGTCACCCGCTAATAGCAGCATGCCTAGCACTGCAAGGCTCAGCACTGCAAACAGCCAGTACATCCACTCCTCTGACAGCAGGTTGAAACCTCCCGATGCCGTATCGGACTCATCGGACTCAAGCCAGCCGGCCAGCAGGGAGCCGATGAATACAAGCACTCCCAGGAACATCACTATTCGCTGCCATCCATAGTGGCGCTTGTGATGGTGCTCATGACGGTTCTCGCGGTCCTGATCATGCACGTTCATGGAGTGGCAGCCGTCATCTTTGCTGCGGAACAGGTCCACCAGCAGGCCTGCCGCAACTGCCACCACAAAGAGTATCAGGAATATCCAGGCAGACTTGCCAGGGAACATGGCCAGCATGACGAAAGCCTCGTCGCCCGATGAAGCAATCATCATGGCTATCAGTGCGCCAAAGCTAATCAGGCCATGGGTATAGAGAGATACTGACGCGAATCCGCCCATGCATCCGGGTACGGCGCCCAATGCCGCTGACAGCAGCACCTGACCCACACGGCGGTTGCGGAGGCCTTTGAACATGCGCCCGTTGGAGTGCACATTGAACACCTCGATGAGCATCATCATTATCACCACCAGCCCCGTTACCAGGATGGAGGTGCGCAGCGATTCGGTCAGTATATCAATCATTTAAATAAGTATTGTGCAAACTCATGCAGTGACTTGCGCCAAACCTGCCACTCATGGTCGCCGGGATAAGAGTTGAACTTTACATCAACACCGGCATCACGCATGGTCTTGACTATGTTGCGGGTGTATTCAATGCGCGGATCCTGCTCGCCGCAGCTAAGGAAGAACACATCAAACGTCTTGTTGAAGGTTTTGGTATCGGACAGCATGCCCGGGCACTCGGCCTCCAGGTCAAAGTTTGCGGCGCCCGATATTCCGCCGAACATACCGGTTGAGAATACGCCTACGTTTGCAAATACCTCGGGGTCACGCAGGCCTATATAGAATGACTGGCCGCCACCCATGGACAGACCGCACATGGCGCGGCTCTTGCGGTCTTTCTTGACGCGATAGGTCTTCTCTACAAAAGGAATAACGTTGTCAATCAGTTCACTGCGGAATGTCTGCATTCCCTGCCAGCTGTAACCGCCACCCATGCCGCCGCTGCGTGAAGTTACATTACTATTGGCACTAACCACTATCATTGGCACAGCCTTGCCGGCGGCAATCAGGTTATCCAGGATCTGGGCGGTACGGCCCTGCTCCATCCAGCCGCGATGATCCTCACCGCCGCCGTGCTGTATATAGACCACGGGATACTCCTGCTTGCCCTCATTGTAACCGGCCGGAGTATAGACCATGAGCGGGCGCCACGCCTCCTCAACCTTTGAGTAATAATAAACTGTACGGACCTCACCGTGTGGAACATCCTGCACCTCAAACACATCCATACCCGGCTCCTTTATCTCGATAGCGCTTGTCCATCGGCTGCAACCGTAAAACGGCTGGCTGGCGGGATCGGATACGGAAACATTGTCTATAAAGAGGTTATAGTAGTGAAATCCGGGCACCTGAGGCTTGGTGGTAACGGTCCATGCGCCGTTATCGCCCTTGGTCATATCATATTTGATGCCGCCCAGGTCAATCTGCACATTCTGTGCCTGCGGGGCCTGGACGCGGAACATCACGCTGTTATCGGCCAACACACGGGGATAACCGTTGCGGTTTATGTTGGTTACCGGTGAGTACGAGCCCTCCGGGAACTGCTCCATACGGGGTCTCTGGGCTGCAGCATAACTGCACAAAACTGCCGTAAGCGCGGCGGCAATGATCTTTGTAGTCCTCATAATGATAATTGGTTATGTCTGTTTTTTAATAGCACGTAAAGTATCACCGGAGCACCTATGGCAGGGGTGATGGCATTGAGCGGAATCAGGCCGCGGTTGCCGGGAATTGAACTGAGCACATTGCACAGAAGCGCCACTACGGCACCGGTCAGGATGGTTACGGGCATCAGGCTGCGGTGATTGCTTGACTGCAGCATCAGGCGCCCTATGTGCGGCACTGCCAGACCTATGAACGACACCGGGCCGCAATAAGCCGTAATGATGGCCACCAGAAGGCTGGTTGAAAGCAGCAGCCAGTTTCGCGTACGTATTATATTGATACCCAGATTCTCGGCATACATATCGCCCAGCAGCAGCGCGTTGAGCGGCTTGATAAGTGACACCGCGATGGCCAGACCTATTGCCGTAACCATGCAATATACAGGAAGTTGCCCCACTGACACACCGCCAAAGTTACCCATACCCCACATAGTATAAGAGTGCACCCCCTCGGCCGTCGAGAAAAAGTTGAGCAGTGATATCAGAGCCGATGCCAGATAACTCACCATGATACCCACAATGAGCAGCATGACCGGATTCTTGAGCTTGGCCGATAGGTAAAGTACCAGCGCCGTCACCGCAATGGCGCCCGCAAAAGCGCCCAATACCACAGATAGTGATCCACCTATTGTAAGGTTTCCCATAGTTATGTTTCCGCCGAACAGCAGCATCACCAATGCCACGCCAAGCCCTGCACCGCCGTTTATGCCCAGTATGTCAGGACCTGCCAGAGGGTTGCGGAATGCAGTCTGCAGCATCAGACCCGATGCGGCCAGCGATGCACCTGCCAAAAGAGCCGTTACGGCAGCCGGCAATCGGGACTCCCTGATAATGAAATCCCAGCTCTCGCGGCTGGCTCCCGCACCTGTTAGCGATGCAATTACATCCCTGAGCGGAATATGTACCGTACCCCAACACAGATTAAGGAAAAACAGCAGCAGCACAAGAACCGCCATCACGACGCATATGACAATATGTTTCCTGTTTCCTGTAACCATACACTTTTTAGATGTCACAAAATTAATCAAAAAAGCTATCTTTGATAACAATCGAAGATAAGCTACGCCTCGGGATAAAAATAAACTAGTTTCTTTTTTCTCCTCTCGGCTTGCATTATCTTTGCTATCCAAACTTAAGACAACCCAAAAACAAATACAATTATGAAGAAAATCCTTTTCGCAGCAGCCGTAATGGCTCTCTTTACAGTGAATGCTAACGCACAGTTCGGATTCGGAGCTCCCCAGCAGCAGAACGGTGAGCCAAAAGCCCCTGAACTTGAATATGTAGTACGTCTCAACGTAAGCCTTGGCCAGGCCTATTCATCGGGCGATAACGGCAAGGGCACCCGCACCATCATACCCATCACCGGCGGAACATTCGAGGGTCCCGACATCAAGGGTGAGGTCCTGCCTGGCGGCGCCGACTACCAGATGCAGGTTGACGGCCGCACCGAGATTGAGGCCATATACTGCATCCGAACCGATGACGGAGTAAACATCCACGTACGCAACTGCGGTATCATCAA
>CAJOLR010000037.1 GCA_905235565.1 uncultured Bacteroidaceae bacterium | reverse complement strand
GCCATATCTACCGTATACAGACTGTCAGCCCGATGCTTCCCCGGGGTTTACAGGTACTGTCAGCATGAACCGTCTGGATGTGGTGATACCTGATACATTTACAGCAAAAATTCACCCCGGAACGCTCCAGGCGCTCCGGGGTATTCTGGCCGAAGATCCGCGTCCCAGGTATCAGGATGATCCTGACCGCGAATACGGGTTCGATTATGACGGCTACTCCGTCAGATTCAAGGTGGCAGCCGGAACACTGACCGTCATCGACATCAGGCCCGTCCGGTAACCATCTTACTTTTTCTCTTCCTCAGGCTTTACCCTGTCTGCCACAAGTTCCTCAACCATCTCACCGGTTATATAGAGATAAGATGTGTTGATCTTGCAGTTGGTGGTCAGGCTGATGGTCTTTTTTACCACACCCACCCTCTTGGTTGAGCCATTGTAAGAAACTTTTATGGAATCTTTCATTCCGGGCAGGATGGCAGTCTTGGGATATTCCGGAACAGTGCATCCGCATGTCGAACTGGCCGACAGTATCAGAAGTTCCTTATTGCCTGTATTCTTGAACACGAACCAGCACTCCTTATCGCCATGCTCCCGGTCAAACAGACCGAAATTATGTGTGGTTTTTTCGAAAGTAATCTCAGGATACACTTCATCCTCCACCACGTCATTCTTATTATCGCCCCATGCATAAACTGCAGTCAGGCAGAACAATGACATAAACAAGTCTTTCAGATATCTCATAATTTGATTGATTAATGTCGCCGCTAAGTTATTAAAAAAAAATCGTTTCTTTGTCAAATTGAAAAAACAATACTATTTTTGATATCCATAACCTAATATATATGTTTGACGAAAAAGACCTTGAACAGTTTAAAAAGAAAGGAACAGACGCCGAAACCGTAAAAGAACAGTTAGAGCTTATCAAAAACGGCTTCCCCTTTCTGGAGTTGGAATCAGCCGCATCTATCGGCAATGGTATAATGGCAGTCGAAGAGAGCCAATGCAGTGATTACATCAAGACATGGGATACATACTGCTCAAGCGGGCACAGTATCACCAAATTCGTACCTGCATCGGGAGCCGCCAGCCGAATGTTCAAGGATCTCTTTGCATTTCTTGAAAGCAGTAACAGCGCTCCCACCACACCGTTTGAGAACACCTTCTTTGAAGGAATAGAAAAATTTGCATTCTACAACGACCTGAATGACGCCTGCCTCAAGAATGACGGCGGATCCATTAAAGATCTCATTGCTTCGGGGCAGCACAAGGCCGTAGTGTCCAACCTGCTTGAAGCCAAAGGCCTGAATTACGGTTCGCTCCCCAAAGGACTGCTCAAGTTCCACAGCTACAGCACAACCTCACGCACGCCGCTCGAGGAGCACATGGCAGAGGGTGCCATGTACGCATCCGGGGCTGATGGTACCGTGCACATCCACTTTACTGTATCACCGGAGCACAGAGAACTGTTCAAATCATTGTCCGACAACTGCGCCAAGACTCTCTCCAAGCGTTTCGGCACAGCATACAGTATCTCTTTCTCTGAGCAGAAGCCCAGTACGGATACGGTTGCCGCAGCATCCGACGGTACTCCTTTCCGCAACAGTGACGGCTCCATACTGTTCCGTCCGGGAGGGCACGGAGCACTGATTGAAAACCTGAACGACCTTGACACAGACATTGTGTTCATCAAGAATATTGACAACGTAGTACCCGATCATCTCAAGGCCGACACCATAACCAACAAGAAACTGCTGGCCGGCATTCTGGTCACCATACAGAACAAGGTATTTGATTATCTGCGCCTTCTGGACAGCGGCAAATACACAGATGCCCAGCTCAAGCAGATTTCGGACTTCATGAGCAAGACGCTCTGCTGCCGCCGGAAGGATATCGGCTCACTACAAGGCAAGCATCTGGCAGAATGGCTCCAAAGCAAGCTCAACCGTCCTATCCGCGTTTGCGGCATGGTCAAGAACGTAGGCGAGCCCGGCGGAGGTCCGTTCATGGCTTATAACAGCGATGGTACCGTTTCCCTGCAGATACTGGAGAGCTCACAGATAGACCTGAGCGACGAACGCAAGAAGGAGATGTTCACCCAAGGCACACATTTCAACCCAGTCGATCTGGTGTGCGCTGTCCGCAACTATAAAGGAGCGCCTTTCAACCTGCCACAATACGTAGACAAGGCAACCGGTTTCATATCCTCCAAATCCAAGAACGGCCGTGAGTTGAAAGCACTTGAACTACCCGGACTCTGGAATGGTGCCATGAGTGATTGGAACACCATTTTCGTAGAGGTTCCGCTCACCACCTTCAACCCCGTCAAAACAGTGAACGACCTGCTTCGACCACAGCATCAACCCGCGTAAAACATCAGAGAATTAAAGCGATAGACGGGGCACGATCCCGCGACCTTCGGCTCTAGCGAGCGGGTAGCGAGCTATCGGACAAGCCTTTGGCCTCCCAAGCCGATAGAAAGAGAAAGAGCTCCAAAGTCCGGAACCCTACCCAAGAGCGATAGACGGGGCACGATCCCGCGACCTTCGGCTTGGGAAGCCAACGCTCTACCAACTGAGCTACTATCGCATTAGCGATTGCAAAAGTAACAAAAAAGAAAAAAGGTCACTCAATAAGAGCGACCTTTTTCACCTTTTACCCAAATTGATTACTCTACCTCCAGGGTGACGATACTGGCAGCAGGAATCTCCAGGGTGATGTCACCGGTCTTCTTGTCTATCTTGGCACCCTTGAAATCGGCCAGCTTTATCTTGTCGGGGTTCTCAAAGGTGTTGTAGTTGCTGGCCTTGTCGCTGGTAAGGATCTTACCGGTCACACTCTTGGCCTTGATGCCGTCCAGTTTTACGGTTACGCTCTGAGCCTCGTTGAGCTTGACGTTTGACATTGATATGTGCAGCTTGCCGTCCTTCTTTGATGCGGTCGAGCTGAACAGCGGCAGCGGACGTGTGGCGGTCTCATCAGGATTGGCGGCATAGCGCTCATTGGGAGTCAGTTTAACCTCTACGCCCTCCAGGTCAGTGGGGATATAGGTAGCGTCCATGTGAGGCTTGTACATATCGAATATCCAGTATGTGGGAGTAAGCACCATCTTGTCATCCTTGGTCAGGATCATTGACTGCAGCACATTAGCCACCTGTGCTATGTTGGTCATCTGGATGCGGTCGCAGTACTTGTGGAACACGTCAAGTGACAGTGAAGCAACAAGAGCGTCACGCATGGTGCTCTGCTGATAGAGCTGCGTGCCGGGCACCGGCTCCCACCATGTTCCCCACTCGTCAACCAGCAGCGGAGTCTTGTGCTCGGGGTCATACTTGCTCATTATGGCCAGATGCTTCTGGATAACAGGCTCAATACCAAGGCACTTGCCAAGGCACCAATAAAAATCCTCTTCCGTGAAGTCAAGAGCAGGCTTTTTGGGACCAACCCAACCTGATACGGTGTAATAATGGAGAGATACGGCATTCATCATGGAGCCTGCCTTCTTCATCAGAACCTCTGTCCACTCATAGTCATAATCTGTAGCACCACTGGCAATCTTGAAGAGCTGAGTGCCGTTAAAGTCGCGGCAATATGTCTGGTAACGGCGGAAAATATCCGAGTAGTACTCGGGCAGCATATTACCGCCGCAACCCCATGCCTCATTGCCTATACCTATATATTTTACGTGCCAGGGCTCCTCGCGGCCGTTCTGCTTGCGCAGCTTTGCCATCGGGCCGTCGGCTGCGTTCATATACTCTATCCACTTGGCAGCCTCCTCTACCGAACCGCTACCTACGTTGAGTGAAATGTAAGGCTCGCAACCGATAAGCTCGCACAGGTTAAGGAACTCATGCGTACCGAAACTGTTGTCCTCAACAATTCCACCCCAGTTGTTGTTTACCATAACAGGGCGGTTCTCCCTGGGACCGATGCCGTCCATCCAGTGGTACTCATCGGCATAGCAGCCGCCCGGCCAGCGCATTACCGGAACCTCCAGTTCCTTGAGTGCGGCCAGCACATCATTGCGATAACCATTGGTATTGGGGACAGATGATTCGGGACCGACCCACAGACCGCCGTATATGCAGGTTCCCAGATGCTCCGAGAACTGTCCGTAGATATTCCTGTTGATTGTTGCACCCGGTTTGTCGGCATGGACATTGACCGTAACCTCATTCTTGGCGCTTACTGACAGGGCTGCCGTCAGCGTAAGCAGAAAAAAGAATCTTCTCATTATTATTTGGTTTTATGTTAGTCTGATGTAGGCAAAGTTATTAAAAAACCACACATGGAACGTTCATAATCACTATTTTTGTACCCGTACACATCAAACTACAATGGCCAGGAAGATTATCATTATCATTGCCGCGGTGCTGTCTGTTACAGGAGCCGGAACCGTTTTTTATTTTTACAGGCTGTTTTCCACACCTGTTTCTGAATGTGATGACTACCGTATATTCATAACTCCCGCCGATACGCGACAGAGCATCCTGGCAGGTATACAGGCTTCTGATCCTGATGCCAGAACCAAGGCGTTGGATTATCTGCTCAAGCGCCGTGACTATGCAAGTCATATTCATACCGGCTGCTATACCATACAATCCGGAGCCACCCCCAAGCAAGTGTCGAACATGCTGCTGAGCGGAGCACAGACACCGGTCCGTATTACCATTAACAGTACACGTACGGTAGGCCAGATGGCCAGGGCTATGGCAAGCCAGATTATGACAGACTCTGCACAGATAGCGTCACGGCTCAATGATGCCTCATTTCTGGACTCTCTTGGTTACACACCCGCCACAGTCTTCTGCATGATCATACCCAATACTTACGAGGTTTATTGGAACATATCGGCCGATGCCCTGATATCACGTCTTGTCAGGGAACGTGACCGTTTCTGGAACCGGGAAAGGCAAGACAAGGCCGGAAGCATAGGGCTCACACCCCAGCAGGTCACAACACTTGCATCAATAATAGAAGAGGAGACCGCCAAGAACGATGAGCTGCCAATCGTGGCCGGACTGTACATGAACCGCCTGCACAGGAACATGCCGCTACAAGCTGATCCGACGGTAGTTTTCGCTCTTGGAGGAGAGAGGCCCAAACGCGTGCTCAAGGTTCATCTGGAGGTGGACTCTCCTTATAACACATACAGGCATCCCGGGCTTCCCCCTGCACCCATCAGGTTCGTGAGTAGCCGTTCGATAGATGCCGTCTTGAATTACAGCAGGCATAACTATCTGTATATGTGCGCCAAAGAGGACTTCAGCGGCTATCACAACTTTACCTCGTCGCTTTCACAGCACAATGCCAACGCCGCCCGTTACCAGCGTGCATTGAGCAAAGCCGGAATAAAATAAACAAACAAAACATATAAATCAGCTTATGAGAAGGATTACAGCATTTTTGGCACTTTTCCTGTTTACGGTAAGCCTGGTCAACGCTCAGCTTTCCACCAACCCGGACAAGTTCCTGGGTAACATAACCACAAGCTACAACGTTGATTACGGAAGTGAGAAGTACTACACCCTCTGGAACCAGATTACCTGCGAGAATGAGACCAAATGGGGCTCGGTGGAAGGTTCACGCCGCGGTTCGTTCAACTGGAATGACGCCGCATACAACTATGCCAAGTCCCATAATTTCCCATTCAAGTTCCACACTCTCGTATGGGGCTCACAGTACCCCGGATGGATGAACAGCCTCTCCCCGGAAGACCAGTATGACGCCATCGTCGAATGGTTTGATGAGGCCAAGAGACACTATCCGGACCTGGAGATAATCGATGTGGTCAATGAGGCTGTACCCGGACATGCTCCTGCGCCCTACAAGAACGCCTTGGGCGGCGACGGAGTGACCGGTTATGACTGGATCATAGAGGCCTTTGAACTGGCTTATGAGCGCTGGCCCGATGCCATTCTCATCTACAACGACTACAATACATTCCAGTGGCAGAAGACACAGTTCATAGACCTGGTCCGTACGCTGCGCGATGCCGGTGCCCCCATCGATGCCTACGGATGCCAGTCACATGACCTTACAGACATGAGCTTCAATGATTTCAAGTCCGCTATGACCGAAATCCAGAACGAGCTCAAGATACCCATGTACAGTACCGAATATGACATCGGCACCACCGATGATAACAAGCAGTACCAGCAGTATAAGGACCAGATCAAGTACATGTGGGAGTCTGACTATTGCGCAGGCATCACGCTTTGGGGTTACATCTACGGCAGGACCTGGACCACAGACGGCAATTCCGGCATAATAAGGGTAGAAAACAATCAGAACGTTGACCGTCCGGCCATGACTTGGCTGCGTGAATATATGAGCACCGATGAGGCCCGGAATGCCAAGAGTCCGTTCCCTGGTATGAAAAAGGAGGCCTCCATCTATATCAAACCCGCTTCAATAAGGGCAACCAAGCTTGACACCGTTCCCATTACGGTACGCGCCAGCATGAGGACCAAGTCCATTGACAGCATTAAGCTGTATGTAAACAACAAGCTGGCAGAGACGATGACAGCCGCTCCCTATGTGACCAGATATGTGCCCAAGACCACGGGCAAGTATAACCTGAAAGCGGTGGTATATGCCAATGACGGAACCAGATACGAGCGCCTGGCAGGCTTTACCGCCTATAACCCCCGCAAGCCGCACAAGACCATGAACCTGCCGGGCACCATCCAGGCAGAGGATTTTGACGAGGGACCGGAAGGTATAGCATATCACGACAGCAATTCCGACAGTGAGGGTGATGCTTCAGGCTACCGCTCTGACGGCAGCGGAGTTGACATAGTACAGGGTAACGGCGGATATGCAATCGGTTACACCAGCAATGGAGAATGGATGGAATATACCGTCAATGTCAATGAGGCCGGCGTTTACACCTACACAGCATACGTGTCTTCCGGAGTAAACAGTTCCTCATTCAGTCTCTCCTTGAGCAATAACGGCACCCAGACAGACCTGACAGGAACGCTCAGCGTCCCACAGACTGGCGATAACAATTGGAGCAACTATACAACCTTGAGCGGCAGACTCAAAGTGGCACTCAAGGAGGGCAAGAACGTTATCCGTCTCAATATTAACGGAAGCAGCTGCAATATCGACAAGATAGTATTCAGCAAGATAGATTACAACCAGAACATCAAGCTGAGCATCAGCGCCGATCCCGCCATCGCCAACATGAACACCGCTGTCAGGGTTGATGTAAGCAGCCCGGTAGAAATAGCCAACGTAAAGTTCTATCAGGGTGAGAAACTGCTCGGAACCGCCACGCAAGCACCCTATCAGGTTGATTACAAACCGTCCCAAAGAGGAACCTTCACATTCCAGGCGGTAGCCACCGATGTCAATGGAGCCCAGTCCGACATAGTCACATATACGCTTAAAGTCACTGCACCATTCAGCGGCACCCCCATAATCATACCAGGTATAATAGAGATTGAGAACTTTGACAAGGGCGGCGACGGATTCTCATTCCATGATTCTGATTCCGCCGACGAAGGTGATGCAAATTACCGCACAGACAACGGAGGTGTTGACATCAAGTCCCGAAGCGGAAGGATAGTGATAGGCAACACTGCCGACGGAGAATGGCTTGAGTACACCGTCAATGTAGAGCAAGCCGGAAAGTACCTTTACTCAACCATAGTAAGTTCGGGAGTCACCAACAGCGGATACCAGATTGGAGTAGTCTCCAACGGCAATGTCAGGAACCTTTGCAAGGTCAGTGTCCCCCAGACAGGTGATAACAGTTGGAGCAACTATGTGCCTGTAGAAGGCACTTTAGGTTATCTGGAAGCCGGACTCCAGGTGTTGCGCGTATCGGTTGACGGAGCCTATTTCAACATAGACAACATTGAATTGTCGCTTGATCCCACATCCGTGCGGTATGTTACTCCCGATGACTACAAAGCCAATGGAACCAGATACAACATAGGTGGCTCCGTGGCTGGCAGTGGCTATAAAGGAATAGTGATAATAGACGGCAAGAAGTTTCTGCAGAGATAATCCGTATTACCTTTCATGAACAGAACGGGCTGACCTTCAAGGCCAGCCCGTTCTGTCTTATTCCGTAACGGTTTATTTAACCAGATATTTCTTGTTACCTACGATATAGAATCCGGCAGGATAGTCCTGGAGTTCTGACATTGAACTGATTACTCCCACTTTCTGTCCGGTAATACTGTAAACATCCAGTTTAACCTCGTTGTCAATCACCAGCTCCTCATATTCAACCTCTGGCACATCGGTCTTGACAGCATAATTCTGATAAGCCTTTCTGACTGTAATATAGGCTTCGTGCGGAGTCAGGTCTGCGTAGAACAGCAAAGGCTTGGTATTCTCACTGCAATCCAGCCATGAGCGGTTATCGGCGACACCCCATACCATGAATGTAGGACAATCATATTTAAGCAGTATCTCGGCAAGCTTTCCGTATTTTTCGGCCTGTGTCTTTAGTTCGGAATCTGATATGGCTCTTATCAACTCTGTACCGTTTCGCTGGCCTCCCTCCATATCCATCTCGGTGATAATCACATTCAGTCCTATGGCCTGGAACTGCTGGATGGACAGTTCTACCTCCGAAGGATCAAAATAGCCAACAGATGTATGAGTCTGGAAACCTACTCCGTCAATCGGGATACCGGCATCCTTAAGTCTCTTGGCAAGATTATACATGGCCCTGGTCTTACCCTCCTTGTTCCACATTCCAACGTTGTAGTCATTAATATACAGCTTTGCATCCGGGTCGGCCTGATGCGCCCATACAAAGGCGGAGTCTATATAATCCTCACCGCCGAAACCAGTATACCATACTGACCAGTTACGGGTTGAATAACCGCCGCCTACAGCAGGATTCTGTCCGTCATTGAGGCACTCATTCACTACATCCCACTCAACTATCTGTCCCTTCCAGTGGCCTACCACCTTAAATATATGATTCTTAAGGATATTAATTGCCTCTTGTCTTCTTTCTGCTCCAGATTTGGCATTGATGGCATTTGATACCCAGTCAGGATTCTGGCCATGCCATGTCAGGGTGTGACCGCGTACCTTCATATTGTTCTGCTTGGCAAAGGTAACCACTCCGTCTGCATTCCAGTTGAACTGATTCCTGTTTGGCTCTGTCGCGTCGAATTTCATTGAGTTCTCCAGAACAACGGTATTGAAGTTATTGGCAACGGTTTTACCAAAGGTGTCGCCGGTGGATATTCCCGGATTGACGCATGTTCCGAAATTCTTGCCCATCTGGTCTGCCCAGTAACGCACAGTCTTATCAGGAATATCAATATTATATGCAACCTCATAGAACTTTACGTTGTCTATGAAGAACTCTGCCGGGGTAGCCAGCAAAGCTATTCGCATCTGCTTGTTATTGGTAGAGACCTTAGTTATGGGACAAGTATAGGTAATCAGTTTGTCACTCTGACGTTTTACAGGCTCGCTATCGGCATAAACCCGCTTTGAACCGAAAAGGATTTCAAGAACACAAGTCTCTGTCTCGGTATTGGATGACGGCCTGCGTAACTGGAACGAGAAGCTCTCATACTTCTTGCAGGTATAGATGGCATCTCTTCCTTCCGGAAGTTCCAATGCCACATAACCGATAGTATCGGTCGGATTGGTTACATGCAGCAGCTTATTCGTCTTGCTGGTGCTGCTGGCCGCTTCAATGACAGCCTTGGCTCCATAAATCTGTTTTCCGTTACTTGTTACTACCGGAAACTCATATCCTAATTCAAAATCATTGAAAGTATATAGAGTCAGTACCTCACTGTCAGCCGGGAAAGCCGGAAAACTTAGAATTGATACAAAAAACAGAAGTAGCAGTTTCTTCATAAGCAAATCGATTTTAATACTATTAAATTACAAATATATACAAAAAATATTATCTGCAAGAAGTCACATAAAAAATAACCGCATCGGTGATGTGATGAGAACTCCGGAAATATAAGTTTTAGGCGCCCGGTCCCCTTTGTAATCCACCGACCGAAGGTTACCCCTGTTGGGGCGTGGCCCGCCATTGGAAACCAGAGCAAATCCCGGTTCTTAGTTTTTATTGATGAGTCTCCCGATCTAACCCGATGCGGTCAAGTGTAAAGGTAATAAAAAAAGCGGGAGGAAAATCATTCCACCCGCTTTTTAACGTTAGTTCCCTGATTATTTAACCTTCTGGACAATAGCCTTGAAAGCCTCGGGGTTGTTCATAGCCAGGTCGGCCAGCACCTTACGGTTGATCTCGATTCCAGCCTTATGGATTGCACCCATGAGCTGTGAATAGTTCATACCCTCCAGACGGGCGGCAGCATTGATACGCTGGATCCACAGTGCACGGAACTCTCTCTTCTTGTTCTTACGGTCACGATAAGCATAGGTCAGACCCTTCTCCCAAGTATTCTTGGCAACGGTCCAGACGTTCTTTCTTGCACCAAAGTAACCTCTGGTAAGACCTAAAATTTTCTTTCTCTTTGCTCTAGAAGCAACGTGATTTACTGATCTCGGCATAGTTTCTTGTTTTTTGAATGCCAGCGCCCTTACAGGTCTTTAATGCTGACAAATCGGTTAATTTCTTTTGTGACTGATCTCTTAATCGGGGGTTATCTCATGCAGAGCAGAGACTTGACCTGCTTGGCGTTGGCCTGGTCAAGGATTGTGAAGTGATCCAGATTTCTTTTACGCTTCTTGCTCTTCTTAGTGAGAATGTGGCTGTGATAAGCGTGTTTTCTCTTGATTTTGCCCGATCCGGTAAGAGCGAATCTTTTTTTGGAACCGGAATTAGTCTTTGATTTCAACATTGTTATTAAAAATTTTGTTTGTTATTTATAACCGTAAGCACCATGCCCGGGCTTATCGGTCTGTTTATTCCTTATTTTCCTGCTTGGGAGCCTCCGGCTTCTTGGGTGCCCCACCCTTCTTGGGCGATATGAAGATTGTCATACGCTTACCCTCCAGGATAGGTGCCTGCTCCTGCTTTCCGTACTCCTCAAGGTCTTTTGCAAAACGGGCCAGAATAGCCTCACCCTGCTCCTTGAACAGTATTGAGCGGCCGCGGAAAAACACGTATGCCTTTACCTTGTCACCGTTCTGCAGGAAACCCATAGCGTGCTTGAGCTTGAAGTTGTAGTCATGATCATCGGTCTGGGGTCCGAAACGTATCTCCTTGACGTCAATCTTGACCTGCTTTGCCTTGGCCTCCTTCTGCTTCTTCTTGAGCTGATATATGAACTTGGAGAAATCAACGATTCTGCATACCGGCGGGACTGCATTCGGTGATATCAGGACCAGATCCAACTCCATTTCATCTGCTATCTTAAGAGCCTCGCGCAGTGAAACCACTTTAGGTTCAAAGCCTTCACCGACTATGCGGACCTCACGGGCACGGATCTCGTCATTTACCTGATACTGATCACTCAAATTGTCTTTCTTCATTCAGAATCTTTTATATTGTTTTCTCTATATTTCTACACCTATTTTCAAAAAGTTTATTCCAAGCGGGCGCAAAATTACCATTTATTTATCATAGAATTAACTTCTTCGGCGATTTTTTCACCAAATTCTGCAATTTTCATGTTTCCAAGGTTCTCGGCACCCTGCTTACGTACGTTAACCTCACCATTCTCAGCCTCTTTCTCACCTACTACAAGCATATAGGGGATGTGCTTGACCTCGTTGTCGCGGATCTTGCGGCCTATCTTCTCGTTGCGGTCATCCACGAATCCGCGTATCTCATACCTGTCCTCAAGTTCTTTCTGAACCTTATGGGCGTAATCGTTGGCCTTTTCCGATATAGGCAGGATAGCCACCTGATCCGGTGTGAGCCAGAGCGGGAACTTACCGGCGGTATGCTCAATGAGCACAGCTACAAAGCGCTCCATTGAGCCAAAGGGTGCGCGGTGAATCATGACGGGGCGCTCCTTCTGATTATCCGATGCAATATATTCAAGCTCGAACCGCTGCGGCAGGTTATAGTCAACCTGGATGGTACCTAACTGCCAGCGGCGGCCTAAGGCATCCTTGACCATGAAGTCCAGTTTGGGACCGTAGAATGCGGCCTCGCCGTACTCGACGGTTGCCTTCAGGCCCTTCTCCTCGCATGCCTCCACAATGGCGCGCTCGGCCTTCTCCCAAACCTCGTCGCTGCCCACGTACTTCTCGTGGTCGTTGGGGTCACGCAGTGATATCTGAGCCTCGAAGCTGTCAAAGTTAAGTGCCTTGAAGATTATCTCGATGATCTCCATCACGCGGATGAACTCTCCCTTCACCTGGTCGGGACGGCAGAAGATATGTGCATCGTCCTGTGTAAAGCTGCGTACGCGGGTCAGTCCGTGCAGCTCGCCGCTCTGCTCGTAACGGTATACGGTTCCGAACTCTGCAATACGCAGAGGCAGGTCCCTGTATGAGCGGGGCTGTGACTTGAAAATGCAGCAGTGGTGGGGGCAGTTCATGGGCTTGAGCAGGTAGCACTCACCCTCCTCGGGGGTGGTTATGGGCTGGAAACTGTCCTTTCCATAATGATCCCAGTGACCTGAGGTTACGTACAACTGCTTGGAGCCGATATGCGGGGTGATTACCTGCTGGTAGCCGTAACGTTTCTGTATGCGTGACAGGAAATCCTGCAGCCTCAGACGCAGGGCTGTGCCTTTGGGCAGCCAGATGGGCAGGCCCTTGCCTACCATGTCGCTGAACATGAACAGCTCCATCTCCTTGCCTATCTTGCGGTGGTCACGCTTCCTGGCCTCCTCCAGCAGTGTCAGATACTCATCCAGCATCTTCTGCTTGGGGAATGTGATACCGTATATGCGGGTCATCTGCGGGCGTTTCTCGTCACCGCGCCAGTATGCGGCCGATGTAGCCAGCAGTTTGATGGCCTTGATGGCACCGGTATCCACCAGATGCGGTCCGCGGCAAAGGTCAGTGTAGTTACCCTGTGTGTATGTGCTGATGGTACCGTCCTCAAGGTCGGCTATCAGCTCATTCTTGTAGGTCTGGCCGCGGTCACCGAAGAACTTCAAGGCATCGGCCTTGCTTATCTCCTTACGGACCAGTTTCTCCTTTTTCTGGACCAGTTCCTTCATCCTGGCCTCGATGGCGGGGAAATCACTCTCCTTGATAACCACGCCTTCGGGCGGCATGATGTCATAATAGAATCCCTTCTCGATTGCAGGGCCGATACCGAACTGTGTGCCGGGATAGAGCTCCTGCAGAGCCTCGGCCATAAGATGGGCGCTGGTGTGCCAGTAGGCGTGCTTGGCCTCATCGTCCTCCCACTTATGGAGCTTGATGGCAGCATCGGCGGTTATGGGGCGGTTGAGCTCTGTTATCTGGTCGTTGACACTGCAGGCCAACACATCCTGTGCAAGTCTCTGGCTGATGCTCTCAGCAATCTCATAACCGGTCACGCCGCTTTCATATTCGCGTACGGAACCGTCGGGAAACGTAATCTTTATCATATTGTTATGTAGTATTTTCTTTTAAGCTTGCAAAATTATCAATTTATTCGGACTTTGTGAAGCGTTTGATAATATTATACGCTGTATATATACCAAGTTCGCCTGCCCTGCTCAGGTCACGGAAGGCTTCATCCATGCGGTTCAGCAGGACAAGCACCAATCCGCGGTTATACCACGCCTCTGCCAGCGTCCCATCAATCTCAATGGCCTTGTCAAGATCCATCAGCGCCGCGTGGAGGTCATTAGTCATGGCATACAGGGTACCCCTGTTGTAATAGGCATATGCAAATGACGGCTCCAGATCAATGGCGTTGGTTAGATATCTTATGACCGTCAGATATCCGGAATCGGCACTCTTCTCAATGTTGTCCGAACCATCCTGATGCAGGTCAAACTCCTGCTCGGCCTGACGTATCCTGACCAGACGCTCCCTTACCTGCGCCCGGCAGAACCATACCGCCCAGTTGTCCGGATTGACTGTCACCGCGTTGCCAAGGTCCGATTCCGCATTGGTGAAATCCTGCAGGAGCGAGAAGTCGATTGCCCTGGCAAGCAGGATATTGTCGGCATTATCGGTTTCGACGGAAAGTTTCATGGTACGCTGTTCAATATCCGTAAAAAGTCCTGATATCTGTTTCTCGTCCAGGGAGACTTCATGGTTCTCCACAACTATCTCCGACATGAAACTGCCTGTGGAAAAAAGGTCATCCAGCACCTTGCTGTAACGTACCATGCTTATGGTCTGGTCATTATCCCTGTAATAGGTCAGACGGAACGGCTCCAGATACTGCACATTGACATTACGGTTCTGTACCTTACCCCTATACTCACTGGAAAAACCTGTAGAGTTCTCCAGATTCTCATCCACCACTATCTTACGGTAATTGCGTACATTCTTGTCGGATTTGTCGCGCGTCTTACCTTCATCCTCCGTGTCCGGATCGTCCGTATAACCCATGGCATTGTTGAACCTCCTGTTCCGGTCTTGAACAACCACCAGGGCATCCTGTTCGGCACCTAAACGGTCACCCAGTTTTTCACGGACCTCACTGCGTATCTGATAGCCTTGTATAAACTGCGGATACTCATCGAGCACTTTCGAGATATCCTGTTCGGCACCACGGTAATCGCCGGTGTTGTCACGCAGTACGCCCCGGTAAAATATGGCCATCATATTGTCCGGTTCAGACTCTATCACCATATCAAAATCCTCGATGGCCCGATTGTCGTCACCTATCTGGGCCCGCAGGTTACCGCGATTGTAATGACCGGTCAGACTGGCCGGATCAATCAATATAGACATGTCATAGTCTGCCAGCGCCCCGTTCAGGTTATTCCTGAAATAGCGTATCATGGCACGGGTTATGTATGCCCCCGAACTGCCCGGATCAATATATATTGCGCGGTCCAGGTCTTTTTCCGCCTCCTCGTACTGTTCCAGGCGGGCCAGCATGACACCCCTGTGATGCAGCATGTCCGCATCATACTTGTTTATCTCCAATGCCTTGTCTACCCATTCCAGAGCCTTGGCGCTGTCACCGCGTTCCCACAGCAGGTCAGACAGCATGGCCATACCCGGGGCATACTTGGGAAACATCGTCACCAGAGTATCCGCCGCCAGCAGCGCCTCCTCCTTACGGTTGTCCCGTTCCAGACAGAGAATCAGGTTATGGCGCATCGGGCAGTTATCAGGTTCAAGCCGCAGGCCTTTCCTGAAGTCTCCGAGTGCTTCGGCATAACGTCCCTGATAGACACGGGCCAGGCCACGCACCTGATAGCTGTTTACCACGAACGGGTTACGTTCTATGGCATTGGTGCAATCCTGCTCCGCACCGCGGTAATCCTCAAGTGAAAGTTTGGCCACAGCCCTGTAGAAATAGGGCTCATAAAGATAAGGCTTGGCGTTTATTACCTGATTGAAGTACTGTATGGAGAGTACGTAATCATCAAAATAGAGGGCGTTACGACCCACCGACATCATACGGTCGGTGTTTATCTGGGCCTTTGACGGTGTGCACAAAAAAGACAATACCGTAGCGCAGGCTATTAGTATCCGCCCTGCTCTCATCCTATTTTTTTGGAACCTTGACCTTATAGTCGCAGCTGAACTTGCCGGCAGCTATGGAACTTAGGTTTTTCCTGTTCATCTGCCTGCGCAGCGGCGACATACGGTCTATGAAACATTTTCCGTCCAGATGGTCTATCTCATGCTGGAGCACACGGGCCGGGAATCCCTCAAACCACTCATCGTGCTCCACAAAGTTCTCATCCAGCCAGCTTATACGGACTTTCGAAGGACGGTTGACCTTTTCATGTATGCCTGGAAAGCTAAGGCATCCCTCCTCATACGGAACAGACTCACCGGCTGTCTCTTCAATATATGGGTTGATGTACGTGCGGAAATAGCCCTTGAATTCAGGCTGATCATCCGATATGGCATCCAGGTCAATCACCGCCAGACGAATCGGCAACCCCACCTGCGGTGCAGCCAGCCCCACGCCCTCGGCCTTACGGAGCGTCTCGAACATATCCTTGATGAGCTGCTCCAGACCCTCATAGTCACTGTCTATCTCCTCTGCCTCTTTCCTGAGGACACTCTGTCCATAAGTATAGATCGGTAAAATCATATCTCTTTGTATTGTTTTGAATCCATAAATGACTCCAGAATGATGGTGGCGCTCACTTCATCCACAAGTGCCTTGTTCCGGCGGGCCATACGCCCTATCCCGGACTCCAGTATGGCACGCTGCGCCATTACGGAAGTGAACCTCTCATCAAACATAACTATATCCTTGTCCGGGTACAGTTTCTTAAGTTTCTCCGTAAAAGGCCGTATCTGTTTCATACTGGCCGAATCCTCGCCGTTCATGTTTGTGGGATATCCTACCACAATGATGTCCACCTGTTCCCTGCCTACATAGTCTGCCAGGAACTTGAGCAGTTCATGGGTAGCAACTGTCCCTATTCCGCCCGGTATTATCCTGAGCGGGTCAGTAACAGCAATTCCGGTACGCTTGGTACCGTAGTCTATAGCCAGAATACGTCCCAATGTCACTTCCTGTAAAGTATCCAGGCGCTCTGGAAATCCTGATTGTCAGGATATCTGGCCTTGAACTTGTTGCGCTCGGCAACAGCCTCGTCCTTGGTGTCGAAGCTGGCGCATATCACGCGGTATGTCTTTCCGGCTTCATTGACCACCACCACAGCTTTATAACCGTCATTTATAAGACGCTCCCTGAGTGCATCGGCATTGGTCTTGAGTGAGAAACTGCCGCATACTATTCCGTATGCCTTGATATCCTTGTCTCCAGAGACAACCGATATCTTCTCCTCACGTACCGATACATTCGATACATCCTCGGCTCTGGTAGCCTCGTCCTGTGTTACCGGATCCTCGATCACGGCCTTGGCTTCATCACTGCTAACCGCTTTCTCATAAGCCTCCTTATAGGCATTCTGACTTGATTTGCATGCCGAAAGCGAAAGAACTGTTCCTGCTATCAGCAAATAGACTGTTTTTTTCATAATCATTATTTTTGGTGGGCAACCGTTACGCTGCCAGTTATTTGTCAATAATTTCAAGTCTGACCGTATCCCTGGCCAGACAATCTTTCACAATCTGTTCCGGAACCAGTTTCCAGTTAGAGAACCTGCGTACATTAACCTTCATACCGCCCTCCTTCCTGTTGGCGAAATCAGTGATTATCCGGTACCTGATGTCAGACAGTGACGATGAGTTGAGCCTGTCTCTCATCTCCTTGTGTTTCAGCCCCACATATCCGAACAGGGATGATCCGGTGCCGGCATAAAGGAATGAGTTTACTGTGGTCCGATAATACTTATCCGGATCAAAAGGCTTACCTCCCGTCATGGAGACTACACACACGCGTTCACCCTCCGGTTTGGTAACATCGATCACATAATCTATACCGGTTGCGGTTATCAGGGCTTTGACAGGGTTCTGCATCTTGCGGTGTCCTTCCGGATCGGTCACAGTCTTGAGCAACGTACCGTTGCCGTCGCTTACGGTATTGTAAAACTGTGATGCCGAATATTCAAGTATATCCATCACCTCGCTGCCCTTGAGCATGACAGACACCATGCTGTTCTCATACTGATACAGATTGAACAGGTCACGGATCCTCAAATCCCCGGCAGGTATGAGCGTATTGGTAAACAATGGCGATGTGAGGGATATGTCAGCCCCGTTGAATCTCATCTGCAAGGAGTGAATATAATCCATGGCCGATGACTCCCGCCAGAGAACTCCGGCACCTTCAAGCGGGACAGAAACCGTTCCTATTATGGAGTCTGAATAGTTCTTCACGTCTTCGTACCATCCTGACATCTTTTTCATGAATGTCCTGTCAGGCTTTTCATCTGTAATATCCTCCAAATGGCCGGATGTTAAGATGCGGGGCTTGTCCGAACCCCTGAAATCGGCCTTGATGTCAATTACGGCAGCATTACGTGCATATGGTCCGGGATTGGCCAGAAGTATGGAATCACCGTTGTGGCCGGCCATCTTCAGACATGCCGGCTTATGGTCATGACCGAACACGATCAGGTCAAAACCTGGAACCTCTTTAACAAGGGCGCCAACCTGATTCTCAAATACGCCCTCATCGTCCATGCATCCGCCATCCAGTCCGGAGTGTATCAGGCCCACCACCACATCGGCCTTCATGTCATCACGCAGTATGGGCATCCAGTACCTGGCCGTCTCCACGATGTCCCTTATCTCTAACTCACGGATGTTGTCCCATGGCAGAGTATACTTGGTAACCGGAGTGGTCATGCCTAATACAGCCACCCTCAGCCCCCTGACTTCAAATATGGCGTAAGGAGGTGCGTAGTCTCCGTAACTCTCAAAGAACAAATTGGCTGCCAATACCGGAAATCCGGCATCCCTCATAAAACGGTCGCAGCCTCCGCCGTCGGCCGCAATGTCATGATTACCCAGCACCGATGCGTTGCAGCCCAGCAGGTTGAAAGCCTGGGCAACCACGCTCCGCCTCTGCATCTGCGCCGATATGTCCTGATATGCCTCGACCGATCCCTGAAGATTGTCACCTGCATCAATATATATCACATTACTGTTCCTGCTGCGCTGTCCCCTCATGAAGGAGGCGAACTTTGCCAGACTTCCGTCCCTTTTCTCCCCGTTCAGGCAGTCATCAGAAAAAATGCTTCCATGAACATCAGATGTAGCTATAATTCGCAGTTCTATTACGCCATGACGCTGACAACTGACGCAGAACGCCAGGCTGATCATGAACATTGAAATGTGAATCAGTCTCTTCATTTCCACTTATTCCTTTATGAAAGACCAGCTCTCAAGACTGGCCTCATCCGAGAATACTATATAGAGCTTGCTGACAGATTTGGGAGGTATGTTTATCAGCGGAACCGTTACGGTCTTGTAAGTCTTATCACTGGTTATCTCGGCCAGAGCTATGACTGCTGCACCGCTGTTTGACGTGGGATTGCCCCGGCACACCTTAATGACACCTTTTCCTTTTACCTTGGCGGTAAAACCTATAGGACCGTCCGTGCCGAACTCCACATTCGATATGCACATCCATGAACCTTTCTTGGCCTCGGCAGTGCAGTATGAGTATTTATTGAGCCTCTCCCTGTAAGTGGTCTCTATTCCTCTCTCCCATGCCATTGTGGCGCCGGGTACCGTCTGGTATGGATCGAAATTCTTAAGCTGCTTTACGGAAGCGTCGCTTATGTCCATGCCTGAAACGGACAGATTGGTAATCTTATGGTTAACCGTGTCAACGTTGATCTCGCTGATACAGGTGCTGCGCAACTCCATTCCGTCCAGTATTACCGGATTCTCCTTCCTCATGGCAGCCTTGAGCGTACGGGTATGATATACGATGTAATATTTACCCTTGAACTCGAATATTGCATGGTGGTTGTTTCCGCCGCCGCCACCCCAGCCTCCGCCGGGATTGTCAAAGCACTTTCCTACATAGGTGAAGGGGCCCAGAGGATTATCGGATATCATATAACCGATATTGCCGCTTCCGGGATTGGTGGATGTAGTACCTCCGGCACTGAAATTACCGCAGTAGCTGTAAATGTATTTACCGCCTATCTTGTTAATTCCGGAATCCTCAAACAGGTATGGAGGTTTGATCTGCTTTGGCTCGCCTACGATCGATGTCATATTGTCGCCCAGCTGGACACAACGGGCGGATCCGGGATCGGCTGCGCTCAGTCCGTCTATACCGCCTCCGAAATAGAGATAGGCGTTGCCGTCATCATCAACCATCACTGCCGGATCAAACAGCCATGGAACGACTCCGCCTCCGCAGTTGGGAGTATTGTGTGAAATCAATGAGCTCATGCCGCTGGGCTGTTTCCAGGGAC
>CAJOLR010000036.1 GCA_905235565.1 uncultured Bacteroidaceae bacterium | reverse complement strand
AAGCATCAATCCTATCAAAGGCTGATATCAAAGAACTCTTGGATGTTCATGCACCGCTCACTCAAAATCAAAATGTCAATGAACTCTTATTAAACTTTTCTACGCTTTCAGGACCAGCGCACACCTGATACAAAGTAAAGCGGACGCTTTCGCGCCCGCCACACATGAACTTCAGGCCATCATCGTCCGGATTAAAACCAGACATAGACCTACCTCAGACCACAAACGTAAGCTTTCAAATGACCTAAGAACTAAGGATACCTTGGTGTCAATACAATGATAATTCCAAGGACTAAGGCTATGGTGGCCAATGGTTTGAAACGTTTCTTGGCAGTTGCAGAATTCGTCAGTACATGATAGCAAATATCATCAGAGTTGAAATAGCAATGGTAATAAGTGTCACGGCCTTCATTAAATGTGCATACATAACCATCGGCACCATCTGTTGAACGAGTGGCAACAGGACCTAAATTCATTATAATTGTGTTAAGATCCTTTCCAATAAAAGTCTTTTCGACTTTCTCCTGATTACTTACATACTTTGTGGTAGTGCAGGATGTCAAGAAGAGTAATATGCTTATAATAACAATCAGAACCCTTTTCATAAACCTCGTATAGTTGTCATTATAACAGATTTAAGGCAAATATAAGCCTTTTTTCAATAACTTTGCATAGTAACACTAACACCATGAACTTTTGGAGCTGCGAACGCCATCAAGCTTGCTTGTTTGGCTAAGTCGCGACAAAAGTCAAAGAAATAAAACCATGCCCCAAATTCAATCCCACACACCATAATCCAGGACTGCAGGTCCTCAATAGGCAACATCACCTTCTCCATCGTAACGGCCAGTGCTTCTACAAACGCTAGGCCAATCCTGTCTTTCGTGGCACACCTGCCCAGCTCGGTCAGCAGCAGTTCACGTTCTGTCCGGACATTGAAGACTATCAGGCGCACCTGCGTTACCGGCTCAGAGACTCCGTCACAGGCTATCGCAATAACACAAAGGGAACAATCCCTTTGTGTCGTTTTTGATGTCAGCGTTTATCCATCAGACCAAAGCTTTCCCATTTATCCTGGGTATAATGGGCTTTGATGATTCTGCGGTATGCTAAAGCCCGCTCCTTTACGGAATCCAGCTGTTTGTTGGCGGATTTGAGTTTTTCCGACACCACCTCCCTGAGCTGTTCAACCTCCCGGATCATCTCAATTGCCTTGTCGGCATCATTTGACATTTCAATCAGTTCCCACTCATTTACGCCGTACTGATTTAATTCGGCAATCTTCTTCCTCATACCATCTGCAAGTGCTTTGCCTTTGAGGGCATTGGTTTCAAAAACCTTTGACATTTTCTTTTTATTTAAAGGTAAGACATGAATCTACATATGCACTCTGTACATAGTGGATCCTGAGGCAAAAATATATAAAAAAGTCTTTATCTGTGACCCTGCAAATTGCAAAAAATTGTACTTTTGCCCCCGCAAAAGACCTTTGCAAAGCTTGGTAGAGCTGCAACCTCCACTATTAACTTAACATTATTATCTATGAAACGGAGATTGCTTTTTACTATCCTGTCCATCAGTCTTTTAACCGTAATGGCCGGCGCTGCCATAGCTCCCGCATTGGGAGTGATAAGCAACCATTTCAACAGGTGCTCCCCCTTGCTCATTCAGTTTGTTGTAAGCTTGCCGGCATTTTTTATAATCCTTACCAACCTGCTGTTCCCTCTTTTGTGTAAACAGATGAAGACACGCACCATAGCACTTACAGGTCTGATGCTGTACGTATCCGCAGGAGCTGGAGTTTTCTTTACGGACAACATCTGGACACTGTTGGTTATGCGAGCCTTAATAGGAGTCAGTGTGGGTATGATAATGCCCCTTTCCACGGGTCTTCTGGCATACTATTATCCACCAGAACAGCAAGCATCATTAATGGGACTGTCGGCTGCCATGAACCAGATGGGTGGTGTGATAGCAACATTCCTGGCTGGAATTCTGGCTGGCATAGGTTGGAACTATGCCTTCCTGGTTTATCTGTTGGGATTCATAGCAATCATACTGGTGGCTCTATTTCTGCCCAATGAACGGCTGTCGGGAGGAGCCGGCATATCCTTGGGGCTGATAAGGCTATTCCATCCGTCAGTTACAGGTATGTTTCTGGTTATGATTCTTTTCTTTATCTACCCCACCAACTTTGCTCTCACAGCATCACATATACTATCCGGCACCGGAATAACACTGGTCATGGTAGGGCTCGATGTAGTGGCATTCCTGGTAGGTCTTGTATTTGGTTCTCTCATGAGGAGTTTTCCCTCAATTATAAAATACATGGCACCATTGGCATTCATGGCCGGTTATTTGTGTCTGACATCAGGAGCCTGCATCATAGCGTTGATTGCAGGTTCAGCTCTTATTGGTATCGCCAACGGAGTAGGGGTGCCATACCTCAACACCATCGGCTCAATCAAGGCAGGCCGCGATGCTGCCACTACCGTGATGCCGCTGTTATCGGCAGCCCTCTATCTGGGTCAGTTCCTGTCACCTCTGATAGTATCGCCCGCTGCTGCAGCCGTACACACTTCGCCGTATATGATAGGAGTTGTCATTTCAATCATATATCTGCTGCAGTCATTCCTTACCCGGAACAAACAGATGACGCATTAATGATATATCATTATTGTCGCTGTTTTTGTGTCATGAAAGTCACCTCCCTCGCGGGCGCTTTATCTGGACAGAGAGTTTCTGCAAGTTTTCCCCGGCCGTCTCAAAACGCAGTTCCGTCAGCCGTTCTGCTCCAGCGCTGGCGTACACTTCCGTTCCAGCCGGCTCTTTCCGCTCCAGATAGTCAGGGTACCTTCATTCCGGAACCCCCGTGCCAGTTCCATGCAGTACACAGAAGGATCAGTTCCTTGTGGCAAGGAATACTTTTTTTTCCTATTTTTGAGGTGATGAAAAGCGGATTGGAAAAGTATGTCGAGGAGAGCATCATCCCTATGTATGACGGGTTTGATGCCGGGCATGGCCGTAAGCATGTCAAGGCTGTGATCGAAGAAGCCTTGCGGCTGGCAGGGTTCTATGATGTCGATTCTGATATGGTCTATGCTGCGGCGGCTTATCATGATACGGGGCTTTGCGTGGACCGTAAGACGCACCATCTGGAATCGGCCAGAATCATACGAACGGACAAGAGGCTGGGGGACTGGTTCACTCCTGATGAGATTGAGGTTATAGCCCAGGCTGCCGAGGACCACAGGGCTTCATCGGACCATGAGCCCAGAACCATCTATGGAAAGATAATCGCCGAGGCTGACCGTCAGATAATACCAGAATCCATAATACTGAGAACCGTGCAGTACGGATTCAAACACTACCCAGAGCTTGATAAGGAGGGGCATTGGCGGCGCACTTGCCAACATATGGCCGAAAAATATGACGTGGGAGGTTATATTAAACTATGGATTCCCGAGTCCGGTAATGCAGTGGGATTGTCCGGATTACGTGAGATAATACATGATAAAAGCCGTCTGCGGACATATTTTGAAACGGCTTACAACAATGAGGTTGCCCGAATTCAGGGCAGATAAATGAATTTCTTGCGGTTCCTTATATAAAGCTGTCCCGGCTGTATGTCCGATACCGGCTGGCCATACAGGTTGAATATCCTGTCCTGCTGTGAATCGTTTTTTTCCGGGTGAATATCAGATATGAAGGTATTGTCATAGAGAGTATCGGCAATTATTGCCTTATTCCTCTTTCCGATAGTGGGCAGGTTGAATACTTTTGGCCCGGTTCCTCCGTCCGGGAAGAGACCGACACTCTGGAACTCCTTGTGGGCGCTGTAATAAAGATAGTCTCTCCAACTGTCGTCATTGGCGGTCAGGATAACACAGTTGTCAGTCTCATTCTTGTCCAGTTTGAATCCGGAATGTATCTGTGATCCCTGGTCGTTGTCACACCAGATGACCAGATAGCCGTGAGCGGGGATGACAGTTCCGTAAGGTATCCTGTATTTATGTGTCTTGTTGGCTGCGTTTGACAGGTACATGCCGCCTACTACGTATGGCTGGTCTGTGACATTGTATAGCTCAACCCAGTCATGTTTCTTGAAAGAGTCATTTATGAATATCCGGTTGCCTGCACTTATTTCATTAATCCTGATGGGTTTAAGGATACTGTCAGGCATAAAGCTTGCTATCAGTGTCTCATTGGATATGGTCTTAAGGTTGTATTTGGGGTCGGTGGATACAATAGTTCCGTTGCTTTTTTTCCATCCGACGAATGTGTAGCCTTCGGGTGCATAGGCTATGACCGTAGATTTGTTCAACAGGGTCCCTTTGAATTTTCCCGTAGGGACTGTTATGCCGTTTATCTGCAATGTAGCTTGAGGCAGATCGGTGGAAAGGTTCTTGGTGACGTTACTGGCAAGAGTCTTTGAATAGCTCCAAGACTTGAGCTGAATGATCCTTGTTTCCAGATACGACTCATTGATCCTTTCCAACAGCATGTTTATGTCACTCTGGGGGCTTTCATTATTGAAAGACATCTCACGCTTGGCTCTGGCTCCAAGCTCATTGATGACTCTGTTCAGATTGTCAGGTTGGAATACGGAGCCAATCAGTATACAGTAGCTGTCTACAAAGAGTTTGTTGAATGAGTCATTTGCCAGCAGGTTATGGAACAGGGTAACTATTACGGTTCGGTACTCTTCGGCATCAAAAGCGGTAAAGGGGTCGCTGTTGCCGGAGTTCGCACCGTAACCCAGGATGTTGTCGATATCAAACAATATGAACCTGAACCTACCGTCGGGCCTGCGCCTGAATGCTTTCACATTGTTTCTTGGCCAATCGGAGTTATACAGGATGAATTCGGCTGCCATATAGTTGGCAAACTCTCCTACATCCAGCAGCAGGCAGATCTTGCGGTATGAGTCTTCGTCGGCGGCATTTCCGGACAATTCAAGTAACTTATCCCATGCATCGCCGTTGCCTGTTATCTGGGTATAGCCATAGCCATGTCCGCTGTCGCCATAGTTGTGGTCAACCTTGAACATATCCATCTCTTCATCGTCAATACCGTAATTGGCAAAGGCGTAATCTCGGTTGTCCGGTTCCCGAAGGTTCAGTACGCCTTTGTAAACTCCGTTGATATAATGGTGTACAGGCTGGTATGACTGGCAGTCCAGGTCAACTCCGGAACGTTGGAACAGTTCCTGAATGGCTGCATCCCTGAATCTGGCCTGATATGAATTACCGCCGTTGCGCAGCTTGAGGGATTTGTATTTGTTATACGGTTTGTCGCTGAATGGCGTGAATGCAAAGTAATTGTCATGGCCGTATTTCTTTTTGGCCTCCATCTTGATGGAATGGGGCTCAAAGGCGCGGCTATATCGGCCGGCATTACTTATCTCAACCTCCTGGTTGATTATCATTGTGTTGTCGGTGCCGATGAATTCAACGCTGGCCGGGCGTTCCCATTCCCGGTTCCAGTTGCAGAGGTCTGTCTGGCCGTTTCCGGCTTTGCCGTTGGGACCTTTAGCCCAGATACCGTAACTGGTGCTGTACAGGTTGTCATTGGCCGTAACTACCGATACTACCGGTACACCATAATCGTTGTCTGTCTTGATGTATGAACGGGTAACAATAGGGCTGGGCAGCATTCCATCCTTGTAGAATCTGAACCGGTATATCTTTGTGGCGTCAACCGTATGCGCTCCTGTGCTGATCTTGACTGACGGATTGCCTGGTATAGGGAGTGAACAGTTGTTGGTATAGTAGAGAGTTGTCCCTTCCGGAATATCAATGAATATGTAGAAGTCTTCGGTAAACAGTTTGGAATCAACGTCAACCTGTGGCGCTGGCAGCTGTTCTGCAGCAAACGTACTCGTGGCGTTTGTGGCATCAGGCGTCGGAAATCCGGTAAGGCCCCATTCGTCGCCGCCGTCAGTCTTCCTGCCCCATGATATACGTGCGGGTATAAATGGATAGTATTGCGATATAATAACATCGCCGTTTGAGTCGGACAGCATTACCAGTGATGACTTTGACTGGTTGTCATAGTCATTCTCCAGACTGAAATCAAGCTGGTCTGGGCAATAGTCGTCGATATGGCCGAACCATAGGGTGAGAAACCCTTTGGCACTGATTGTTCTTGGCCGGTTTCCTAACGGACACTGTCTGGGGTCCGATGCGTCGTTGCTTATGAACCATCCGCTGATATCTATGTCTGTCGTGTCAGGATTATACAGTTCTATCCAGCTTCCGTAATTGAATGAAGGGTCAAGGAACATGTCAATATTGGCCGGCATGATCTCATTAATGACTAAAGCCGGCTCTTTGGATGAGTCGGCTTTCAAGTCTGTTACAGGCATTACTACTGCTGCCAGGAGTAACAGAAGCCCTAAACCCTTGCAGTTCATGACCATTGTGTTTTCTTATCTCGCATAGTTGACCGCACGGGTTTCGCGGATGACGGTAATCTTGACCTGACCCGGGTATGTCATCTCATTCTGGATCTTCTGTGCTATCTCAGCTGAGAGCTGCTCAGTCTGCTTGTCATCAATCTTGTCGGCACCTACTATGACGCGAAGTTCACGACCGGCCTGGATGGCATAGGTCTTGGTGACACCGGGATAGGAGAGGGCAATCTTCTCAAGGTCATTGAGACGCTTGATATAGGCCTCCACAATCTCGCGGCGTGCACCGGGACGGGCACCTGAAATGGCATCGCAAATCTGAACTATGGGTGCTATGAGGCTGGTCATCTCACACTCCTCATGGTGAGCTCCGATGGCATTGCAGATATCCGGTTTCTCCTTATACTTCTCGGCCAGATGCATACCGTATTCGGCGTGTGCCATCTCGGTTTCCTCATCGGGCACCTTACCTATATCGTGGAGCAGGCCGGCGCGCTTGGCTTTCTTGGGGTTGAGCCCAAGCTCTGCGGCCATCACGGCGCACAGGTTTGCAGTCTCGCGGGCGTGCTGCAACAGGTTCTGACCGTATGATGAACGGTATTTCATCTTACCTATCAGACGGATAAGCTCGGGATGCAGACCGTGAATGCCCAGGTCAATGGTGGTGCGCTTACCGGTCTCGATAATCTCATCCTCTACCTGCTTCTGTACCTTGGCTACAACCTCCTCTATGCGGGCAGGGTGGATACGTCCGTCGGCAACCAGCTGATGCAGGGCCAGACGGGCAATCTCACGGCGTACGGGATCGAATGCTGAGATTACGATTGCCTCGGGAGTATCGTCCACCACGATTTCTACGCCGCAGGCAGCTTCGATGGCACGGATGTTACGTCCCTCACGACCTATGATGCGACCTTTCATCTCATCGTTCTCAATATGGAACACGGTTACCGAGTTCTCAATTGCGGTCTCGGTGCCGATGCGCTGTATGGTCTGGATGACAATCTTCTTGGCCTCCTTGCTGGCGGTCATCTTGGCATCATCCATTATCTCATTGATGTAGGATGCGGCCTCGGTCTTGGCCTCTTCCTTGAGGGATTCAACGAGCCTGTTCTTGGCTTCCTCGGCGGAGAGACCGCTTATTACCTCAAGTTTCTCACGCTCCTGCATCTGGAGTTTCTCAAGTTCCTCCTTCTTGCTCTCAATTACCGACATCTGGTTCTCCAGATTCTCACGTACGGCATCGGCCTCCTGATGCTTGCGCTGCAGGTCACCCTGACGCTGGTTGAGCTGCATCTCTTTTTGACGCAGTCGGTTCTCGTTCTGCTGGAGTTTCTGGTCGCGTATCTGAACCTCCTTCTCCAATTCCGCCTTCTTGTTGAGGAACTTTTCCTTTACTTCAAGCAGTTTGTCACGCTTAATGGCTTCTGCCTGGTTTTCTGCCTCTTCCAGCCGTTGCTGGACTTTCTTATTTAATCTGCTGTTGGAAAGGATGTACGCAATCACTGCGCCAACCAGGAGTCCAACAATTCCTGAAATAATGTATAACATAGTCTATCTCCCGTTATGTTGTATATATAAAACGCACTGACCTGCTACGGAAGGGTTGGGAGACCACCCTTCTGACAGGAAAGTGCGCGTAAACCTCTGTAGAAATGTCCGGAATCTACTCCTGGTCAGGGGACAAACGGCTTAGGATGGAGTCCAACTCCTTGTCCATCTGCTGTATCTTGTCCTTGTAGGGAGCCGTATCATTGAAATCCTCCAACATGACGTTCACCATTGCGATATGCACGGCGGCCATCACGTAGTATTTCTCTTCACTCAACTGCGGGAAGTGTTCGCGGTAACGGTTGAGTTTATCGTTGATACGTCTGGCGGCCTCACGATACAACCTCTCATCCTTCCTGGGGATGGTAAGAGGGTAGTATGTTCCGCCGACCATCAGTCTGATTTCAAACAAATCATCCATTGCTTCTGCCATATCTTTCAAACATTCAATAGTTTAATGCAATGGTCAATCTCGCGCACCAGTCCTGCTACTCTCCGTTTGGTGTCATCTATGTCATGACCCGAAACTTCAAGTACCTTTGACTGTTTTAAACACTGGTATGATTCCTTCAGGTCAGTCAGTTCAAGGTTCAAACGCTCTATCTCCTTGTCCTTGGCCTCAATCTGGCTGCGGAGTTCGGAATTACTGCATTTGACGGTGTCATACAGGTCCACCAGCTTGCGGATCTTACCTTCGAACTGTTCTATCAGTCTGGAATCTTCTTCAGTCATAATATCCGATGACTTATTACCGGCATTTTTGAACTACAAAAATACTCAAAAACGTGAAAAACGTCAATGAAACAGGCGTTTTTTATCGGTTTTTGAGCATTTCTCTGGCTGCCTCCAGATCCTCTTTCTTCCTGGGTTCTTTCTTGGCCAGGATCAGGGTGTTGAAAGCGTATTCACTCATCCAGCCCTCGCTGAATCCCAGATGCTGCTGATACTGACGGATGCTGAATACCGTCTTGTAGCTGGCCTCATCCTTCCATGAGTTGTTGGTCATGATTTTGTGGACCGCATCATCTGTCATGGTTTTCAGAGCGTTACGCATGAATGACGGAACACGGAATTTCCATTTCAGGATTGTGCCGACCTGCATCATCAGGTCAGAACTGAAGCCCTGGAACTGAAACATGAACGGCTGCAGCATGTTTACGTTGCGGCAGTTCTTGCGGATGCAGGTGTCAATCTCCTTGAAGAAACCGTCAGATATGCCGTACATCTGTCCCATCATCTTCTTGCAGCGTGCCTTCTCGGCAACGCCAAGTTTATTTCCCTGGGTCTGGATTTTCAGACCGCGTTTGAAAGTGGCAAGGTCTGGTAGCATGTTGATATTGGTAATGCCTAAGTTTCCCGCTATCTCAGCCTGCAGGTAAACGCGGATAAGAGTCATAAAGTCCTCCATTCCACCGACGTTTTCTACCTCATCAGTCTTTTTGCCGAAAAGATTCTTGAAAAAGCCCATATCGCTTTACTTCTTTATTCTTAAACTGTTTTAACCTTATTACTTCAGTAATTTTGCGCGAAAGTAAAAAGAAATTCTTAATTTTGCGCCGTTTTTAAGGAGAAAGAGAATTTCTAGTATAATAATCAACCTAAATCAAAAAAAATGATCAAACTCGGTATTAACGGTTTTGGCCGTATCGGCCGCATGGTTTTCCGTGCTGCTGTTGAGAACTTTGCAGGCGACATTCAGGTCGTAGGTATCAATGATCTTCTGGATCCCGATTATCTGGCTTACATGCTGAAGTATGATTCAGTTCATGGTCAGTTCAACCACGACATCAAGGTTGAGGGTAACTACATGATCGTTGACGGCAACAAGATTCAGGTCTTCGCTGAGAAGGATCCCGCTAACATCACCTGGGGTGCTCTGGGGGTTGACGTTGTTGTTGAGTCAACCGGTTTCTTCCTGACCGCTGAGCTTGCTGAGGCTCACATCAAGGCTGGTGCCAAGAAGGTTATCATGTCTGCTCCTTCAAAGGATGCTACTCCTATGTTCGTATATGGTGTTAACGACAAGACTTACGCTGGTCAGACCATCATCTCCAACGCATCTTGCACCACCAACTGCCTTGCTCCCATCAGCAAGGTCCTGAACGACAAGTTCGGTATCAAGCGCGGTCTTATGACAACCGTTCACGCTGCTACCGCTACCCAGAAGACTGTTGACGGTCCTTCAAAGAAGGATTGGCGCGGTGGTCGTGGTATCCTGGAGAACATCATTCCTTCTTCAACAGGTGCTGCCAAGGCTGTAGGTAAGGTTCTTCCCGTTCTGAACGGCCGCCTGACCGGTATGTCACTCCGCGTTCCCACATCAGACGTATCTTTCGTTGACCTGACTGCTGAGCTCGAGAAGCCCTGCACATACGATGAGATCTGCGCTGCCATGAAGGAGGCTTCAGAGGGCGAGCTCAAGGGTATCCTGGGCTACACTGAGGATGCAGTTGTTTCAACTGACTTCCGTAATGATCCTCATACCTCTATCTTTGACGTTAAGGCAGGTATCCAGCTCGATCCTACCTTTGTCAAGGTTTGCGCATGGTATGACAATGAGTGGGGTTACAGCAACAAGGTTTGCGAAATGGCTCGCGTTATCACAAAGTGATTTTGATAATTACTTTATAAGAGAGAATCCTCGCAGCAATGCGGGGATTTTTTTTTATCTTCGTCCCTGTTATGCGCAAATATGACCTGATAACCGTACTTGGGCCTACGGCTTGCGGGAAGACAAAGCTTGCCGTTGCCCTTGCTGACCGTATAGGCGGTGAGATATTGAGTGCCGACAGCCGTCAGGTATATCGCGGTATGGATATCGGGACAGGCAAGGATCTGGCTGATTATGAAATTAACGGTCACAGGATTCCGTATCATCTGATTGATATTGCCGAGCCCGGTTCAAAGTATAACGTTTATGAGTTCCAGGGTGATTTCCTGAAGGCTTATCGCGGAGTGGTGGAGCGCAGGGCGCAACCCGTGATGTGCGGAGGTACGGGACTATATCTGGAATCGGTTTTGCGCGGATATCGGCTTATACCGGTTCCTGAAAACCCTGGACTGCGCAAGTCATTGGAAGGAAAGACGCTATCTGAGCTGACCGAGATACTCAAGAGTTACAAGACTCTCCATAATACGACCGATGTGGATACGTGCAAACGCGCCATCCGGGCAATTGAGATAGAGGAGTGTTACCGCAATACACCGGTCGAGGCTGGCGGTTTTCCTGCCTTGAAGAGCCTGAATATCGGTATCGACATAAGCCGGGACATGAGGCGTGAACTTATAAGCAGCCGTCTTGAGAAACGGTTGGACGAGGGCATGATAGATGAGATTAAGTATTTGCTGGGCAGTGGCATACCGGCTGAGGACCTGATCTATTACGGCTTGGAATACAAGTACGTGACATTGTACGTGACGGGGCAACTTGAATATAAATACCTGCTGCAGGAACTTGAGGTGGCAATTCATCAGTTCGCCAAACGGCAGATGACGTGGTTCCGGGGTATGGAACGCCGCGGAATACATATCGAGTGGATCCCATTTGAATGGTCCATGGAACAGAAGGTGGACCGTATTGTTGAATTAATGGAATGATATATATGACAGATGAAGAGAGGTGGGGAATAATCTATGTCCCCAAAGCCGGTGTAAGCAACACACTGAAACGATGGAGTCAGATTAGGGAGTACCTGGAATTCCGTCAGGTCAAGTACGACGTGGTGCAGTCAGGTGGTGAAGGTTCAATAGAGCGTATAACCCGCATGCTTATAGACAGCGGGCATCAGACCATAGTCGTTGTGGGAGGTGATGAGGCGTTGAATGATGCCATAAACGCAATTATGTTCTCTCCCCGTGAAATCCGTCAGAACCTGACGCTTGGCATAGTTCCTAACGGTATAGGCAATGACTTTGCCAGTTATTGGGGACTTGAGGTCGATAACTATAAGAAAGCCATTCACAGCATCATAGAGGCTAAAACCAAGAAGATAGATGTGGGCTACTGCTCATATCAGGAGAATGGCTTGGAGCGGGTAAGATACTTCCTTATGTCTGTTAACATCGGACTTGGTGCACAGGCCATACGCCTTTCGGATATCTGCAAACGGTTCGGAAAGAAGAATCCGGCATACCTGATAGCCATCTTCAGCCTGTTCAAGGAGCGCAAGCAGTACAAGATGCGTATCAAGGTCAACAGTGAGGAGATCAATGACAAGATAATGACCATCTGTATAGGAAACTCCCGCGGCTACGGAATGACTCCGAGCGCAGTGCCCTACAACGGATGGCTGGATATGTCGGTGGTCTACAGGCCCAAGTTCTGGCAGACCGTACGCGGACTCTATATGATCCTGCACAATCAGTTCCTTAATCATGAGCAGGTACGTCCGTACCGTACCAAACAGATTGAGGTCCTGGATGCCGACGGCACTCTGACCTGCATAGACGGTCGTACTCTGAATCATACATTCCCGCTCAAGGTATCACTTGAGCCGGCAGTAATAAACTTTATAATTCCCTGACAGAATGGCACTTTTTAAGGATTCGGATAACTTTTTCCTGCTGGCCGGCCCTTGCGTAATCGAGGGTGAGGATATGGCAATGCGCATAGCAGATAAGTGTGTGGATATAACAACCCGTCTGGGAATACCGTATGCTTTCAAGGGCTCGTTCAAGAAAGCCAACCGCTCCCGCATAGATTCATTCACCGGAATCGGCGATGAAAAGGCGCTTAAGATACTGGCCAGAGTGCGTAAGGAGTTCGGAATTCCGGTGGTGACCGATATCCATAGGGAGGAGGATGCCGCTATGGCGGCCGAGTATGTTGATATACTGCAGATTCCGGCATTCCTGTGCCGTCAGACTGACCTGCTTGTAGCTGCAGCCCGTACAGGTAAGACTGTAAACATCAAGAAAGGCCAGTTCCTGGCTCCCGATGCCATGCAGTTTGCAGCCCGGAAGGTTTCAGATGCAGGTAATGATAATATCATGCTGACAGAGCGCGGCAGCACATTCGGCTATCAGGACCTGGTGGTTGATTTCCGCGGCATCCCGCAGATGCAGAGATTCGGTTTTCCCGTGGTTGTGGACTGTACCCACTCATTGCAGCGTCCCAACCAGACCAGTGGTGTTACCGGCGGCCAGCCTGAACTGATAGAGACCATTGCAAAGGCTGCGGTTGCCGTAGGTGCCGACGGTCTCTTCATGGAGACTCATGAGAACCCAGCCCAGGCCAGGAGTGACGGTGCCAATATGCTCCCGCTTGACCAGCTGGAGTCATTGCTCGCCAAGCTGGTACGTATCCGCAAGGCTCTTTGATGACATCAGGAATCATACAATAAAGTACCGGCTTCCATGACAGAACAAGACATACAAAATAAATGGCGTTTGGGTGACATTGCAATGAAAAGGTACCTGCTGTTTGCGTCCCACTCTTATGCGTACAGTATCCTGCGTCCGATAGAGAGAGAGGCACTGCGCCGAGGAGCAGAGGTGGCGTGGTTCCTTGAGGATACATGCCCGGATATGCTGTCGGTTGACGAGGTGCGTATCCGGACGATTGATGAGGCCATTGCATGGAATCCGCTGGCAGTGATTGCGGCTGGCAACTGGGTCTATCCTTTCCTGCCCGGCATCAAGGTGGAAGTTTTTCACGGTTATCCCATCTACAAGCGTCCCAATAGACTCTACAGCCATTTCTCGTTGCGGGGGTGGTGGGATATCTATTGTACACAGGGACCGAGCAGCACCGATATTTTCCGGCAGTTGGAGGAAAAGAAGGGCTATTTCAAGGTGTATGAGACCGGGTGGCCCAAGTCCGACGACACTTTCAATCCTGAGCTGCCTCCGGTGCCGGAACGCAAGCGTCCGTGTATCCTGTATGGCACCACTTTCACCCAAGGTATTACATCGGTCTGGGATATGGCTCCGGTAATAGACAGACTTGCTTCGGAAAAGAGTTGGGACTGGATGATTACTTTTCACCCTAAACTTATGGATTATCCCGACCTTCTGTCCCTATATGAGACAATTTTTCAAAAGCATGACAATATTGTATTCTTGGGGGCGAATATTACTTATGACGCTTTCCGTAAATGTGATGTACTGCTGTGTGACTCCTCCAGCCTTATAGTGGAATTCCTGATAACAGGGAAGCCTGCCGTCACCTATCGTAATACGCATCCTGGTCCGTATCTTATTGATGTGCAGCAGCTGGATGAGGTGGAACCGGCTCTCGAGAGGGCACTTACCCGTCCGGCGGAGCTGATGCGGGCCATTGATGAATATGCCAACTATCATGAGCCGCATCGTGATGGGCAGAATTCCGCACGTGTGCTGGATGCAATTGACGATTTTGCTGCCAACTATCAGGGCCGGCTGAAACATAAACCCCTTAATCTTGTCCGTAAGTTGAAGTTAAGGTGGCGGCTCAAATATTTCAAATGAGCAGAGCCGCACAGCTTGCGGCGTTCGGCCGTTTCTACCTACAGCAAAACAAACCCCTTGGCCAGCTCGAATTCCGGCTTGGGAAGGCACAGCCGCGCTGCATACCGGCGGTGTCAGCTCTGCGGGCCTATGTTTTAGAATCTGTTTTTCAGTCTATCATTTCAAATCCTGTGTAGGGAACCAGTGCCTTGGGAATCATTATTCCATCGGGTGTCTGGTTATCCTCCAGGATAGCAGCTACTATGCGGGGCAGAGCAAGAGCGGAGCCGTTCAGAGTGTGGCATAGCTCGGCTTTTTTCTCGCCGGTCCTGCGGAAGCGGCACTTGAGACGATTGGCCTGATAGGTGTCGAAGTTGGAAACCGAAGAAACCTCGAGCCAGCGGCCCTGAGCCTCGGAATAGACCTCAAAGTCATAGCAGATGGCCGAAGTAAAGCTCTGGTCGCCGCCGCAGAGACGCAGGATGCGGTATGGGAGTTCCAGTTTCTGGAGCAGACCTTCTACGTGTGCCAGCATCTCCTTGTGGCTCTCGGCCGAATGCTCGGGAGTATCAATGCGTACAATCTCAATCTTGCTGAACTCATGCAGACGGTTCAGACCGCGTACATCCTTGCCGTAAGATCCGGCCTCGCGACGGAAACACTGGGTGTATGCGCAGTTCTTGATAGGGAGCTGCTTCTCATCCAGGATTACGTCACGGTAGATGTTGGTCACGGGAACCTCGGCTGTAGGAATCAGATAGAGGTCATCAACCTCACAGTGGTACATCTGGCCCTCCTTGTCGGGTAGCTGACCTGTGCCGTAACCCGATGCGGGGTTAACTACTGTAGGAGGCATGATCTCAGTATAACCTGCCTTGTTGGCCTCGGCCAGGAAGAAATTGATGAGTGCGCGCTGCAGCTGTGCACCTTTTCCTATATATACGGGGAATCCGGCACCTGTTATCTTGACACCCAGGTCAAAGTCAATCAGGTTGTACTTCTTGGCCAGTTCCCAGTGAGGAACCTTGGCGTTGGTGTTCTCGGGGTTGCAGGTCCAGTTGCCTACGGTATCCTGTCCGATGACACACTCCTTGAGGTTAGACTTGACTACCCAGTTGTCATCGGCGCATGTGCCCTCGGGGACCTCGGGGTAGGGAATGTTGGGGATTGTGCAGAGCAGGGCGGTCAGATCGTTCTCGGCCTGTTCCTTGCGGGCCTCAAGGTCTGCTGCGGCAGCCTTGAGCTCAGCAACCTGAGCCTTGGCCTGATCGGCCTCCTCCTTGTTGCCGGCCTTCATGGCCTGGCCTATCCTGGCGGCCAGCACCTTACCCTGTGCCAGATTGTTGTCCAACTGAGCCTGGGCTTTCTTTCTGTCATCATTCAGAGAGATAGCCTGGGCAATTGCCTCCTCGGCATTCTTGAAATGCTTTTTCTTAAGACCTGCAATAACCAGTCCGGTCTGCTCGGTGATCTGTTTGAGTGTCAGCATCGGTATTTGTTTCTATTGTTGTTGAACAAAAAAGGCTCACGCTGATGTGAGCCTCTTTTAAGTCTTACAGTCTATCAGGCCTCAGCTTTCTCCTGAACGGGGATTACTGAAACATAGCTTCTGTCCTTGCGGCCCTTCTTGAACTGGACTGTTCCGTCAACCAGAGCGTACAGGGTGTGGTCCTTACCCATACCGATGTTCTCGCCCGGATTGTGCTGTGTACCGCGCTGACGTACTATAATGTTACCTGCTTTTGCATACTGTCCACCCCAAATCTTAACGCCCAGACGCTTGCTGGCAGATTCACGGCCGTTCTTAGAACTACCTACACCTTTTTTATGTGCCATATCTTTCTAGTTTTTTAGGGTTATGCTACTACTTCCTTGACCAGAAGCTCTGTGAACTGCTGGCGGTGACCGTTGAGCTTACGGTAACCTTTTCTTCTTCTCTTCTTGAAGACAATAACCTTGTCACCCTTAACGAGTGCGGTCTTGACCTCACATACTACCTTTGCACCGTCAATGGTGGGGGCACCTACGGTAACCTGACCATCGTTGTCAGCCAGAAGGATCTTGTCAAACTCTACGCTTGCACCTGCCTCAACATCCTGAATGTGGTGCACGAACAGCTTCATTCCCTGTTCAATCTTGAACTGCTGTCCCTGAATTTCAGCAATAACGTACATTAAATCTTGCTTTTATCCTGTTTCTCCGTGGGGTGGTCCGCCCTCTATGCAGACACTTTTCCAACCTCTGCGGCACTAATCGGGCGCAAAATTAGTATTTTACCCCGTCACCACAAAATATTTTTCCTGGTTTTTTATCTTAGTACTATGTTAAGCCGAAAAAGGTTGACTATTCAGGAAGTGAGTAACCCAGGTGCGGGGGCTGGTTGTAGGCTACGTTCTGGGTAACTATTGACATCCTGTAAACATGGTCCTGCATCAGGCATGTTACACGTTGACCGGTTGTGTACGGGGTTGTAAAAAGCAACACTTTTGAGGGGTCTGTCTGGCTGCGTACTATGAACTCCTCACGCCAGTCGCCCGACAGGTCGGCCAGCAGGCAGGGGTTGGATTTGGTTCCGTTGTTGAGTGCGGTGCCAGTGAGTGATGCAAAGGTGAACAGGCGGTCAATCCTGCCAGTCTCAGGGTTCCACTTCTCAATCTTTCCGCCGGTTCCGGCTCCTGTGGCGTCAAAGAGCTCATCCAAAAGGTCACCGTCCCAGTAAATCCGGAAGTTTACCGATGGCTTTACGGCCGAAATAAGTTCTCCTTTACAGGAACGTATGCCGCCGCTGGCGTTGCTCCACATTTCATGGCCCGGATAGCGCGGGTCGATATCGGCGGCCAGACCACGGCCGTTGTCGATGCCTTTCTGCTGTGTACCCCACAGGATCGTGCCGTCGGCAGCACGCAATTCATCGCTGTAGGCTGCATTCTTGTCCTCGTGTACATCCCAGAACTCCAGTCCCGGATGGCTTGGGTCCAGATCGCCCAGATGTCCGGCATCGCCGTGTCCCAGACTGGTGGAGTAGAGCACGCTCCCGTCCTGGTCTATGGCAGCACCGCCATAAATAATCTCATCACAGCCGTCCAGATCGATATCACCCACAAATATGTTATGGTTACCCTGGCCGTAGAGTGGCTCTTGCCTGGATTCGGCCTTGCATATCCATTGCTGACTCAGGGTCTTTCCGTCAAAACCGTATGCCACGACGTAGGCGTTGGTGTAGTATCCGCGGCACATCACCAGGCTGGGATGCTCCCCGTCAAAGAATCCTACGGCAGCCAGCATGCGCTCAGACCTGTTTCCGTAATTATCGCCCCAGCGGTATGTAATATCCCGCGGGGGATAATAGTCAATGGTGGTTATGGCATGTCCGTCGCGGCCGTCAAATACGGTCAGATACTCCGGACCGCTCAGGATGCGTCCCTCTGGGGTGCGGAAATCGGCGGTGGAATGGCCTATAACCGATCCGATGCCGTCAACCGTACCGTCAGCGGTCTTCATGGCCACCTCGGCACAGCCGTCACCGTCCAGGTCATAGACCATAAACTGAGTGTAGTGGGCTCCGGCGCGGATATTGCGCCCCAGGTCAATGCGCCACATGAATGTGCCGTCCATCCTGTAGGCGTCAATGTAAACCGGCCCGGTATAGCCTGTGTGGGCGTTATCTTTTGAGTTTGAAGGATCCCATTTGACCACCAGCTCATATCGTCCGTCTCCGTCCAGATCGGCCGTACTCATGTCGTTGGCAGTATAGGTGCAGGTGGTTCCGTCGGGCATCCGTACCGGTGCCGGCGTGCGCAAGGTGATGGTCTTATATGGGCATAACAGGCCGGTGGTGCTTTCACGCACGCTCTCATTATACACAATGAACGGCTCCTCCGTTACACGCTTGCCCAGGAACCTTTTCCTGATACGTATCTGATAATGCGAACCTATGCTCCCTTCCATGTCAACAAGGCAAGTGGCGGCATCCCTGCCAACCCTGGCTATCCTTTGGCCGTCACGGTAAAGCGTAAACCTGCAGTTTTCACCATCAGATTCCAGGCTGCGCCAGCTAAGCATCACCCCGCTGTCAACTACTGCCACCGACAGCCCGTGGTCAATCCGCTCCGCCTGCCTTTCGGCCCGCACACCAGCCATCGGCATCAGCGCCATCATCATTCCGATCAATGTAATCCTGTAGCACATAACCAATAGTTTTTGTGCTGCTAAAATAATAAAAAGTGTTATCTTTCCGAGTCAACCTTTTTGTGGTTCTTCCGCAATTTAGTTGAAAGTATTCGCTTTATTGATATCGCGATTCTTTATTGCAGGGTAAGAGTAAATCTACCAATACATAGAAAAATCAATTAGTTAAATAATACAAAATCATTCGATTAATATACTATTTAACTAATTGATTATTAGGTTATTACGCAAATAATAAGTAACTTTATACTTACCACAGAATAAAGTTATGGACAATGTGTAAATCACCTAACAGAGGCAAAAATACTATTTTTTCTTCACGATGCTTACCCCGAAACTGTACTCATGCAGACTTGACATCTTTATATGCGCCGAGTGATCTTTTGATAGAGAGCACGGAATGCGATGATAATGGACATTCGTATCATTTATATGCACAGTGCAGCCTCCCATATGGAAAGTGTCCTTATTGCGGGAGCGAGAGCCATAGGGTACACAGCAGATATTTGCGGACCATTTCAGACCTTTCCATCCTAGGCCGTCCAGTAGTCATAACGTTTGAGGCACGCAAGTTTTTCTGCGACAATCCCTGTTGTCACAAAAAAACGTTTGCCGAACAGCCTGGAGACGAGGTGTTCAGGTATCGCCGTCGTACAAGACGTTGTGAAATGGTTGTGACACAACACAGCCTAAGTACCTCCTCGGAATCTGCAAGGAAACTTCTATATGCCATTGGGATTCGAGTCAGTGGCGATACCGTTTTGCGAGATTTACATCGTATGCCTGTTCCTGAGTGCGCTGAAGTCCAAAGAATCGGAGTTGACGACTGGGCTTTCCGAAAGGGTGTGACATATGGGAGTATTATTGTCAGTCTCGAAACCAACAGCGTTATCGATCTTCTCGGCGAGAGGGATGTAGACTCTTTTCACGGATGGCTGGACAATCATTCTCGGGTGTCTGTCGTAAGCCGTGACCGTTCAACCGACTATTCTGCCGCTATTGCGGCTACAGGGAGGGATATCACAGAGGTTGCGGATAGATTCCATCTCAACATGAATATGTCCGATTGCGTGACAAAAGTAATCGGCTCCCATTATGATGATTATCGTAAATCGGTAAGACGGGAGGAAGGACAGGAAGAAACAGTCAAGACTGACTCGCGCCAAGTCATGTTCAACGAAGTGAAGGAATTGCAGGCTGCGGGCCTCAATATAGTCCAGATAGCCAGGAAACTTGATATCGCAAGGCAAACTGTACGTAAGTATATGAAGCTTGACTCCCTACCTAAGAGGGCCAGCAAGGAACGAATACCATATTACCTGTACGACACATATGTAGAAGAGGAGTATCGCCACGGTAAGGATCTGCTAAAGATATTCATGGAAATCAAGAGTAAGGGATTCACAGGTTCGTTAACGCCATTCTATGACCATTACAGTTATCTCTCTGACGGTCATCGTGGATACCGTGCGAAAAAAGAAATAGAGAAAATGAAGGGCATGCCCAGTGTAGAACGGGAACCACTACTGCCGATAAGGCAGATTGCGCATATTGTGGACAAAAGCATACGTGAGAAGAAAATGCAGGCGATGGAATCGTCTCTTGTTGATAAACTCATGTCATTTGGCTGGTTCAGGGACATATACAACGCTGCATCATCTTTCTATAGTACAATAATGGGGGATAAAGCCGCAGATTTGTCTCTATGGCTTAACACCTATGGGCAATCTCCAATCAAAGAGTTAAGAACATTTGCTTATGGCATCAAGATGGATTTGAAAGCAGTGCAGAATGCTATTATCATGGATGTATCCAACGGTATAGTTGAGGGGTATGTAAACAAACTTAAAGCTGTCAAGCGGTTAATGTACGGACGCGCATCACTTCAGTTGTTGAGAAGAAAAATGGTGTTCAGCGATCTATGCTTCAACTAGACATTGGTTGTCTTCCGCAATTTAGTTGAAAGGCTGCCATTAGCCATAGTCCAGGCTGCTCTTAGCCATAGTCCAGGCATAGTCTAGGCATAGTCTAGGCTGCTTCTATCCATACTCTAGCCTCGCTCTAGGCTGCTTCTAGGCATACTCTAGGCTCGCTCTAAGCTTACTCAATGAGTATGGAGAGTGAGAGTAAAACGTAGTTGATAACAAGATAATGTGACTTAACTGAATCAACTCAAACAAAAACTTGTCTTTTCAACTAAATTGCGGAAGAACCACCTTTTTTAGGGAAACACAGTATGCGTTTCTCAAAAACGGTTGATTCGGGCTTTTGGGTTACTTCTTGATGCCGCGTGCCTTGTAGATGCGGTCCTTGGCATCGTTTATCTCCTGGAACTTCTTTTCGGCAGCCTTCCGGACATCCTCGCCTAATGTTGCCACTCGGTCCGGATGATGCTTGAGCGCCATCTGACGGTAGGCTGTGCGCACCTCGTCATCGGTGGCATCAGGGGAGATGCCCAGTACCTTATAGGCATCATCAAGTGTCTTGCCTCCCAGACCTGTCATCTGATCTACATTGGCGGGGTCGATACCCATGTTTGCGGCATCGTTCTTTATGGCCTGAATCTCGTCCGGGCTGACGGTTCCGTCGGCCTTGGCCAGCAGGACTAAATATGAAACAAGCTGCAGACGCTGCTCAACGGTCATGACCTGGGATATCTGTCGGCAGCATGCGTCAATCTGACTGCGCCACCAGGTTTCGCCCATCTGCTTCCTGCGCTCAAACAGGCGGCGGATTATCTGCTCTCCCTCCGTTACTGCCTGGCTGCCGAACTGGCTCCGCAGAAAGTTCCGAAAACATTCCATTTCACTGTGCATAATACGTCCGTCAGCCTGAATGACATCGGCCGACAAGACCATCAGCGAGAAAAGGAAGCCGTTCCGCTGACCTTCGGATGCGGTTGTCCTGTGGCTATCGTCATCAGGGATATATGCCGGTCGGCCGGCTTTTGAAGTGAGTGTGTCAAACAGCGAACCAAGGGCAAATCCGGCAAGAGCCCCGAGTGGCCCACCCTGAAGCAACCCCCAAAAACCTCCAATCCATTTACCGATAGCCATATTTTATTCCTATAAAAATCTTACTGACTGCAAAGATGCAAAAAATGTTACAATAATAGTTATCTTTACGGCCTATGGAAAAAGAACGCAGTATTGACAGGCTGGCTCGCATTCTGATATTTCTGGGAGCCGCAGCTATTGTATGTACGCTCTGCTGGTATTTCCGCAGCGTACTGGTCTATATCATAACGGCATTCGTGGTTTCGCTCATTGGGCATCCGGTAATGAACCTGCTCCGTAAAATTAGGGTAAGAGGTAAGGCGGCACCCGATTCGGTATTGGCAGTCATTTCTCTTGTCATCCTGTCATCGGTCCTGATTTTTGTGGTCACTCAGGTGATTCCTTGGGTTGGCGCCGATTTTGACGTAGCTCAGCTGTTGCTTGAGAAGTTGTCCGAACTGACGGATTTTTCATCAGTTCCAGGTATTGTGGGTTCGGTGGCATCGGCCGTGGCAACGATGGCGGTGGGTATGCTTGTGGCTATCCCGGCCTATACTGTAATCCGTGTGATAGCCAGCCGTTTCTTCTACGAGTACAAGGCTGTCCGCCGTCTCATTCCCGATCGTGAAAACTAAAACTAACGGGACAAATGCCGAGGCACAGAAGGATCGTTTCCTTCTGTGTCATTATATCTGTGACATCTCTTTTCCTTCCCAACGTATATCATCCCCGCCAAGTCCGATGGAATAACGCAAACGTTGCTTTGGCGTAGATTCAAGCAATAAAGAAACGCCCCCTTTGTGCAGTTTTTGCGTTGTCAGCGCAGCTTGTTAGCCTCAAAGTGCCGGCGGATGGAGGTAAAGTAGAATATCAGGCCTAAGAGGTTGACTGCCCAGGCGGCCCAGAAAGCGCTGTGGTAGCCCAAGTACTCGGAAAACAGGCCGCCTATGAGTACGCCTAAACCTACGCCGGCATCCCAGGAGGTCAGGATGGATGAGTTTGCGGTGCCGCGCTGCGAGTGCTCGGCCAGGTTGATGAACATGGTCTGGAAAGCGGGGTACATGTGGCCGTTGCCCAGACCTATTATAAGTGCGGCGCCGTAATAGCCTATAGGGTTGTGCAGCGCGGCAAACAGCAGGTATCCGAAAATGCTTACCGATACACCCATGGTGGCGTTGCGGGAAACCTTGTTCTCACGCAGGGCATGGGCGCCGGTAAGTCGTGACAGTATGAGTCCGGCGGCGCAGAGCCCGAAGAAAAGTCCCGTTCCACCGGTGATTCCAAGCTCCTCCTTGCCGTAAATGGCCACGTATGTGGACAGTACTCCGTAGCTGAATGAGAAGCAGGCAATGCCGATAGCTTCACGCCAGCCGTGAAGCAGGAAGAAGCGGTCCAGGGATAGCACCTTCTTTTCCGGTACGAAATCACGCTTGGGCAGGCGTATGGAGAGTTCCAGTATCAGTCCGATGAACGATGCTGCAAGCGAGACCCAGAACAGCGCCTTGTAACTGCCGCCGAATGCACCCAGAAGCACGATAGCCAGGGCTGGTCCCAATGCCATAGCCAGGTTGTTGCTAAGACCGTAATAGCCTATTGCCTCACCGCGCCGGGAAGAGGGTACAACATCAATGGCAACTGTGCTGGCTGCAACGGTGGTGGCCCCGAAAGGAGCACCGTGCAGGGTTCGGAATACCGCGAATGCAGCCAGAGATCCGGCTGCCAGATAGCCTGCAAAGATGCCAAAGAACAGAGCACCGCAAACCACCAGCACCGTCTTGCGCGGAAAGCTGTCCACCATGTAGCCGCTGAAAGGCCTGATTACCAGTGCCATGATGGTATAGCCAGTAAGCACCATTCCGATGGTGTCCTTGGTGGCACCGAATGTCTCGCTAAGGTAGAGAGGCAGCAGCGGAACGATGAGCATAAAAGAGAAATGGACCAGGAAGTTTGTGGTCCATATCTTTATGTAATTGGCGTTCCAGAGCTTATCCTTGGTCATTTTGTACCACAGATTTCCTGCATGAGATGTGCTGTTTCCAACGCATCTTTTGAGTAGTAGGTAGCGCCTATTGCCTGGGCTATATCGGGAGTCATCACGGCGCCGCCCACAATGATGGGGCAGGTTATGCCGTTGGCGCGCAGATACTCAATGGTCTCTTTCATGGAATCCACGGTGGTGGTCATCAGGGCGCTCAGGCCGATTGCGCTGGGATGCTCTTTCTGTGCGGCTTCAAGAACAGTCTCCTTTGGCACATCCTTGCCAAGATCAGTTACGCTGAATCCGTGGCTCTGCACTACAACCTTGACTATGTTCTTGCCAATGTCATGGACATCGCCCTTGACAGTAGCAATGATCATGTGACCCTTTGAAGGCTCGTCATCACCCTTGGTGCCGAACTGCTCGGATATGACGGCAAACGCCAGCTTGGCTGCCTCGGCCGAACGTATAAGCTGTGGCATGAATACCTCATTGCGGGCAAAACGGGTGCCTACATCGCCAAGTGCGGGTATGAGAACCTCGTTTATTATGCGGTCCTTGCCCAGATCCGGCATCTCACGCTCTATGCATTCCTTTACGCGGTCCTTAAGGCCTTGCACGACAGCGTTGTAAAGGTTATCTGCAACCTGCTCGTCGGATGCCTGGGTATTGAAGTAAATGAATCCCGCGCAACCGGGGTCATTGCCGGTTAGCGCCATCGATGCACGGACTGTGGCTACTGTCTCGCGGTCCAGCGGGTTCATGATGGGCATATCCAGACCGTTCATGAACGCCATAGCCAGGAAATTGCGGTTGAGCGTACCTCGTTCCGGCAGGCCGAATGATACGTTGGAAAGGCCTATTGTGGTTAATACTCCCAGTTTCTTGAGAGCTGAAAGCGTATCAATTGTAATCTTGCCGTACTGAGGGTTGGAAGATATGGCCATAACCAGGCCGTCAAATACAAGCAGACGGCGGTCAATTCCCATACCCTCAGCCTCCTTGATGATGCGGCGGGCTATCTCAATGCGGCCCTCGCAACTTTCGGGAACACCGCGTTCATCAAGCGGCAGCGTTACTGACGGAGCCTGATAACGGGCTATGATGGGCAGCAGGCGTGACATTGACTCCCGGGCTCCGTTTACGGAGTTGATCATGGGCACACCGTTGTACAGACGTATTGCGGCCGATATAGCCTCAGGGTTTGACGAGTCAAGTTGCAGAGGCAGGTCACATACCTCCTGCACCTTACGTACTGCCTGACACAGAAGCGCCTTTTCATCGGAGTTTGGTACACCGCAGTTAAGGTCCAGAAAATCGGCTCCGGCATCCTTCTGGGCCAGTGCCTCGTGCTGCAGGTATTCAAAGTTACCTTCGGCCAGGGCTGCCTTGAGCTTTTTCTTGCCTGTGGGGTTGAGTCGCTCACCGCATATCAGTCCCTTGTCAAGCTTGAGCAGTATGGTAGATGAGCAGATATATGTGCCGTCCGGTTTTGAAACCGCTGGTGCGGGCTGTCCCTTATAGATTGAAATTGCCTTGATGGTGGATGGCGATGATCCGCAGCAGCCGCCTATTATGGAGGCGCCGGCTGCGATAAGCTCCTTGGCGGCAGCTGCAAACTGCTCGTCGGTCCAGTTGTAGACCACCTCACCGTCACGCATCTCGGGCAGACCTTTGTTGGGCTGGGCCAGGATGGGGCAGGTGGCGAACGGTTTCATGCGGCGCACAACCTCAATCACACCTGCGGGGTTTGTGGAGCAGTTCACGCCAAGAGCATCGACACCAAGTGATGACAGCGTGAGGGACACAATCTCAGGGGTGGAGCCGGTGAGCGTGCGGGCCTGCTCATCGAATGTCATGGTGGCGAATATGGGCTTGTTGCATACGTCGCGTATGGCCAGTATGGCGGCTCGCAGCTCATAGAGGTCACTGAATGTCTCTAACAGGTATCCGTCAACACGGTCATGGGTGTATTCTGCCACCTGTCGGTAGTTGTCATAAGCCTGCTCAAAGGTAAACTGGCCAACGGGTTCCATGAGCTGGCCCGATGTGGAGACATCGAACATCACCATTGCGCGGTCACCTACAGCGGTGCGGGCATTCTGAATGGCGGCATCGGCTATCTGCTGCCAGGTGAACTCATTGGACTGCCACTTGGCGGGGTTGAGCTCAAAAGAGTTACACGTGATGTATTGCGCACCGGCCTCCAGATAGTCGCGGTGCATCTGCTGAACGCGGGCCGGATTGGTTATGTTGAGCGCGGCAACGCCCTGATGCTTGTGCCCGGGGTCACGGGCATCGGCCAGGACGGTTCCCTGGGCACCGTCAAATATCTGTATCTTGTCTATCGTCATTCTGTCTTTCTGGTGGTTATTTGAAGAATCCCGATGCCACGTAGCCGATGTTGTCCATCAGTTTGCCTATGAACTCGCTCTTGTTCATGGAGTAGATATGGATACCATCGACATCGTTGGCCATGAGGTCCAGAATCTGATAACTGGTAAAGATAAGGCCTATCTCCTCGATTGCAGCCTTGTCATCCTTGTAACGGTCAAACTGGTTGAGCAGTTTAAGAGGCACCTTGCAGTTTGACACCTGTATCATGCGGTCTATCTGCGCATAACTGGTTATCGGCATTATTCCCGGAATGATGGGCACGGTGATGCCGGCCTTGCGGGCCTTGAGCAGGAAATGGTAGAATACCTCGTTGTCAAAGAACAACTGGCTGTCAAAGAACTCCATTCCGGAATCCTGCTTGAATTTCATGAACTCAATGTCGGCGGTCTGGTTGGCTGCCTCGGGATGTTTATCGGGGTAGCAGGCTCCTGCTATTCCGAACCGTCCGTCATACTTGCCTTTTATGTACGATGCCAGATCGCTGGCGTGCTTGAAATCAGAGAATATGGGGGTTGTGGTATCCTTGGGGATGTCGCCGCGCAGAGTTAGGATGTTATCAACGCCGTAGCCCATGAGCTCATTGCAGACGCTGTCCACCTTGTCACGTGTGGATGCCACGCAGGTAAGATGGGCCAGAGGCTGTGCGCAAGTGTTGTCTTTTATGGTCTTGGCAATCATTGCGGTGTTGGACAGGGTGTTGCCCAGGGCTCCGTAGGTTACGCTTATGTAATCGGGGGAATATTTGCCCAGTTGTGTGATGGTCTTGTCAATCAGAGTAAATGTGTCCTCCTCTCTTTTGGGAGGGAAAATCTCGAATGAAAGGGTTTTTTTCCTGGAAAGAATCTCTGAAATCTTCATTGCTATTATTGTTTTAGGATTATTTGTTCAGGTATTTCTCAGCTTCCATGGCAGCCTTGCATCCGCTTGCTGCGGCACAGATGGCCTGACGGTAAACCGGGTCTGCCACATCACCTGCAGCAAACACACCCGGAACGTTGGTTACGGGAGTGCCGTTCAAGGTCTTGATATAGCCGTTTTCATCGGTCTCTATCCAGGGCTTGAACACATCGGAGTTGGGCTTGTGGCCTATGGCCAGGAAGAATCCGTCAATCTCACGCTCGTAATGCTCCTCAGTGGGCAGGCCCAGGTCCTTGACAAGTTTGATGCCCTGTACTTTATTCTCACCTGTAAGACCCTCGGTGTTGTGGCCGAACAGGACCTCAATCTTGGGATTCTCAAGCACACGTTTCTGCATTATGTCGCTGGCGCGCAGGTAGTTCTTGCGTACTATGAGATAAACCTTGCTTGCAAGTGTGGCCAGATAGGATGCCTCCTCACATGCGGTATCGCCGCCGCCTACAACTGCTACCACCTTCTTGCGGAAAAAGAAACCGTCACAGGTGGCGCAGGCGCTCACTCCGCGTCCTGCGTATTTCTTCTCATCCTCCAGACCCAGATACTTGGCTGTTGCGCCGGTGGATATGATTACGGTATCGGCCTGCAGCTGTGTGCCGTCATCAATCGTTACGGTGTAAGGGGCCGAACCGAAATCCACAGCAGTTACAATGCCCATGCGTATTGTGGCACCAAAACGGGCAGCCTGGGCGCGCATATCCTCCATCATGTCATAGCCGCTCACACCCTGGGGATATCCGGGGAAATTCTCAACTACGGTGGTTGTTATCAACTGGCCGCCGGACTGAGGACCCTCGTAGAGCACGGGATTGAGGTTGGCGCGTGAAGCATAGATAGCTGCGGTGAATCCGGCAGGTCCGGATCCGATGATAAGGCATTTTACTCTTTCCATATTGTTCTGTTTTTATCTCAAATCAATGATTTCGGCATCCTTGAAATCCTTTACGGGGCAGGTGAACACAGATTTGTCAAACTTCTGTCCTGTCTTGTATTCAGTAACCTTGGCCGATGCCGATATGCCGCCAAGCTCCTTGTCAAACTCAACCTGAATGTTCTGGATTGCGTATGTACCTGCATCAACTTTTATGTTGACCTTGCTGATTCCCTCAACGCTGCGCCCGGGGTTGGACGCTGTCAGGATGAACGTATCCGTTCCGTTTCCGCTTACGCTGAATCCCTGATGTTTCTCAATAAGACTGATTATATCGTAGCGGGATTTTTCTTCCGGGGTAGGCTCAGTGATGTAGATCTCCTCGATGCCGTCGCCGAAGTCCTTGCCGTTCCATAGAGTCTTGCCGTCAAACCACAGTGTGCAGTCATCCAACTGTGCATAGAAACTGGTTCCGGAAATCCTGATTACCATGTCCGTATGTTCTGTAGTGCCTTCATTCCTGATTGCGGCATCCATGGTCATGGCTATGCCACCGTCTTTCTGAAGCCTGGAGACGGTGTTCTGCAACAGTTTCTCAGCGCTGTTCTGTGCCGACAGGGACAGGGCGCAAAGAGTGAATAATATGAGTGTCAGGTATTTGCGCATTATCAGAGCAGATTGTATGTTTCAAGTATGCGGTCCAGTTGGGTGTCATCCATAACCAGCACGGGACGCGGTTTGCTGCCGTCCGCCTTGCCTACTATTCCGGTGGCTTCCAGCTGGTCCATGAGTCGGCCTGCGCGGTTGTAGCCTATGGCGAACTTACGCTGTATCAGGGATGTGGAGCCGGACTGGCTGGCCACTATCAGACGGGCTGCCTCGGCGAACATAGGATCGAACTTTCCCATCTCAACCCCGCTTTCCACCGGGCCGCTCTCATTCTCATCAACATACTCTGGCAGCGGATAGGCCTCGGTATATCCCTGCTGACGGCTTATGTACTGGCAAATGGCATTTACCTCAGGCGTATCCACGAATGCACACTGTACACGTACCGGATCGCTGCTGGAAAGAAACAGAAGGTCACCGCGGCCGATAAGCTGGTTGGCGCCCGGACGGTCCAGAATGGTGCGCGAGTCAATCATTGAACTTACCCGGAACGCCATACGTGCCGGGAAGTTGGCCTTAATGGTTCCTGTGATGATATTGGTGGTAGGACGCTGGGTGGCGATTATCATGTGCATACCTACTGCGCGGGCTTTCTGGGCGATACGTGCTATAGGCATCTCAATATCCTTGCCTGCTGTCATGATCAGGTCACCGAACTCATCAATAACCACGACTATGTAGGGCAGGTAACGGTGTCCTTTCTCGGGATTCAGCTTACGGTCCTTGAACAGGTTGTTGTATTCAATCACCGAACGGACATTGGCGTTCTTGAGCAGTTCGTATCGGTTGTCCATCTCAATGCAGAGTGACTTGAGTGTGTGTATAACCTTGGTGGTATCGGTTATAATGGCATCAGCGTCATCAACATCAGGCATCTTGGCAAGGAAATGCTTGATTATGGGCGAATAGATGCTGAACTCGACCATCTTGGGATCAACCATGACCAGCTTGAGTTCTGCGGGGTGTTTCTTGTAGAGCAGGGAGGTGATGACGCAGTTAAGACCAACGGATTTACCCTGACCGGTGGCACCGGCTACAAGCAGGTGAGGCATCTTGGCCAGGTCAAACATGAAGACCTCATTGGTGATGGTGCGGCCAAGTGCAACAGGCAGTTCCATTTTGCTCTCGGCAAACTTCCTGCTGTTGAGTATGGACTCCATTGATACCATGACAGGCTTGGCGTTAGGTACCTCTATGCCGATGGTTCCCTTGCCGGGGATAGGTGCGATGATACGTATGCCCAGAGCGGCCAGACTCAGGGCTATATCGGCTTCCAGGTTACGTATCTTGGAAATACGTACACCGGCGGCGGGAGTAATCTCATACAGTGTTATGGTGGGACCCACTGTGGCGTTGATGGTCTCTATTTCTATGCCGAAATCCTTGAGAACCTGTATGATACGACGTTTGTTGGCTTCCTGCTCGTCCTTGTCAATAGCCGGAGCGTCATTTTCATAATGCTTGAGCAGATCCAGGGTTGGGAACCTGTAATGTGACAGGTCCAGACGCGGGTCATACGGCTCCTGTATCTTTCCGTCCGCTTTTTCATCCTCCCTGGCGGCGGTGACCGTCATCATGATGTCATCTGAACCGGCTTCGGGCTTGTCTTCGTCGGTCTTTGAAATGGACGGTTTGGCTTTTTCGGGAGTATCGGCCTTGGCCGGTGTGGCGGGAGGAACGTCATCCTCTTCTTCAAAGGATGGAGTCTCAATATCCTGCGGAGTGGCGTATATATCATCGTCATAGGCATTGTCGGCGGGATTGTCAGCTGTCGATTCCTCTTTCTTGTCACGACGTTTGCCTATTCCGCCCTTGAGATGGCCAGCACTGTTGCGTATAACTTCGATGGTGCGTCTTGTGAGGTATATACAATAGAGCAACATGGTAAGTATGAGCAGGAGCAGCAGCCCCGGTATGCCCACGTAACTGCGCATTGCCTCTGTGACGTTCCTGCCATGACATCCTCCGGGAATGATGAACGAGTTCTGCATTACGGATGACAGTATCAGCTGAAGGAAAACGGATATCCATACCATCAGGAACGTGCAGCTCACAAACCAGCGGAAAATCCTGAAGTGGGTTATCCGCATCATGTTCAGACCGCATATTATCAGGAATACAGGAAGCAATACCGATGAAAAGCCGAACCATCCGTTGACGATGAATTCCGATGCCTTTGCACCCAGGATACCGGTACTGTTCTCTACCTCCGCGGAACCGTTCATGATGGCGCTTTGGTCAGATCCTCCGTTGAACAGGAATGATATATATGCCACCAGCATGAAGATGGCGGCAATGGTCAGGATAGCTCCGCAGGTGAATAGGAATGTCTCGTTGCGAAGAGTATCCGATATGTTGGAAAGACTGAATTTCCACTCGGGATGCTGAGTCCCGGTGCGTGTTTTCTTATCCTTATTTTTCAAGCCCATAGTGCATTTAAAAGCATTGTTTTGTGCTAAAGTGCAAAGATAGGAACTATTTATGATAATAAAAAATCAAAATAGGGTGGGCTTATCGGTGATTTGTGAGTACTTTTGCAAACGCAATTGAATGATATGGCAAAGACATCGGCATTTGACAGGAATACGGTGGAGTTCGTGACGGTAGCAGCTGAGTACTGCGCCTTTCTTGAGCAGGTTCTTGACAAGGAACCGTCAAGAGTGGCCGATGTGATATCCAAGCTGCTGCCTCTGGTCTATCTTAAGGCATCCATGCTGGCTGACAGGGAGCCGGAACGCCTCTATCTTGAGGAGACCGTCACTGAACAGGACTATGATTCAATCCGCATGTCACTACACCAAAAGTTCGGTGAAAACGATGATTATCTTGAAGTGTTCGTCGAGGATATGAAATACAGCGACACTCCCGTGCTCCGTTGCATATCGGAGGATCTGGCCGATATCTATCAGGCACTCAAGAACTTTGTGCATTCCTATCGCAGTGGTCTTGACGAGGTTATGGAAGAGGCTGTAGCCGTATGCTCAGAGGGCTTCCGTACATATTGGGGACAGACACTTACAAACACGTTGCGTGCAGTTCATAATGTCAGATACAATCCTGACCTAAATGCGGACGAACCGTCTTTTTATGATTGAACTACCAGACAGAATAGATAAAGCGGAACTGGCCGACAAACCAAGAGTGGTGTTTGGCGGTATCATTGAGGAGATTGACACCGAGGATAAGGCGCAGAAAGCCATCGGGATTCTCAGCACGGAGAAGGTCGTGGGATTTGACACCGAGACACGTCCATCATTTACCAGGGGGCAGGGGCACAAGATAGCCCTTCTGCAGCTATCCACTGATGATATGGCTTATCTGTTCCGTCTTAATAAAATAGGTATACCTGACTGCATCGCCGATTTTCTTTCTGACCCGGATATAATTAAGGTGGGAGTCTCTGTAAAGGATGATTTTGTTTCTCTGGCCAGTCGCCGTAAGTTTACTCCGGCAGGTTTTGTGGAACTGCAGGATGTGTGCAGCAGCATGGGCATTGAAGAGAAAGGACTTCAAAAGATGTACGGACTTCTGTTCGGCGAAAAGATATCCAAGAATCAGCAACTCAGCAACTGGGAGATAGAGTGCCTTACGGAGAGCCAGAGACAGTATGCCGCTGTCGATGCGTGGGCATGTCTCAGGATATACAGTTATCTTTCAGAGCTCAAACAGTCAGGAGAATACAGAATCATCAGCAAAAATGCAGAAGAGAGTAATACTGAAAAAGGGTAAGGAGGAGTCTTTGAGGCGTTTTCACCCATGGATATTCTCAGGTGCCATATCCGAAATAGAAGGCTCGCCCGAAGAGGGCGATGTGGTGGACGTCTATACCCGTGAGGGTGATTGGATTGCCGTAGGCCATATACAGGTCGGCAGTATAGCTGTTCGGGTGCTGTCATTTGAGAAAGAGCCTGTGGACCGGGCATTCTGGCTCAAAAGGCTTGGAGTAGCGTTCGAATTGCGCCGTACCCTTAACCTGACAGGACGTCAGGACCATAATATCTACCGTCTGGTGCATGGCGAGGGCGATAACCTGCCGGGTCTGGTCATAGACATATACGGCCGTACTGCTGTGATGCAGGCTCATTCTGTGGGCATGCATTGTGACAGGGTGGCCATTGCCGATGCCCTGCGTGAGGTTATGGGCAGCTCCATAAGCGGCATCTATTACAAATCGGAGACCACACTTCCGTTCAAGGCCGATATAGATAGGGGAAACGGTTATATTTGGGGTGGTCCGGCCGATGATACACCGCTGGAATATGGCATGAAGATGCCTGTGGATTGGATAGGAGGACAGAAAACCGGCCTGTTCATTGACCAGCGTGAAAACAGGGCACTGCTTGAAAGATACTCAAAGGACCGTTCCGTCCTGAATATGTTCTGCTATACCGGCGGTTTCTCATTGGCAGCCCTCCGTGGCGGGGCCAGGCTGGTTCATTCTGTTGACAGTTCGGCTCGTGCCATTGAACTGACATCGGGTGGAGTGAGGAACAACTTTCCCGGAGATACCCGTCATGCTGCCTTTGCCGAGGATGCTTTCAAGTATCTGGACCGTATGGATCCCATATATGACCTGATTATCCTGGATCCGCCGGCCTTTGCCAAACACAAGGATGCCCTGAAGCATGCCCTTATAGGATACCGTCGTCTGAATCAGAAAGCGATGGAGAAAATACAGCCGGGAGGACTGTTGTTTACATTCTCCTGCTCACAGGTGGTAACCAAGGACCAGTTCCGCATGGCTGTGTTCACGGCGGCAGCCCAAGCCGGTCGCAGTGTAAAGATTCTGTATCAGTTGCATCAGCCTGCAGACCATCCTATTAATATATTTCATCCCGAAGGAGAATATCTGAAGGGACTTGTACTCTCCGTCGAGTAATGTGAAATTGTGTTAAATGACAAATTTTTTATTCTGAATAGGATTTGTATATAAATTAAAGACATATCTTTGCTACGTGTTTTTCATGGTATTAGATTTAATTTGAAAACGAGTTGTCGGGATGACAACTCGTTTTCTGCATCTGGGGAATAACCTTCCAAACGCAGAAACGAGTTATTTGCCTTTTTTATTTTGCTCCGCGAAAGGCCGTCCTCCGGACGGATTCGTGCAACGCCCTCATGGTAATAAACTAATTCAGCCTTATTACCTTTTGTGTCACCCTTTTTTCTTATTTTTGTGAGCATATGGATGAGAAGAGGAAGATAGAACTTGTAGTAGGGGAGATTCTGAACCGTAAACCGTCGGATCTGGCCCTGATAGCGCTGCTCAAGGAGAAGTACGGGGCCGATGAGGGGTTGCGTTGCCTTCCGGTTCTGGTCGGGCCTCTTGAGGCTCAGGCCATCATAGTGAGCCTGTTCCGTCACCGCATCCCGCATCCCGGTATCTATGACCTGTATCTGAATACTCTCAAGCAGTTTGACGGTAATCTGACAGAGATGGAAATATACAGGATAAGCGGAGGTATATTCTATTCCCATCTGTTCATTGAACGTGACGGCAACACCTCATTCATTACCTGCCGTACATCGGATGCCCTGGCGCTGGCTGTGCGTAGTAATATACCTATTTATATTGAGGAGGAGCTGCTGGAGCACAACTGCGTACGCCTGCAATCCGACGGTGCATATTCATTGCCTATCACTACTGCCAGTACAAAGGTGCTCAAGGAGGCTATGGAGCAGGCTATCGCTACCGAGAATTATGAGTTTGCCGCACGTCTGCGTGACGAGATAAACAGCCGCGGACAGGCTGGTGAATCTGATATGGACTTAATCTGACAGCATATATGTGGCTTTTCTATGTTCCCGATATACAGGATGACGTGCAGCTCCCTGAGGAGGAGGCCGGGCACTGCATCCGTGTGCTCCGCATGAAAGAGGGAGACCGTATCCGTCTGACCGATGGAAAGGGCTTTTTTTATGATGCGGTTATAAGTGCTGTATCGGGCAAGCGCTGCATGGTGCATATAGAGAATAAGGAGGAGCAGAAGCCGCTTTGGAGCGGGCATCTGCATATTGCCGTTGCTCCCACCAAACTGATGGACCGCAATGAATGGTTTGTGGAAAAGGCTGTTGAGATAGGTGTGGATGAGATCACGTTCCTAAAGACAGACCACTCGGAACGTGATGTGATAAAGATGGACCGTATTGGGAAGATTGCTGTGTCGGCCATGAAGCAGTCGCAGAAGGCAACACTCCCTGTGCTGAACGGAATGACATCTTTCCGGAGTTTCATTGAACGCGGCTTTGACGGTGACAAGTTCATAGCTCACTGTGAACCTGGCAGCAAACTCCTCCTTCAGGATGCAGTGGCTGCGGCACACAACTCACTCGTGCTTATCGGCCCGGAGGGCGATTTCAGCCCCGGTGAGATAGATATGGCCCTTAAGGCCGGTTTCAAGCCTATATCGCTGGGACCATCGCGTCTGCGTACTGAGACGGCGGCGCTTGTGGCCGTACATATTATGAATCTGGCAGGACAGAACAGGGAATGAGATACTTTATTTATCTGGAATTTGACGGAGGCGCATACAGCGGATGGCAGATCCAGCCGCACTCTCCGTCCGTTCAGCAGACTCTGGAGGAGGCTCTGGCGCTGTTCCTGCGCCAAAAGGTGGCTGTGACGGGTGCCGGTCGTACCGATGCCGGCGTTCATGCATCCCAGATGGTGGCGCATTTTGACCTGGATGAACCGCAGGAATGCGCATGGATGCGGAATAAGCTGAACGGTATCCTGCCTCCGGATATAGCCGTACACGGAATAGTTCCGGTCCGCCCCGATGCCCATGCACGTTTTGACGCATTGTCACGCACATACAAATACTATGTGACTCTGAACAAGAGTGCGTTCCACCGTAATTATTCATGGTTCCTGTCAAACGAACCTGATTTTGAACTGATGAACCGGGCGGCCGGATTGCTCGTTGAAACGGTTGATTTTACCAGTTTCAGCAAGCTGCATACCGACACCAGGACCAATGACTGCCGCGTATCAGAAGCTGTTTGGAGTCATTTGGGTGATAACAGGTGGGTGTTTACCGTTACCGCAGACCGTTTTCTCAGGAATATGGTCCGGGCCATAGTGGGGACGCTAATGGAAGTGGGACGTCACAAGATTACTGTAGAAGAATTCAAGAAGATAATTGATAGCAGGGACCGCTGCAGTGCCGGCGATTCGGCCCCGGCGCAAGGGCTGTTCCTGCACAAGATCGTATACCCCGATAACCTGTTTCAGATATGAATAGAAGATTATTAGCCGTTTTATTCCTGAGTGCCTTGATGTGGGGCGCGGCCAGTGCGGAGGATATCCGCTCATTGTTCATAAACATGCCGGACTCCATAATGCCACTGCTAACCAGAAGCGAGCGTATGGATTTTATTGATTATATGGACAGCGGCATGAAGGCCCGGGCGCAGAACAAACTGGGTGGCGAGAGTGTCATGAACGAACTGTCGGATAATTCGCTTACGGTAACGACATCACAATCGGGCAAGCTGGATATGGTGCTCTTTGACCGTAGGAACGGAAAGAACCTGATATGCATAATCAAGACTGTGACTGCACGTTATGAGGATTCACACCTGTCGTTTTTTGATGAGGACTGGAATCCGATAGACGGCAAGGATCTGATTGAACTCCCGAAGTTTGACGATTATCTGACCAGACAGGCTCTCAAGAGCGATTCGTTGGATGTGCTCAAGAAGCAGTCACTGCTCAGGCTCCAGTCCGCAACAGCCGTTGACGGAGGTCTGGAGTTCAGCTACACATCTCTTGATTACATAGGTGAGGATGCTGATAAATACCGCTCCTGGTTCAAGCCGGAACCACTGCGCTATATCTGGGACGGAAAGCGCTTCAAACGCAAATGATACAAAAGGGCAGTCCCCTTTTGCGTCATTTTTGCTGTTGCATATAAAAAGAAAGGTCCGGAGTATGATTCCGGACCTTTTATCTTGAAAACAGTACAAAAGGGGTCTGCCCCCGATTGTATCATTTGCCTCCGCGGCTTCTTGCGTAACGGCTCATGAACTTGTCCACGCGTCCTGCGGTATCGACAAGCTTTGACTTACCGGTGAAGAAGGGGTGAGAGGTGTTAGAGATTTCAATCTTGATCAGGGGGTAGGTCTGACCTTCGAATTCGATTGTCTCCTTGGTTGCGCAGGTTGAGCGTGACAGGAAGCAATCACCGTTTGACATGTCCTTGAATACTACAGGACGATAGTTCTCGGGATGAATACCTTTTTTCATAACTTATTTTGTTTTTAATTACTCCATTTAGCGTCCGCCGGAACATAGGCGTGACATGATTATGGGGGTTTCAGCGCGCAAAGTTACGTTATTTTTCTTTACCGGCAATTTTTTTGTACTTGTTTTTTTTGATGCGTGCTATGTTTTGCTCACTCCGGTGCGCAAAAATCAGACACGGACTTAAACTTTGTGAAAGAGTTGATAACTTTTGTCTCTCATTTATTTAATAAAGGATTCAAAGATTGTAATTTCGCGGCTGAATTCAAGTAAGACATTGGATATTCACTAAATAAAACTACTTCATTATGGTAAACTACAAAGATCTGGGTCTTGTAAACACCCGCGCGATGTTTGCCGCAGCCGTCAAGGGCGGTTATGCTATCCCGGCATTCAATTTCAACACTATGGAGCAGATGCAGGCCATCGTCATGGCTGCAGTCGAGACCAAGTCACCGGTTATCATGCAGGTATCAAAGGGTGCCCGCAACTATGCCAACGCCACTATCCTGCGTTATATGGCTGAGGGTGCTGTTGCATACGCCAGGGAGTTGGGTTGCGCTCATCCCGAGATTGTGCTTCACCTTGACCACGGTGACAGCTTTGAGCTCTGCAAGGATTGCATCGACATGGGCTTCTCATCAGTTATGATTGACGGCTCACACCTTCCTTACGAGGAGAATATCGCTCTTGCCAAGAAAGTTGTTGACTATGCTCACAAGTATGACGTTACCGTTGAGGCCGAGCTGGGCGTTCTGGCAGGTGTTGAGGATGAGGTTTCGGCCGCAGAGTCTCACTATACAAAGCCCGAGGAGGTTATCGATTTCGCTACCCGTACAGGTTGCGATTCACTGGCTATTTCAATAGGTACATCCCACGGTGCACACAAGTTCACTCCCGCACAGTGCACACTTGTAAACGGTGTCCTGGTTCCGCCTCCATTGGCATTCGACGTTCTGGCCGAGATCGAGAAGAAACTTCCCGGATTCCCCATTGTACTGCACGGATCTTCATCAGTTCCCATGGATGAGGTCAACACCATCAACAAGTTCGGAGGTAAGCTTGAGGCTGCAATAGGTATTCCCGAGGAGCAGCTTCGCAAGGCTGCCAAGAGCGCTGTCTGCAAGATCAACATCGACTCTGACTCACGTCTGGCCATGACCGCTGCCATCCGTCAGCACCTGGCTGAGCATCCCGGAGACTTTGATCCCCGCCAGTATCTCAAGCCTGCACGCGAGAACATGAAGAAGATGTACATCCACAAGATCGTTGAGGTGCTGGGTTCAGACGGCAAGCTTCTCGAGCAGTAAGAATCACCATAAACACACATATAAATGATAATGGAGAGGACATGACGGTCCCCTCCATTATTTTTTTAAAAAATTAAAAGCGGTGGAATACGTTCTAATTCTGAAAAATCATTAAGTTTGTGGACAATATCAGTTTGTGTATGAAACTTCGGTCATTATTCATTCTGCTGCTTGGAGTTGCAATCGTATCCTGTGCCGGGAAGGAATATAGGATTTTGGCAGACGGCGTTGTGGTCAATGTCCGCGAGCCTGTTGACAACGGTCCACAGAAAGTACGTCTGACAGTGATGTCGGACCGTATCGTACGCGTAACTGCTACACCCGACAAATCATTTCATGACCGTAACAGCTTGATTATATTACCCGATGCGGCTCAGAAGGCGGGTTTTGCGGTGCGAAACCTCAAGGATGAAGTGGAACTGCAGACAGCCGGATTAAGTGCCATAGTGAACAAGACTGACGGAAGGGTCAGGTTTGTGGATGCAGGCGGTAACCGCATCAGCAATGAGACAGTGCCAGCTTCCTTTACACCGATTACTGTAGACGGAACACGCGGCTATTCAACGATTAACAGGTTTGACACATCTCCCGAAGAAGGACTCTACGGATTGGGACAACATCAGTCGGACCAGTGGAACTATAAGGGGCAGAACGAGGAACTGTATCAGTATAACACCAAAATCAGTATCCCGTTCGTAATCTCATCCAACGGTTATGGAATCCTGTGGGATTCATATTCCATGGGCAGGTTTGGCAATACGGAACCTTACAGTCAGTTGAACCGTCTGTTTACGCTGTATGACAAGGACGGCAATCAGGGTAGTCTGACCGGAACATATTACAGCGGAATGCGCGGCCGTACTCAGGTAAGGCAGGAGGATTCCATCTATTTTGTTGATTCGGAAACAGTAAAGAACCTTCCCCGCTTGGGGCAGAGGGTGCTGTATGAAGGCTCTCTGGAGGCTCAGGATACAGGCGTATACAGTTTCATCCTGTACTATGCCGGCTATATCCGGGTATTCCTTGGTGGCGAGGAGGTTGTCAAGGAGCGCTGGCGCACCGCCTGGAACCCTAATTCATATAAATTCAGTTTTGATATGAAGAAGGGCGAGAAATACGAACTCCGCATAGAGTGGCGTCCGGACGGTACAACATCGTATTGCGGACTGCGTGCTTATGCACCTGTCAGTACGGAGGAGGCCGAAAGACTCTCCATGTGGAACGAGATGGTCCAGGAATCAGACTATTATTTCATTTGGGGAGACAATATGGACGGAGTGATCAGTGGCCTTCATTCACTGGTGGGCCGTCCCAATATGCTGCCTAAATGGGCTATGGGATTCTGGCAGAGCCGCGAACACTACCAGAACCAGAACGAAGTGGTTCAGACGGTAAGGGAATTCCGTCGCAGGGGTATCGGTCTTGACAACATAGTACAGGACTGGAACTACTGGAAGGAGGATTCCTGGGGCTCGCATGAGTTTGACGAGACCCGATATCCGGATCCTCAAGGCATGATGGACCGCGTGCATGGAATGAATGCCCATCTGATGATATCTGTCTGGCCCAAGTTCTATGCATCTACCGAACACTATAAGGAGTTTGACTCTCATGGCTGGATGTACACCCGAGCCGTCGAGGACAGCATACGCGATTGGGTAGGGCCCGGATACATCGGCTCATTCTATGACGCTTACTCTGAAGGCGCCCGTAAACTGTTCTGGAACCAGCTCAAGGATCATCTTTACGGTTATGGGATTGATGCCTGGTGGATGGACGCAAGCGAGCCTAATATCCGTGACTGCGTTCCGATGGACTATTGGAAGGCACTTTGCGGTCCTACGGAGCTTGGTTCATCGACAGAGTATCTGATGGCATATTCACTTATGAACGCCAAGGCTATCTATGAAGGTCTCATAGAGGAGGATTCAAGCAAACGCGTGTTCCAGTTGACCCGTTCTGGATTTGCGGGATTACAGAGGTATTCGACGGCGTCATGGAGCGGAGACATAGGCACCCGTTGGGAGGATATGCGATCACAGATAACAGCAGGAATGAATTATTCACTCTGTGGCAATCCTTATTGGACAATGGATATCGGCGGTTTCTGCGTAGAGAACCGTTATGCCAATGCACAGCGTTACTATGACCGCTCACGTACAGAAACAGATGACCTTAAGGAATGGCGTGAACTCCAGACCCGCTGGTATCAGTTCGGAACGTTCTGTCCGCTGTACCGTGCCCACGGACAGTATCCTTTACGTGAAGTTTGGAATATCGCGCCCAATAATCATCCTGCATACAGATCGATAGTTTATTACAACCGGATGCGCTATCGCCTGATGCCTTACATATATTCACTTGCAGGGCAGGCATGGAGTCAAGGCAAGACTATCATGCGCGGACTGGTGATGGATTTCCCTGAGGATCCGGAGGCAAGAGACATATCAGACCAGTATATGTTCGGTCCTTCGCTTATGGTTTGTCCCGTCTATGAATACGGGGCAACTTCAAGGGATGTTTATCTGCCGGATGGAAATATCTGGTATGATTATTATTCCGATTACATTTATGCTGGTGGTCAAAAGATAGAGGCGGAGGCTCCATATGAACGTATTCCTCTGTTTGTTCCGTCGGGAGCCATACTTGTGTCCGGAAATGACATGAATTATGTGGACGAGAGTCCTGCCGATGAACTTACCGTAGACTGCTATACGGGCAGCGACGGGTCATTTGTCCTTTATGAGGATGACGGAACCACAAATGCCTATGAAAACGGAGAGTATTCAATCATTCCCATTCATATCAGGGAAAGCGATATGGGGGTAGACTTCATTATCGGCCAGCGTATGGGGGAATTCAATGGAATGCTCCGGGACAGGAAGTTCAATGTACGGCTGCATCTGCCGGACAATATTATAGAATTTCCTGTGCATTACCACGGTTTGACCGTAATATATAGCCACGCATTGCATTATCCACAGAATAATTCAACAATCAAACAACATAACTGAAATGAAAAAATATCTGCTAGGTTATGACATAGGCAGTTCTTCAGTGAAGGCCAGCCTGGTGTCGATTGAGACAGGAAAAAGTGTAGCGTCAGCTTTTTATCCAGATTCTGAAGCTCCAATCAAGGCTGTCAACCCGGGTTGGGCTGAGCAGGAACCTGAGGACTGGTGGACATATCTCAAGAACGTGACCGCAAAAGTCATGCAGATGTCCGGTGCCAAGGGCAATGACATTGAGGCTATCGGTATCTCGTATCAGATGCACGGTCTGGTGTGTGTTGACAAGGCTGGAAAGGCTTTGCGTCCCGCTATCATCTGGTGCGATTCACGTGCCGTTCCTTACGGTGACAAGGCTTTCCGTGAGATAGGAAAGGGCCAGTGTCTGACAAATCTGCTCAATTCACCGGGTAATTTCACTGCCGCCAAGCTGGCTTGGGTAAAGGAGAATGAGCCCAAACTCTATGAGAAGATTGACAAGATAATGCTTCCGGGTGATTATATCGCCATGCGTCTTACCGGAACCACCTGCACAACAGTATCAGGCCTTTCAGAGGGTATGATGTGGAACTTCAAGGAGAATGATGTGGCCGATTTTCTGCTGGATTATTACGGTTTCAGCCGTTCTCTTATCCCTGAGATCAGACCTACATTCTCAGAACAGGGACGTATTTCGGTTTCAGCAGCCAAGGAACTTGGCCTGGAGGTTGGAATACCTGTTACTTACCGTGCCGGTGACCAGCCAAATAACGCTCTTTCGCTGAATGTATTCGAGCCNATTGCAGCGACCGCCGGTACATCGGGCGTGGTCTATGGTGTGAACGGAGCCGTCAACTTTGACCCGCAGTCAAGAGTTAATACCTTCGCTCACGTTAACCATACCAACAAGCAAACCCGTCTGGGTGTGTTGCTCTGCATCAACGGAACAGGTATCCTGAACGCTTGGACACGCCGCAACATTATGTTGGAGGGACTCTCATACGGCGATATGAATAAGATAGCTTCAAGTATTCCCGTGGGTTCGGACGGCGTTAGCGTTCTTCCGTTCGGTAACGGTGCAGAGCGTGTGCTTGGCAACCGCAACGTAGGCTGCAGCATACACGGATTCAACTTTAACATCCATAACCGTAACCATCTGGCACGTGCCGTCCAGGAGGGTATAGTATTCTCATTCAAGTACGGTATGGATGTAATGGTTGAGATGGGCATGGAGATATCCAAGATACATGCAGGTAACGCCAATATGTTCCTGAACCCTGTATTCCGTGAGACTCTGGCTGGTATAACCGGCGCAACGATCGAACTTTACGATACCGATGGCTCCGTAGGTGCAGCCAAGGGTGCAGGTATGGGTGCCGGCGTCTACAAGGATCATGATGAGGCATTCTCCACACTGGAGAAGATCAACGTCATCGAGCCCGACAAGAAACTCATTACTCAATACGAGGAGGCATATGCACGCTGGAAGCGCATACTGAATATGTACATGAATGAGTTCTAAAAAATAGCGCTCAGGAAAGTTGATAATTTGAATTATAAGTGTAACTTTGCCTTTCGCGTTAAGGAAGGCGCAACAGAGAGTATTTATTCACATTTCATTAATACATATCAATTATGGCAAAAGAGTATTTTCCCGGTTTGAAGAAAGTCAAATTCGAGGGTAAGGACAGCAAGAACCCGATGGCTTTCCATTACTATGACGAGAACAAGGTTATCATGGGCAAGACCATGAAGGATTGGCTGCGCTTCGCAATGGCATGGTGGCACACACTTTGCGCAGAGGGTGCAGATCAGTTCGGTGGTGGCACCAAGTCATTCCCCTGGATGGCTGATGACGCTCTTCAGACTGCTAAGAACAAAGTAGATGCCGGTTTCGAGCTGATGCAGAAGCTTGGTATCCCTTATTTCTGCTTCCACGATGTTGACCTGATTTCAGAGGGCAAGAACGTTGCAGAGTATGAGGCTAACATGAAGGCTATCGTAGCTTATATCAAGGAGAAGCAGAAAGAGACCGGTGCCAAGCTGCTTTGGTCAACCGCCAACGTTTTCGGTAACAAGCGTTACATGAACGGTGCTTCAACCAATCCTGATTTCGATGTAGTTGCACGCGCTATCGTTCAGATCAAGAACGCTATCGATGCAGGTATCGAGCTGGGTGCTGAGAACTATGTGTTCTGGGGCGGCCGCGAGGGTTACATGAGCCTTCTGAACACAGACCAGAAGCGTGAGAAAGAGCACATGGCTACCATGCTGACTATGGCTCGTGACTATGCACGCAGCAAGGGTTTCAAGGGTACATTCCTGATCGAGCCTAAACCATGCGAGCCTTCAAAGCACCAGTATGATGTTGACACCGAGACCGTTATCGGTTTCCTCAAGGCTCACGGCCTGGACAAGGACTTCAAGGTAAACATCGAGGTTAACCACGCTACTCTGGCCGGTCACACATTCGAGCACGAGCTGGCTTGCGCAGTTGATGCCGGTATGCTCGGTTCAATTGACGCTAACCGCGGTGACGCTCAGAACGGCTGGGATACCGACCAGTTCCCCATTGACAACTACGAGCTCACTCAGGCTTGGATGGAGATTATCCGTAACGGTGGTCTGGGCACAGGTGGTACCAACTTCGACGCCAAGACACGTCGTAACTCAACAGACCTGGAGGACATCGCTATCGCTCACATCAGCGGTATGGATGCTATGGCTCGCGCTCTTGAGTCAGCTGCCAAGCTGCTTGAGGAGTCACCCTACAAGAAGATGAAGGCTGAGCGTTACGCTTCATTCGACAGCGGTATGGGTAAGAAGTTCGAGGAGGGCAAGATGACCTTCGAGGAGGCTTACGAGTATGGCAAGAAGGTAGACGAGCCCAAGCAGACCAGCGGCAAGCAGGAACTGTATGAGGCTATCGTTGCCATGTACGCTTGATCTGCAAGCTTAATGAAAAGAAAAGGTCCTGAAGCAATTCCGGACCTTTTTTATTTTATTATAGTTTGTAGTAGGAGGCGAGGATGCGGTCGTACCATTTGGACGGGAGAATCCTTTTGAGCAGTACTGAGGCTTTCTGTACAGGGGTGGCTATGATATAGCGGTTACGGGGGTGCTTTTTCAATAATATGCGGCTGATGCGGCGGGCCAGGTGCTCGGGCTTGAGACCGGTCTTTTCATCTTTTTCTATGCTCTGCATTGACCTGGCGTAACCGGGGTAGGCGGTCATAGCCTCCGTTGGGCATACCTTGGTGCGGCTTGCGGTGAAGCCGGTGGAGAAATCGCCGGGGTTGATGACGGTAACGTGTATCCCGAACCGGCGGAGCTCAAGACGTAGGGCTTCACAGTAGCCCTCTGTGGCGAATTTGCTTGCTGAATACATTCCCTGGTAGGGCAGCCCCATCAGTCCTCCAATGGAGCTTATGCAGATTATGTGGCCTTGATGCTGATTACGCATGATGGGTACCACCAGATTCAGGAATTTTACCATTCCAATGAAGTTTACGTCCATCTGACGCCTGGCGTCATCTATGGATATGAACTCAAGTGGTCCGCCTATGCCCATTCCGGCATTGTTTATGAATACGTCAATGCGGCCTTCGGCCTGTATTACTGCGTTTACGGCGGATCTTACGGCATCTTCATCAAGGACATCGGCCTTAAGATAGGTCACACCTGGAATCTGTTCTGAACTGTGCCGGTATGTACCATATACCTTGTGCCCGTTTGAACTGAGCTTTAAGGCTATGGCTCGGCCAAATCCGGATGATATGCCGGTAATCAGGATAACCATATCAATTGTCGATGGTTATGTTCATGTGGGGGTATTCAAATACGAATCCCTGCTTGGGCAGTTCAGTAAACAGCATCTTGTTAAGATCATACTTCACCGGCCAGAAATCCGTTGTTTTTACCCATACACGGGCCAGGAAGGTTACGGTACTGTCATTCATCGAATTGATGACTGACATCGGTTCAGCTGCACCTTCTGTATTTGAGTCGAGGATACGTGAATCAGACTTCAGGATGGATAGGATTGCTGCGATGCATTTGTCGGCATCGGTATCATAAGCCATTTGTAACTCTATGTCCAGACGACGGATAGGTTTGGCCGAATAGTTATCGATATTGCCGTTTGACAGCGCTCCGTTGGGGATTATAATCTCACGGTTGTCTGGTGTGATAATCCTGGTGTTTACTATTGATACCTCTTTTACGATGCCGCTGTAACCCTGAGCTTCAATGAAATCGCCGGCTTTGAATGGCTTGAATACAAGGATCATCAGACCACCGGCAAAATTTGAGACTGCGCCGCTCAATGCCATACCTATGGCCATTCCGCCGGCAGCCAGAAGAGCGGCAAGGGATGTTGTGTTGATGCCAAGGGTACTGATGGTAATGACTATCAGCAAGACAGTCAGGGTTATGGATACCAATGATTCTATGAATGAAGACAGGGTGGTTTCCGTATTGCGTTTTTCAAATAACCTGATCAGCCCTTTCTTTATCCTTCGGATCAGCCACGCTCCGATAAAGTAGATGACAATTGCCGCCAACAGCTTTAGACCGAAATCAATGGCTTTCTGAAGCATGTCGTGTATGAATGTGCCGGGATCCTCTTTTACCTGTGTCATCAGGCTGTCTGTGGCAGCCTTGATGGAATCATTTACATTTATGATTATCTTCGGGTCAATGGTTGTTTGCAGAAAAATCATATAATTCAGCGTTAGAGGTGTAAATATAGTTATTATTCCACAAAAAAACGCTACTTTGAGGTGTTATGAAAAAGAAGGTTGCATCATTATTATTTATCGCTCTTATTGTCTGTTCCTGTACCAGTGAGTCGATGATTATTATAATTCAGCGAGACCGACAGAGAGAGGCGTATTACCTTAAGATGCATGATGACTTATTCTGTAATGTGCTGGGTATAGATCAGGAAGTTACAGCAGATATAATGTGTACATCCCGCTCCAATCTGAGGAGCATGAAGTCCCGTCTTAAATCCAAGATTTCGGCAGAGGCTTTCTCTCTCTATTTCAAGGAATAGGGGGTGACCGGCTTATTTGACCAGAGATATGGCACCGAATACGCCAAGGCTTGCTGCCAGCATGATGGCTGCGGCTAACAGCAGTCCCAACAGAATGTAGATGATACTCTTCCTGAAGTTAAGGTCAAGCAGACTTGCGGCCAATGTGCCGGTCCAGGCTCCCGTGCCAGGCAGAGGAATACCAACAAACAGCAACAGGGCCATATAGAGTCCGACGCCGGCTTTAGTTTCCAGCTTGCGTCCTCCCTTTTCTCCCTTCTCAATGCACCATCGGCAGAAACCTCCTATCATTTTCTTGTCCTGGCCCCAGTTCAGTATCTTTCGGGCAAACAGGAATATGAACGGGACGGGGAGCATATTGCCCAGCAATGCCACTAAGATTGAAGGTACGATAGGCAGATCGAACCCTACGGCATAAGGTATGGCACCACGCAACTCGATCAGCGGGACCATGGAGATAAAGAATACAATCAGGTATTTATTCATCTTTCTTACAATCTGTCTAAGATTCAGTTTTGAGTAGTGTTGTCGTCCGAAAACATGATGGCTTCGTCTTCGGGGAGTATCTTAATGGCAAGCTCCCTTAGGTCCTGGTCATCGGGGTCTATCGCCAGACCTTCATACAAAAAGGTTCTGGCCTGGTCATTGTTCCCGTTCCTGAAGTAGCAGCTGGCCATAATGTAATAGAGTTCAGTGTATAACTCTTGCGGAACGTCAGGGTCAAGCATGAGCATCTCATGTGAGCGTGTCAGATATGAGAGCGCGTCATCGTAAATGCCTTGCTCATATAGACATCGGCCGCAATAATAGAGCAGGGTATATGAGTCCTGATCTTCATCCAGAAGTGATTTGTATATCTTGAACGCCTCAGCCCATTGCTCCATGTTGAACAGGCATCCGGCCTTCATCATATGTGCCGATGTAAATGAGGGCTCAATGGCCTCTATGAATTCGAAACACTCCTTGGCCTTAGGATAGTTGTTCTTTTCATAATAGATCCTGCCCAGCTGTTCCCAGTAGTATGTGTCATATGCGAACTCGTCCAACAGGTGGTTGTACCATTCTATGGCACTGTCAGACTGGCCGGTGTCAAAGAACAGGTCTGCCTGCAGTTCTATGAAGTTACGTGAGTCAGGTGACTGTAAAAGAGCCTGATCCAGCCATTTCTGACAAAGGTCAAAGTGGCGGCTGTCCATGAATTTGACAATGATGTCATTGAGCATACCCGGATCATTGTCGCTGAGCTCGACTGCCTGGGTAAAGTAGAAGTCTGCGGTGTCAGGGTCTTCGGCTGCAATGGCAAGCTCGCCTTTCAGATACAGGAGTTCCTGATTGTCCGGATCATCGATGGATTCGGCTATGACTGCAGCCTCCTCCCTATGACCGCGCAAAAGGAGATTGTTGGCTTTTGCAATCAGTATGTCGGGGTCAGAAGGATGGAGATTCAGGCCGTATTCTACAGCTGCATCGGATTTTTCAAGATCACCTGATATGGCGTAGTACTCGGCGATATTGGCAATATCCATACTGTCAAAATATACTGATCCGCCTTCGGACATCATATTCTCATATGAGGCCAGAAGGTCTGTAAACTCCTGACTGTCATAATATGATGCCGAATCGTCCTTCATATCCTGACTGGTGGTTATGCTTTGTCCTTAACCTTACTCCAGGTATCCTTGAGTGATACGGTACGGTTGAAGATCAGATGCTCCGGAGTGGAATCCTTGTCTGTGCAGAAATAGCCTATACGCTGGAACTGGAAGTGGTCCATGGGCTTGGTATCGGCCAGGAATTTCTCAACGTAACAGTTCTCACGTATCTTAAGAGAGTCGGGGTTCTTCATCTGCTTGAGGGCATCGATGGTATCCATTCCCTCCTCACGCAGACGGGCCAGTTCGTCGCGTGGATTCTCAACCTTCCAGAGACGGTCGTAGAGACGGACCTCGGCCTTGACGGCGTGGGCTGCACTTACCCAATGGATAGTGCCCTTGCACTTGCGGTTACAGTCTGACTCTCCAGTCTTGGTGTTGGGCACATATTCACAGTAAACCTCTTCGACGGTTCCGTCGGCTGCCTTCTTACATCCGGTGCAGAGAACGATATAGGAGCTCTTGAGACGTACTTCACGACCTTGACTAAGTCTGAAATACTTGGCCGGAGCATCCTCCATGAAGTCTTCACGCTCTATCCATAGCTCGCGGCTGAATGTGATCTTGTGTGTGCCGGCTTCAGGATCTTCCGGATTGTTGATGGCCTCAAGTTCTTCGGTCTTACCATCCGGGTAGTTTGTCACTATCAGTTTTACCGGGTTGATTACGGCCGAAACCCTGGTGGCACGGCGGTTCAAGTCCTCACGGATAGCGGATTCCATGAGAGCCATATCGTTGAGAGCGTCAAACTTGGTGTATCCGATACGGTCTACGAACATTCGTATGGACTCGGGGGTATAACCACGGCGACGATAGCCGCAGATGGTGGGCATACGTGGATCATCCCAACCGGAAACCATTCCGTTCTGTACAAGAGCCAGCAGGTTGCGCTTACTTAAAAGCGTGTAGTTGAGGTTCAGCTTGTTGAACTCAGTCTGGCGCGGACGGTTGTCATCAAGGTCCTGTCCCTTCTTGAGCCAGTCTATGAACAGGTCATAGAGGGGACGGTGAGGAACAAACTCCAATGTGCAAAGAGAGTGGGTGACACCCTCAAAAAAGTCGCTTTGACCATGGGCAAAGTCATACATTGGATAGGCTTTCCACTTGGTACCTGTGCGGTGGTGCGGAGTCTTGACTATGCGATATATTATGGGGTCGCGGAACAGCATGTTGTTATGAGCCATGTCTATCTTGGCACGGAGCACCATTGAGCCCTCTTCAAGCTCACCGCTGTTCATCTTGTAGAAGAGGTCAAGGTTTTCCTGTACAGGGCGGTCGCGGTAGGGGCTGTTTATTCCGGGCTGGGTGGGGGTACCTTTCTGTAAAAGGATGGTTTCCTGGTTCTGCTCGTCAATATATGCCTTACCCTCTTTTATAAGGTCAACTGCAAAATCCCACAGCTGCTGGAAATAGTCAGATGCGTAGAATTCATTCTCCCAGTGGAATCCCAGCCACTGGATATCCTCCTTGATGGCATCCACGTATTCTGTATCCTCCTTGGTGGGGTTTGTGTCATCAAAACGCAGGTTGCATATGCCACCGTGCTTTTCGGCCATTCCGAAATCCAGACAGATGGCTTTGGCATGACCTATATGAAGGTAACCGTTGGGTTCCGGCGGGAAACGGGTCTGTACACGGCCTCCGTTCTTGCCTTGGGCCAGATCCTTTTCGACCATCTCCTCAATGAAGTTCAGACTTTTTTTCTCGCTGTTTTCAGTTACAGTATTCTCTGCCATAATCAGTTTTGTTTTGTAAGTGCAAAGTTACCTTTTTTACGGATATTATCCGTGGCTCTTTTGTAGTATTTTATGAATATAGGCTGCGCCTCGGGATAAAAAATGAACAAGTTCCTTTTTTCTCCTCTCGGCTTGCACTAATTTAAATCTGCGCTTTGAATATAGGCTGCGC